>NZ_JBKHDN010000056.1:0-14476 GCF_046541315.1 Halochromatium sp. | reverse complement strand
CAGCGGTCCTTTTTAATAAGGATGATCGTCGGGCGAGACCATCCCCGCGGCCCGAGGGGGCAACCAGCAACCGCAGTCGATCGCAACAGCAACTCAGCGAGGTAACCGATATGAGCTTCGAGCTAATGGACACCCAGACCCAAAACGCCGTGATCAAGGTCATCGGTGTCGGTGGCGGCGGCGGTAATGCCGTCAATCACATGGCCGCCGCCAACATCGAGGGCGTCGAGTTCATCTGCGCCAATACCGATGCCCAGGCGTTGGAGAATGTCGCCATCAAGACCATCCTGCAGTTGGGCGCGGGCATCACCAAGGGCCTGGGTGCCGGCGCCGATCCCGACGTCGGTCGCCGTGCTGCGGAGGAAGACCGCGATCGCATCAAGGATGTGCTCGATGGCGCGGACATGGTCTTCATCACCGCCGGCATGGGCGGCGGCACCGGCACTGGCGCCGCGCCGATCGTGGCTGCGGTGGCGCGCGAACTCGGCATCCTGACCGTGGCCGTGGTCAGCAAGCCATTCGTGTTCGAGGGCGGCAAGCGCGCCAAGGTCGCCACCGATGGCATCCTCGAGTTGGAAAAGCACGTCGACTCGTTGATCACCATTCCCAACGACAAGCTGCTCGCGGTGCTCGGCAAGCAGATGAGCCTGCTCGATGCCTTCAGCGCCGCCAACGATGTGCTGCTGAACGCCACCCAAGGCATCGCCGAGTTGATCACCCGTCCCGGCCTGATCAATGTCGACTTCGCCGATGTCAAGACCGTGATGTCCGGCATGGGCGTGTCGATGATGGGCACCGGCTCGGCCACCGGCGAGAACCGCGCGCGCGAGGCCGCCGAGAAGGCCATCAACAGCCCGTTGCTGGAAGACATCGATCTGGCGGGCGCCAATGGCATCTTGGTCAATATCACCGCCGGCATGACGCTGACCATCGGCGAGTTCGACGAGGTCGGCAACACGGTGCGCGACTTCGCCGATGACAACGCGACCGTGGTGGTCGGTACCGTCATCGACCCGGAGCTGGAGGAAGAGCTGCGCGTCACCGTGGTCGCTACCGGCCTCGGCGATCGCAAGGCCGAGCGCCTCGCGGCGCGTGGCGGCGAGCCGAAGATGCGCCTGGTCGAGAACGAGCGCGACGGCTCGGCGCCGGATTACCGCGACATGGACCAGCCGGCGTATATCCGCAACAAGCGCGCCGCTAGCGGCGCTGGCGGCGAGGCCACCGCAGCGGACCTGGACTATCTCGATATCCCGGCCTTCCTGCGCCGGCAAGCGGATTGATCGAGGGTTGCCCCACAGCGTCCATGCTGGGGGCTCGATTCAGGCGTTGTTTCCCGCGAAAGGATTCAACGCTTGATAATAATCCGGGAAAACCCTAATATCCATGGGCCGTGAAATCCGCGCCATGCTGAAGCCCATGGAGGGGCTCCGTCGATCGGCCGCAACCAAGAACCCATGATGCGGTCCTGTGCCAGGGTGCCGGTTACCGTAACGCTCGGAGGAGCGCCAATGATCCGCCAACGAACACTCAAGAATGTGATTCGGGCAACCGGCGTCGGCTTACATACCGGGGAGAAGGTCTATCTGACGCTCCGCCCAGCGGCCGCCGACACCGGTATCGTCTTTCGCCGCACCGACCTCGAGCCGGTCGTCGATATCCAGACCAACCCGCTGCATGTAGGTGACACGCGGCTCTCGACCACCCTCTGCAATGGCGACGTCCGGGTCTCCACGGTCGAACATCTGCTCTCGGCCTTCGCTGGCCTTGGCATCGACAATGCCTTTGTCGATCTGAGCGCGGGCGAGGTTCCGATCATGGACGGCAGCGCGGCCCCGTTCGTGTTCTTGCTCCAGTCCGCGGGCATCGAAGAGCAGCCTCGCCCGCGCCGCTTCATCGCGATCAAGAAACCCATCGTGGTCGAGGATGGCGACAAATATGCGCGCTTCGACCCCTGGGATGGTTTCAAGGTCGAGTTTTCGATCGATTTCGACCATCCTGTGTTCGCCTCGCGGCTGCAAACGGCGATGATCGATTTTTCCACCACCTCCTTCGTCAAGGAGATCAGTCGCGCGCGCACCTTTGGCTTCCTGCGCGATATCGAGGCCTTGCAGCAGCAGCACCTCGCGCTCGGCGGCAGCCTCGATAATGCCGTCGTGGTCGATGATTTTCGCGTGCTGAACGAAGGCGGGCTCCGTTACGAGGACGAATTCGTCAAGCACAAGATCCTGGATGCGATTGGCGATCTCTATTTGCTCGGACATCCGCTCATCGGTGCGTTCCGTGGTCACAAATCCGGCCACGCCCTGAACAATCGTCTGCTGCGTGCATTGCTCGCGGATCGATCGGCATGGGAAGAGGTGACCTTCGACGACAGCCTGGATCTGCCCATCCGCCATGGACAGCCGATCCCTGCCCATGGATGAATGCCGGATGCATCGAGGTTCAGCGCGTTTGCCATCGCCCGTCGGATTAGAACGACGTGCGGTTGAGCGTGCGAGCGAGGCGCGCGAGTGCCAAGGTCAGATCAGAGTCGTCGGCGCCGCGGCTATCCGGGCCATCGCCCGCGCTTTCGGCCCTGGGGCGAGACGGCGGCGGCCGAGGCACGGCGCGCGCGGTGTGCGGCAGCACGCGCACCCGACAGCGCTCGACCTCGATGCCGGCAGCCTTCAGACTGGCGATTCGCTCGCAACAAAGAAACCGAAAACGCTCGACCCAGACGGGGGAATCAACAAACAGCGTCAGTTCACCGGCCAGCAATGAGGCCTGGCAACAATGCCGGGCCATCTCCGCTGGCAGGTAGCCGCGGATCGCGCTCAGTAGCCGCTCGCGCCGCTCGATCTCATCGAGTAATGCCGCGATCGGCTTGCTCGCGCGTAGATGACGACGAACATGGGATGTTGGCTTAGGCATGGAACGGCGCCCCGGCGCGATCGAGAACCCTATCCTCACGTCCGTTCGGCATCAGCGCGCAGTCTCCACCGCGCGTCTATGACCGGATTCGATTGCGACACGCAGCAGGGTCGAACGACTCCGCTGCGAGCGCGAAAGACAACACTGCTCGGAGACACGATGCAACGGTTCAACGACAGTAACGCTCAATCCGGCCCCAGCGCTGTCTCGCTTCTCGCCGTCACGCTGATTGCCATGTTGGCCGGGATGACCGGTTTCTGGCTTGGTAAACATCGCTTTTCGACCCCCGCTCAGCTCGACCTCGGAACCGTCCTCACCCACGTCAACACCAGGCATTTCGCCAACGATGCGCGCGGCGCCGATGCCGAACTCGACAGTATCGCGATCCGCGTCGGTCAGCTTCAGGCCGAAATCATCCGCATCAATGCGCTCGGCCAACGCCTCGTCGAGATGTCCGGGCTCGATCGCGAGGAATTCGATTTTCGCCACCCCGCCCCGTCCGGGGGACCGGAAAAGGCCAGTCTGCGCGAGAACAGCGTCGACGAGATCGCGCAAGACCTCGCCAAGGTGCTGGCCAAGATCGACGACCGCAAACACAAGCTCGGCCTCCTCGAAACGCTGATCATGGAGCGGGAGCTGAAAAGCCATACGGTTCCAGATGGCTGGCCATTGACCACCGGCGGCGTGGTGACCTCGACCTTCGGCCTGCGTCGTCATCCGATTACCGGGCGACGCAGCATCCACAAGGGCATCGATATCGCCGCCCGTCACGGTGCCGATATCGTCGCCATGGCCGATGGCCTGGTGATCTTCTCCGGGCGCAAGAATGGCTACGGCAAGATCGTCGAGATCCAGCATCCCGATGGCCTGGAGACCCGCTACGCGCACAACTCGAGCAATCTGGTCCGCGAAGGCGAACTGGTCACCAAGGGACAGGTCATCGCCAAGCTGGGTTCCACGGGACGCTCGACAGGCCCCCATGTCCACTTCGAGGTCCGGCGGAATGGCAAGGCCATCGATCCCATGCGCTTCCTCGATCCCAGTGAACGCTCGCGCCTCGCCCGCCTCTAAGATTCCTTTCCGCCTGACATTCTTTCCGCGCCCCTGTTCCCGAATCCAGCGCCGTGGCGGAGTCGCCTCGCGGACCACACTCGGCGCGGCTTGTCGAATCCGCCGGCCCCAGGCTGCCCCCAGCCGCCCCCCAAGCCGCCCCCAGGCCGCCCCCAGGCCGCCCCCAGGCCGCCGGCGCGCCTGGACGCGGCGTCTGGCGGCGTTGGCCCAGGCGCGCCACCCCGGCGTCGGGTCTGCGAGGCCCGGGCGACTCCGGTATCATTCGCCGATTATTCCAGTCCACTACCTTAAAGAGCCCCATCATGGCCCTACGCCTTTTCCGAAAGGTCTTCGGCAGCCGTAACGAGCGTTTGGTCAAGCGGTTGATGAAGTCCACCGAGCAGATCAACGCGCTCGAGGACAGCCTCTCCACGCTCTCCGAGGAGGCGCTGCGCGCGCGCACCGGCGTCTTTCGCGAGCGGCTCGCCGAAGGCGCTACCCTGGACGATCTCCTGCCCGATGCCTTCGCCATCGTGCGCGAGGCCGGCAAGCGCGTGCTCGGCATGCGCCACTTCGATGTGCAGCTCGTCGGCGGCATGGTCTTGCACGATGGCAAGATCGCCGAGATGCGCACCGGCGAGGGCAAAACCCTCGTCGCCACCCTCGCCGCCTATCTCAATGCCCTGCCCGGGAAGGGCGTGCATATCGTCACCGTCAACGACTATCTGGCGCGTCGCGACGCGGCCTGGATGGGACAGATCTATCACGCACTCGGCTTGAGCGTCGGCGTCATCAACAGCTCCGGCGGTCAGGGGCCGGACAGCGCCTCGTTCCTGTTCGACCCGAGTTACGAGCCGCCCGAGCAGGAGGGCTATCGGCATCTGCGCCGTGCCAGCCGCCGCGAGGCCTACCACGCCGACATCACCTACGGCACCAATAACGAATTCGGCTTCGATTATCTGCGCGACAACATGGCGTTCACGCCCGAGCAGCGGGTGCAGCGTGACCCCTTCTACGCCATCGTCGACGAGGTCGACTCGATCCTGATCGACGAGGCGCGCACGCCCCTGATCATCTCCGGGCCGTCGGAAGGCAATACCGATCTCTATACCAAGATCGACAGGATCATCCCGAACCTGACGCGTCAGGAGCCGATCATCGACGACGAGGGCCAGCCCGACTTCGGCCCGGGCGACTACTCGCTCGACGAGAAGGCGCGCCAGGTCTACCTCAGCGAAGAGGGTCACGAGAAGGTCGAGCAACAGCTCACCGAGATGGGCCTCCTGGGCGCCGGCGAGAGCCTCTATGATGCCGGCAACATCGTGCTCATGCACCATGTCTACGCCGCGTTGCGCGCGCATGCGCTGTTCCAGAGGAATGTCGATTACATCGTCCGCGACGGCCAGATCATCATCGTCGACGAATTCACCGGCCGCACCATGCCCGGGCGGCGCTGGTCCGAGGGCCTGCACCAGGCGGTCGAGGCCAAGGAAGGGGTGGCGATCCAGCAGGAGAACCAGACCCTGGCCTCGATCACCTTCCAGAACCTGTTCCGGCTCTATCCGAAGCTCGCCGGCATGACTGGCACCGCCGACACCGAGGCGTTCGAGTTCCAGTCGATCTATGGCCTCGAGGTCACGGTGATCCCGACCAACCAGCCGATGATCCGCGACGATCGCGGCGATCTGGTCTATCTGACCCAAGAGGAAAAGTACCGCGCGATCATCGAGGACATCCGCGACTGCGTCGAACGCGGCCAGCCGGTGCTGGTCGGCACCGCCTCGATCGAGACCTCGGAGCTGGTCTCGGGCAAGCTCAAGGCCGAGAAGATCCCGCACGAGGTCTTGAATGCCAAGCAGCACGAGCGCGAGGCCGGCATCATCGCCCGCGCCGGCGAGTCCGGCGCCGTGACCATCGCCACCAACATGGCCGGCCGCGGCACCGACATCGTGCTCGGCGGCAACCTGGATGCCGAACTCGAAACGGCGACCAACGAGTCCGATCGCCGGCGCATCAAGGCCGACTGGAATCGCCGTCATGCCCAGGTCATCCAGGCTGGCGGCCTGCACGTGATCGGCACCGAGCGCCACGAATCCCGCCGCATCGACAACCAATTGCGCGGACGCTCCGGGCGCCAGGGCGATCCGGGTTCGAGCCGCTTCTATCTCTCGCTGCAAGACAACCTGATGCGCATCTTCGCCTCCGAACGCGTGGCCAGCATGATGCAGCGTCTCGGCATGCAGGAAGGCGAGGCGATCGAGCACCCCTGGGTGACCAAGGCGATCGAGAACGCGCAGCGCAAGGTCGAGGGGCGCAACTTCGATATCCGCAAACAGCTGCTCGACTACGACGACGTCGCCAACGATCAGCGCAAGGTGATCTATCAGCAGCGCCGGGAATTGATGGACAACGAGGATGTCTCCGAGACCATCGCCGCGATGCGCCATGATGTGCTCAACGAGCTGATCGACGGCTATATCCCACCGCGCAGTCTCGAGGAGCAATGGGACGTGGCCGGACTCGGTGCGGCGTTGCAAGAGACCTATGGTGGCGACTGGCCGATCCAGCACTGGCTCGACGAGGACGACGAGCTGCACGAGGAGACCCTGCGCCAGCGCATCGCCGCCCAGCTCGAGGCCCAGGCGGCGGAAAAAGAGCGGCTGGTCGGCGCCCAGACCATGCGCCAGATCGAGAAGGCGGTGATGCTGCAGACGCTCGATAGCCAGTGGAAGGACCATCTCGCGCAGATGGACTACCTGCGCCAGGGCATCCATCTGCGCGGCTATGCGCAGAAGAACCCGAAGCAGGAGTACAAGCGCGAGGCCTTCGAGATGTTCTCGGCGATGCTCGCGAGCATCAAGCAGGAGGTGGTCAAGACGCTGGCGCGGATGCAGCTGCAGATGCCCGAGGACATCCTGCCGCAGACACCGAGCGCGGACGTCTTCCAGTTCAAGCACGAGGCCTTCGCGGGGCTGCCGGCCTCGGCCAAGCAGGCCGCCGAGGCCGAGTCGGAGCAGGCAGCAACGCGTCAGGCGACGCCGGGCGCTGCGAGCGCCACGGGCGGCGCCGAGGATGCGCCACAGCCCTTCGTGCGCGACGGGCGCAAGGTCGGCCGCAACGAGCCCTGCCCCTGCGGCTCGGGCAAGAAGTACAAGCAATGCCATGGGCGCGTCTCCTGAGGCCGGGCGCATCATGCCCAAGCATGCCTCCATCCGTGGCGTCCGCGTCGCCGCAGTGCCGGCCGCGATCCGCTATCGCGAGCGCGACGACCTGGTCTTGATCGAATTGCCGGAGGGCACGGCCTGCGCGGCCACCTTCACCCGCAACGCCTTCTGCGCGGCGCCGGTCATCGTCGCGCGCGAGCATCTCGCCAAGGCCGCGCCCCGCTGGTTGCTGATCAATGCCGGCAACGCCAATGCCGGCACCGGGCGGCGCGGGCTCGAAGACGCGGTGGCCTGCTGCCAGGCGCTCGCGGCGCTGAGCGCGGTCGAGCCGGTTCGGGTGCTGCCCTTCTCGACCGGCGTGATCGGCGAGGATCTGCCGGTCGCTCGGCTCACCGCGGCCCTGCCGATGGCGCTCTCGGCCCTCGCCGAGGACGGCTGGGACGCCGCCGCGCGCGCGATCATGACCACCGATACCCAGCCCAAACGGGCGACGCGGCAGCTGATGCTCGGCGACCGGCGGGCGACGCTAACCGGCATCGCCAAGGGCGCCGGCATGATTCGGCCCGATATGGCGACCATGCTCGCCTTCATCGCCACCGACGCGGCGATCGAGCCCGGACTCCTGCAACAGTGCCTGAACCAGGCCGTGGCCGGCTCCTTCAACGCGATCAGCATCGACGGCGACACCTCGACCAACGATGCCTGCGTGCTCGCCGCTGCCGGCACCCTCGGCAATCCGCCCCTCGCTGATGCCAACGCGCCGGCGTTCATCGCCTTTCAACAGGCGCTCGACGCGCTTTGCGATGAACTCGCGCGCGCCATCGTCGCCGACGGCGAGGGCGCGACCAAGCTGGTCAGCATCGAGGTGAGCGAGGCCGGCACGGCCGCCGAGGCACGTCAGGTCGCCGAGACCATCGCGCATTCGCCCTTGGTGAAGACCGCGCTGTTTGCCGCGGACCCGAACTGGGGGCGCATCCTGGCCGCGGTGGGGCGCGCGGGCCTCGACGGGCTGGACATCGAGCGGGTGCGCATCTGGCTCGACGAGGTGCTCGTCGTCTCCGGCGGTGGCCGCGATCCGGGCTACGAGGAGGCGGCCGGGCGCGCCGTGATGGCCCAGGAGGCGTTCAGCATTCGGGTCGCGCTCGGCCGTGGCGGCGCCAACGCGCGCCTGCTCACCTGCGATCTCTCCTATGACTACGTCCGCATCAATGCCGAGTACCGGACCTAGCCCCTGACCTAGCCCGGAACGAGAGACGTCGCCCTGCTCGATGACGCAAACCCATGCCGCAGACAGCGCATAACACCGGGCTGATCCATGTCGCCGCCGGGGTCCTGAGCGATCCCGCAGGGCGCGTCCTGATCGCCCGGCGCCCCATCGCCACGCACCAAGGCGGCCTCTGGGAGTTTCCCGGCGGCAAGCTGGAGCCCGGCGAGCCGGTCGCGCAGGGCCTGGCCCGCGAACTCGACGAGGAACTGGGCATCCAGGTCAGCGCCTCGCGCCCGCTGATCCGTCTGCGGCACGATTATGGCGATCGCCGCGTCCTGCTCGACATCCATCGCGTGCTCGGCTATCGGGGCATCCCCAGCGGACGCGAGGGCCAGGCCTTGGATTGGCAACATCCCGAGCAGATGGACCCGGCGCGCTTCCCGGCCGCCGATCGCCCCGTCATCAGCGCGTTACGCCTGCCGAACCGTTATCTGATCACCGGTGCCGGAGCGCGTGACCCGAACGCCTTCGTCGCGCGCCTCGAACGCTCCCTCACCGTGGCCGATCCGCCCATCGTGCAACTGCGCGCGCCTGGACTCGACGCCCACGACTACGCCAAGCTGGCGCGACGGTGCGCCGAGGTTTGCCGCGCTGCCCAGGCCCGCTTGCTGTTGAACTGCGAGCCCCGCCTCGCCGCCGAGCTGCCCGGCGCCGGCCTGCATCTGACCGAGGCCCGACTCTCGGCCCTGCGCGAGCGGCCCGAGATCGGCAAGGCGCTGGTCGGCGCGTCCTGCCACGGCGCCAGCGCGCTGGCCAAGGCCGCCGAACTCGGCCTCGACTATGCCCTGCTGTCGCCCGTGCGGCCCACGCGCAGCCATGCCGACGCGATCCCGCTCGGCTGGTCTCGCTTTGCCGAACTGGTCGAAGACGCCTGCCTGCCGGTCTACGCCTTGGGCGGCGTCGATGCGGCCGATCTCGACGCCGCCATCGACCATGGCGCGCAAGGCGTTGCCGGCATCAGCGGATTTTGGGACTGACCCGCTCAGAGCGGACGCATTCCCCACAGCAGCAACAGAAGCACCGCGAACGCGCCAACTGCGTGCAGGAGTCGATCCCACCAGCGATGCCGGCGATGCAGGGCCTCGACGCCGTGATCGATCCGCGCGCATGTGGCGAGCGCGGGTTCGATGAAGACCCGCCGGTGATCGAGTTCGATGGCATCGGCCGCGATCACGGCCTCTTCGAGCCCGACCGCGTAGCGGCGCGGCTCCAGCGTCACGAGCTGGCGGCGCAGACGTTCATGCAGATGCATCAAGGCGGCATCGATATCGTCGAAGGCGGCGACGAACCTCAGCCCGGGGCGATCGAGCCGAGGTTCGCGCTCCTGCGTCCTGACCAAAACGCTCCCCTCTTGATCGAAAGGGGTTTCCAGCAGTAAATATCCTTTTTGCATCAGTGTTGCTGTTGCGCACTCGACGCGCCCTGTCGCTTCCGCCTGGCGCTGACGCACGCGCTCAGGCGGCGCTACCAGTCCAGGTCCGCGCCCTATCCGTGCCCTGGCTCAAGCAATCTCGGCGGTCAATTCCCAGTTGCATTGCTCGATCAGTTCTCGCGTCTCGCGTTTCAGCGGCGCGCGCTGATCGGGTTCGAACGGGCGGCCTTTAGACCAGGCCTGTTCGGCGATTTCCGCCTCGTACTGCAGGCCTTGGCGACGTAGATGCCATAAGGTATGGGTTTGTTTCGGAGTCATTATTTATGCCTCTATCGGGCAGACCACTTGGATCTCGAGACCCTGGCCTGCATCATTATCGTCGATCGTCGAATCGTCTCCGTTGAGCAACCGCCGCAGCGACCGTCCAAGACGTGCGTCCAAAAGGCAACAGCCGAGGCCGCCTTCGGCTTAGATGATAGCGCAAATGGCACAGTTCTCAATGGAGAGTTCTCAACTGGGTCGTTTCGATGTCGGGGCTTGGTCGGCATCGAGGCGGAATGCTGCGCCGCGTCAACCGAACACCCTGCGATGGCTTCCCAAGCAGGCGTATCGCCATTATGTTGAGAACGCGACACGTTTCTACCCCTGATCGATCATGTTTTTTTCTCAGCAGAACCATTGAGATGGAACAACGGGTCTCACCCCCTCTAACCTTGGCCCGGCTACCCGTGGGCAGCTGCGCCGTGGTCACCCAGATCGCCGGCGGCCATGCGCTACAGCGCAAGCTGCGCGGACTCGGCATCCGTCTCGGCACCGAGCTACGGGTCGAGCATCGACGCGGCTCGGGGCTGGTGGTCTCGGCCGGCAACACACACATCGCGCTCGGCGGCGGTATCGTCGAGAAGCTGATCGTGACGCGGCTCGATGACTCGACCCTAGACACAGCGGTCGACGCCGGATCCCCCGCAGGACTCGACGCAGCGCCCCAATCCGACTAGCGAGGCAGCCGCCTTTCATGGAGCCGTACCGGGATGAATCGCACACCTGATGAGCCGCACACCCCCGCGCCATCCACGGCGCCCTTGACCCTGGCGCTGGCAGGCAACCCCAACTGCGGCAAATCCGCGCTGTTCAACGCCCTCACCGGCATTCGCCAAACCACCGGCAACTGGCCCGGGGTCACGGTCGAACGGCGCGAAGGTCGCAGCGAACTCGACGGCCGCCCGGTGCGCGTCATCGACCTCCCCGGCATCTACTCGCTGGACGCGGATTCGCTCGACGAGCAGGTCACCCGCGACTATTTATTGAGTCGCGAGGCGGATCTGGTCATCAATGTCGCCGATGCCACCAATCTCGAGCGTCACCTCTATCTGACCATCCAGCTCTTGGAACTCGATGTGCCGGTCGTGCTGGCGCTGAATATGATCGACGTCGCGCGCAAGCGCGGCATCGAGATCGACAGCGACGCCCTAGCCGAGAAACTCGGCTGCCCGGTGGTGTCGGTGATCGCGGTCGCCAAGCAGGGCATCACCGAACTCAGCGCACGCGCGCTCGCCGTCGCCGAAGGTCGCGAAGCCGGCGGCCATGCGCTCGGCCATGATGAAAGCGTCGAACAGGCCATCGCCGAACTCGGCCCCAGGCTTGGCGGCACCGCCGCGCGCAACCAGCGCTGGCTCGCGCTGAAGCTGATCGAGGCCGGCCCTCAGGCGCACCTCGAGCACCCGCATGACCCCTGGCTCGAGGAACGTATTCAGCACTGGCGCGCGGTCATTGCCGCGCGCTCCGGCGAGGACGCCGACATCCAGATCGCCGACACCCGCTTCGCGCACGCGCATGCGCTGGCCAAGACCGTGCAGCGCCAGCGCGGCGCCGCCGGCGGCCATCTGTCCGATGCCATCGACCGCGTCGTCCTCAGCCGCCTCTGGGGCATCCCGCTGTTCCTGGCAATGATGTACCTGATGTTCGTGTTCACCATCAACATCGGCGGCGCCTTCATCGATCTGTTCGACGGCGTCGCCAGCGCGCTGTTCGTCGATGGCCTGGGCGCGCTGCTGGTCCAGCTCGGCGCCCCGGATTGGCTGCGGCTGATCCTGGCCGATGGCGTCGGCGCCGGTCTGAGCGTGGTCGCCACCTTCATTCCGATCATCGCCAGCCTCTACATCTTCCTCTCCGCGCTCGAGGATTCCGGCTATATGGCGCGCGCGGCCTTCGTCATGGATCGCTTCATGCGCTCGATCGGCCTGCCCGGCAAGGCCTTCGTGCCGCTGATCGTCGGCTTCGGCTGCAACGTGCCCGCAGTGATGGCAACGCGCACGCTCGAGAACGAGCGCGAGCGCAAACTCGCCATCCTGATGAACCCCTTCATGTCCTGCGGCGCGCGGCTCCCCGTCTATGTGCTCTTCGCCGCCGCCTTCTTTCCGCATTCCGGCCAGAATGTGGTCTTTGCCCTCTATCTGACCGGCATCGCGATCGCGCTGCTCACCGGCCTGGTGATGAAGCGGACCCTGCTCGCCGGTGCCAGCACGGGCTTCATGATGGAGCTGCCGCCCTATCACCTGCCCCGCCTGCGCGGGGTCTTGCTGCGGACCTGGGATCGCATCAAGCTGTTCCTGCGCGAGGCCGGCAAGGTCATCATCGTCATGGTCGTGATCCTGAATCTGCTCAGCTCGATCGGCACCGACGGGCGCCTGGATCAGGCCGACAGCGACGACTCGATCCTGGCCGTCGGGAGCCGTCTGGCGACGCCGTTGTTCGCGCCCATGGGCATCGGCCAAGACAACTGGCCCGCCGTGCTCGGCATCTTCTCCGGCGTGCTGGCCAAAGAGGTCATCGTTGGCACCCTCGACAGCCTTTACAGCCGGCTCGCCGCCGAAGCCGCGCCCGCGCAGGAAGAGCCGCCTTTTCGCCTGGGACCGGCGCTCGGCGCGGCCTTTGCCACGGTCCCGGCCAACCTGAGCGAGGTGGGTCAAGGCATCGCCGATCCGCTCGGTCTGGGGATTGGAAGCGAGGTCGACGCCGAGGCGATCGCCGCCGAGCAAGCCCTCACGCCCGGCACCTTCGGTGCGATGGAGGCGCGTTTCGACGGCCGCGCCGGGGCCTTCGCCTATCTGCTGTTCGTGCTGCTCTACTTCCCCTGCGTCGCCACCCTGGGCGCCATCGTGCGCGAGGCCGGCGCGCCCTGGGCGAGCTTCGTCGCGGTCTGGACGACGGGCATCGCCTACATCACCGCGACCCTGTTCTACCAAACGCTGACCTTCGAGCGCCATCCGCTCATCTCCGGGATCTGGATCGGCGGCCTGCTCGTGCTCTTGATCCTGGTCTTCACCGGCCTGCGCCTGTGGGGCCGGCGCGAGCGGGCGATGTCCTTCGACACCGCGCACGAGCGCGCCTGATGCTGACCCGAGCGCGCGATCTGGTGCGCCAGCAGGGCGTGGCCTCGCTGCAAGAGGTCGCCCTCCAGCTCGGCGTCTCGAACGCGGTCGCGCGGGCACTGTTGCAGAAGTGGATCGAGAAGGGGCGCATCGAGCGCCTCGCAACGCCTGCCGCCTGCCGCGGCTGCACGCTCTGTGACAGCGCGCCGCGCGAACTCTATCGCTGGTATGAGCCTCGGCACGAGAACGGCGCTCAATCCGGCTCCGGCAGCAATTCCAAGGTGCCGAGCGCCTGCTCTGCAGCCGGGCCCTCCCAGGGCCAGGGGTGCGAGCGGCCGGCCAACCAATCGTCGAGCTGATCGGCCCGGAAGCGCGACAGGCGATGCCCGGATTGCCCGAGCGGCAGGGTGCCGCGGGTCGCGTCCCAGTCGCTCGGCGCGAACACGACCCGCAGCGAGGGGATATTGCCGATCTCGCGCGGGCGCGTCAGCGGCGCCAAGGCGACGTCGATGGTGCCATGATCGCCGCCACGGCCGAGGGGGCCAAGATTGAAGAGATCCCCGAGCAGCGGCTGGCCGTCGAAGGCATGCGGGAAGGTCAGCCGCCGCAGCTGCCCCAAGGTCGGCGCCTCCTCTCCCGGCACCGCCTCTTGTAAGGCGCGCGCTGTCGCCCGCAATGCCCGCGCCCAGATCGCTGCCGGTCCCTCCTGGTGCGCGGGCGTCTCGCGATCGTCCCAAAAGCGCGATTGGTCAGTGCGCATGGCCTCGGCCAGCGGCCCATAGGTGCGGGTCTCCAATCCCATCAGCAGCTCCAGATCCGGCCCCAGCTCGTCGCCGTAGAGCGCCCGATAGAGGGCCGGACGCAAGAGCACGAAGAAGGCGGCGGGGCGGCTGTCCTGCCGAAAATCCCCGGACCAATCCAGCAGTCGCCTCTCGGCGAGACTGGCCGCTGTGGGATCGAGGCGCCTGATCGCGGGCAGATGCCGCCGCAAGGAGGCCAGGTAGAGCGCCGCCTCCGGGCTGACGCGATCGGTCTGCATGCGCGCCATGCGCTCGCCATCGAACCGCCCAGGGCGCTCCAGCAGCGCCTTGATGCGTTGGGCGCGAAACGGCGCCAGCCAGGAATGGCCGAGCGCCGGTTGCGCCTCGTCGCCGGCGCTCATTGCGTCGTTGGCGCTCACCAAGCGATCGCTGCTCGGCGCGGTCACGCCCGGATTGCGCGCGAATGGCAGAAAACCGTTCCAGCCATAGCCGGACACCCAGCCCGGTGCCGGGAAGGCGCCGCTGCCGCGCTCCCGACGCGGTAGCAGGCCCGACACCTGCCTGGCGATGCGGCCATCGCG
>NZ_JBKHDN010000055.1:0-14557 GCF_046541315.1 Halochromatium sp. | reverse complement strand
GAGCGCGCATCACCGAAGAATCCATGGATAACAACAAGACACCGATCAATGACGAGCAGTGGGTGCGCGAGCAGGCGGACCGATCCCTCGCGCGCCTACTCCCGCGACTCGAACAGCGCTTCAGCGGCGCCGTCGACGAGGTCGAATGGCTCGGTTACCGCGAGCGGCTCGAGCGCCACTTTCCCCGTCTGTTCAAGCGCCTCTATGGCCTCTATGGCGGCTATTACGACTTCTTCTATCATCTCGAGAGCATCGTCGCCTCGGCCACCGAGATGTGGATCGCCCGCTCGCCCGAACTCAAGGCGCTGGACGCGATGCGCGGCGCCGATCCCTACTGGTATCAGTCCAACCGGATGGTCGGCGCCATGTGCTACGTCGATCTCTTCGCCGGGGATCTGGCCGGGCTGCGCGAACGCATCCCCTATCTGACCGAACTCGGCATCACCTACCTGCACCTGATGCCGGTGTTTCGCTCGCCCGCGGGCGACAACGATGGCGGCTACGCGGTCAGCAGCTATCGCGAGGTCGATCCCGAACTCGGCACCATGCAGGATCTCGCCGACCTGGCCACCGAACTGCGCCATCACGGCATCTCGCTGACGCTCGACTTCGTCTTCAACCATACCAGCGACGAACATGAATGGGCGCGCGCGGCATTGGCCGGCGATCGCACCCACCAGGGCTACTACCGGCTGTTCCCCGATCGCACGCTGCCGGACCTGTACGAAAAGACCATGCCCGAGGTCTTCGGCGAGGATCATCCCGGCGCCTTCACCTATCGCACCGGGATCAAGAAGTGGGTCTGGACCACCTTCCACACCTATCAGTGGGATCTGAACTACGAGAATCCGGAGGTCTTCAACCGGATGCTCGAGGAGATGCTGTTCCTGGCCAATCAGGGTGTCGAGATCCTGCGCCTGGATGCGGTCGCCTTTCTCTGGAAGCGGATCGGCACCAACTCGCAGAATCTGCCCGAGGCGCATTGGATCATCCAGGCCTTCAATGCCCTGGTCAGCATCGCCGCGCCAGCGATGGTGTTCAAATCGGAGGCCATCGTGCACCCGGACGAGGTGCGCGAATACGTCAGCATCGACGAATGCCCGCTGTCGTACAACCCGCAGTTGATGGCCCTGCTCTGGGACGCGCTGGCGACGCGCGATGTGCGCGTCTTGCAACGGGCGATGCAGAGCCGCTTCGCGGTGCCCTCGGGCTGCGCCTGGGTCAACTATGTGCGCTGCCATGACGACATCGGCTGGGCCTTCGCCAACGACGATGTCGAGGCCGTCGGCTTCGACCCGGACGCGCACCGGCTGTTCCTGACCCGCTTCTACACCGGGCGCTTCGAGGGCAGCTTTGCCCGAGGCGCACCGTTCCAGGAAGACCCGGCGACCGGCAACGCGCGCGTCTCTGGCACTTGCGCCTCGCTGACCGGGTTCGAGAAGGCGCTCGAGCAGCAGGATGAGGCCGAGCTGGAACTGGCGATCGGCCGCCTCCTGCTGATCCACGGCATCATCATCATGATCGGCGGCATCCCGCTGATCTATCTCGGCGACGAGATCGCGACCCTCAACGACTACGGCTACGATCAGGATGCCGAGAAGGTCGGCGATTCGCGCTGGCTGCATCGCGGCGCCTTCGATTGGCAGCGCGCCGAGCAACGCCGCGATCGCGAGACGGTGCCGGGGCGCGTCTATCAAGGCCTGCTGCGCCTGTTGCAGGTGCGCAGCCATAACCACGCCTTCGCACGCGGCGACACCGAGCTATTGGATACCGGCAATCCGCAGGTGTTCGGTTTCCTGCGCTCGAGCGAGCAGTCGACCGTCTTCGTCATCGGCAATTTCAGCGAGCGTTCGCAACGCCTGGAGGCGCGGCGTCTGCGCCAGATGGGGATGCGCAAGACCATGGTCGACCTGTTCGCCGGTCAGACCATCATCGCCACCCAGGAATTGCTGCTTGAGCCCTATCAGCTGATGGCGTTGGCGCGCTCGGCTTAGTCACCACCGGCGACCTCGCGCCGCCACGGGCTTCATTCTCGACATCGAAGCGGCGGCCCACGCCGAAACCGCCGTGATCAAATAGTTAGGGCTCAAAAGAGTCGTAGTGGCCGCCTATAGCAAAGATATAGATATGAGTATCGTCAAACTGATACACAAGCCGATCCTTCTGGCTAAGTCGCCTCGACCAAAAGCCGGAAAGGTTCTGTCGAAGTGCTTCGGGTTTCCCCAAACCGATGCTGGGATCGCCACGCAACATTTCTTTCAAAATGGCGCAAAGATTCTTGTGCATCCGTTTGTCGCGCTGCCGTAGGTCTTCGTACATTTCCCATGTTCTACCCTCAAATACCAGTGATCTCATCTAGCTGCTCTTGGGTCGGGGTATATCCGGTCCCGGCGTTATGGGTAACACTGGAATCGGCGATTTGGCGCATAAGGCTGGTATTTTGGAGTACGTATAGGGTTTCCTGGTCACGTTCCCAGTCCTCCGCACTCATCACTACAAAATCCGAGCCAGAACGGCGTGTTACGCGAAGCGGAATATGCTGGCTAACGACATGTTCGACAAAGCTTTTCAGGTTGTCCCTGAATTTGTTTACAGTTGTGGTGTCCATTGTCGGGTGCCTCGTGATGTACGGTAATACCGTACAGTATAGGGAAAGCCCTGACAATGCCATACACTCGGGTTCTTCAGTCGCTGCGCTCGCTCACCCTCAGTGTCAGCATACATAACGCCCGGTCCCTGTCATCCTTCTAAGAATTGTTGGGGGTGAGAGGACACCACCGGCGACCTCGCGCCGCCCAGCGCAAGACTCAAGCCACCGGCGTGGTGTATTCGGTCTCGACCTCGAACTCGATATCGAACTGCAACGCATCGAGCACCTGGTCGTACTTGTCGAGCAGCTCGGCGCGGTCGCGCCCGCCGATGTAGGCATTGGCCAGCTCGAAGCTGTAGCTGTCCTGATTGGCGAGCTTGAGCAGGTCATCGCCCTTGTTGACCATCACCTGGATGCGGGTATCGCCCTGGCGCCGGCTGACCCGCTGCAGGGCCTCGGGCTTGGGCACGAAGCTGACGCGGCCCGGCTCGAAGGCGCGCGTGAAGAAATGCGCGGCGACATTCCAACGGCCCTGGCGACCAAGCGGGGCCGGTTTGCGCCCGAGCGCGAGGTCGGCCACCACCGACAGGTGCGACACCCCATGCACCTTCTGAAACAGATCGGCGTGGCTCTGCGAGGCGCGCGGGTTGACCTCCAGCAGCCAGACCTTGTCGTTGGTCTGGTCATAGAAGAACTCGACGTTGAACGGGCCGTGCGTGAAGCCGAATTGCTGGATCACCAAGCGCGTGACATCCATCATCCGGTGCTGGATCTCGAGCGGCAAAATCGACGGATACTCATAGCGGGCGAACGACGACGAAGCCGCCTCGCGCACGCTATCGACGACGCCATAGACCACCACCTTGCCGTCATAGGCATAGCCTTCGAGCGTGCACTGGGCGCCGCCGATCGAGGATTCGGCGATGAAGCTCTCCGGCATCTCGGTCAGCTCGGGCGGCATCTCATAGGCCCGCATGACCGCGCGGAATGGCTCGATGATGGCACCACCGCGTTCGCGGCAGACCTCCATGATGTCGGCGAACTGACGCGGCCCGTTGATGGCGTAGGCGAGGTAGGAACGAAACGACTTCACCGGCTTGATCCAGAACGGCGGCAGCATGCCGATGGTCGTGTAGGCATCGTCGGCATGCGGATCGAAGGCGACGAAGGCCGGGATATGCTCGGGCACGACTTTCTGTTGCTCCAGCCGTGACCAGTATTTGTGCTCGCACTTGAAGATCGGTTCGAGGCCCGGCCCCGGCAGCCCAAAGCGTTCGGCCAGCGCGGCGGCGATGATGGTGCCGGGAAAATCGAAAAAGCTCGCCACGCCAGCCGGTCCGCCGGGCGCCTCGGCCATGCGGGAGGCGGCGCGTTCGATCAGCCCGGCGATATCGACCTCCGGGTCGTCGCGCATCTCCGCGAGCGTCAGGGCGGGACGAAAGTCGACCTCGCTGGCTTGGGGCAGGGTTTCAAGGGTTTCCTGGTTGAAGGCATCAAGGCCGACAAAAAAGAGTTGGCGTTTCGCGGACATGGATTCTTGCTCTCGTCGATGGGGTGTCTGCTGGGCGCGGCCGCATCGGCTCAAACCAGATCGCGGGGCACTTGCTGGTCCCAGCTCTTGGAAAAGATGCGCGCTTCGCCCTCGTAGGCATCCAGCGTGGCGCGGATGACGAAATCGGTCTCGGTGGAGGTCAACACCGTGCGTGTCACGGTACTCACCACCCAGTCGCCACGGCAAAACTCACGCACCTGCTCGACGAAGCCGCGCAGCGTGGCGTAATCGTTGTTGACATAGGAGTAGCGTTCACGCGCATGGCGTTTGGATGCGAGGAGCGTGTCATCGAGCCGATAGTGCGCGTCGTTATTGACGACATTCAACTCCACCCGGTTCGACCCCAGGTCCAGGTTCACCGTCCAGCGCCGATCGGCGGGGGCGATCAGCGTCATGGGCAACGGCTCGGCCATGCGCGGCGGTCCGAACGGACGCAGCGCGCTGTCTTCCGCGCGCGGCGGGCGCACGGGCAGGATCAGCCGCGAGCGCTCTGGATGGATCGTCAGGCGCGCCGGGCGCGGAGACGGCCAGGCGAGGGGCCAATAGGATGACGAGATCGCCACCCGAATCGAATGGCCGCGCGGGAAATGCTGGGCGATGTTGTTGAGCGTGACGGCCACCCGCTGCCGCTCGCCCGGCTGCAACGGGCGCGGGCATTCGTGGCTCTCGGCATGAGTCAGGTTGAGGATGCCGAAACTCACCCGCGCCGAGCGTCCGTCCGGCGAGACATCGCAGAGGCGCACCGCCACCATGGCGACGGGCTGGTCGGCGGCGATGTCGAGTTCTACCACCGGCGCGCCCATGATCTCGATCGCCGCCGCGAGCGGCCAGCTATCGAACAGCAGCGCGCCACCATCCTCCTGGCGTTGGTCCCAAGGCAGGTCGGTTTCTTCGGCGTAGGAACACCATTTGCCCGCGAACAGCCCCACCGACAGCGGCGACTGGATGGTCATCGGCTCGGTATCGCGCGCCCTTGGGAACTGGCCGGGATTGAGCAGCGCGCCGGCGCCGAGGCGCCAGGATTGCTCCTTGATGCGCGCCGAGGGCCAGGTCTCCTCGGCGACCCAGTGGCCGGGACTCGATGTAGTGAGCGGCGAGGAGGGGTCCATCATCCAGACGCGCAGGCGCGGCTCGGCCTCGATGCCGTTCTCGCGGCCCTTGAGCCAGCGATCCCACCAGGCAACGCATTCGCCGAGGAAGTCGATGGCCGGTCCCGGTCCGCCCATGTGCGGGTACTTGTGGCCCCAGGGACCAACGATGGCGCGGCGCGGCACCTCCAGATGCTGCATGAGCCGGAACACGGGATTGGTATAGCCGTCGCGCCAGCCCGAGACTGCCATCACCGGCACCTGAATGGCGGCATAGTGCTCGTTGACCGAGCCGGATTTCCAATAGGCGTCACGGTGTTGATGCCGGAGCCAGGTGTCGAGCCAGAGTCCCGAGCCATCCAGCCGCTCGAGCCACATCCGCCGCCAGTCCGCGCCCACATGCGTCGGGTCGGGCGGGCAACTGTTGAAGGCGAACATGTTGCCGGCCCAGGAGAGATTATCGGTCAGCAGGCAGCCGCCCATGTAGTGGACGTCATCGGTGTAGCGGTCATCCGATGAGCAGACCGTGATCACAGCGCCGACCTGCGGTGGCCGCAGGGCGGCCAGTTGCAGCCCATTGAATCCGCCCCAAGACAGCCCGAACAGCCCGACCTTGCCATCCGACCAGGGCTGCTCGGCGATCCAGGCGAGGATATCGAATCCGTCCTGCATCTCCAGCGGCAGGTACTCGTCGGTCAGGATGCCCTCGCTGTCGCCCGAGCCGCGCATATCGACCCGCAAGCCGGCATAGCCATGGGTGGCGAAGAAGGCATGGATCTGATGATCGCGGTTGGCCTTGTTGTCGTTGCGGCGATAGGGGATATATTCGAGGATGGTCGGCACCGGCGCGGTCTCGGCCCCTGCTGGCAGCCAGAGCTTGGCCGCGAGTCGGGTGCCGTCGCGCATGGGGATGAAGAGCAGCGGTCGGGTGTCGATTGACGGCGTCATGGGAATTGTTGTCGTGCTCATCACAAGGCAAAGGCGAGCGGAAACGCTTGCGCGCTCGGTCTAACCAACGCGATCGCGACACTAGCATAGCCGGTTCGCAGGTCGGGTATCATCGGTGTCCCATGTTGCTGCGCGAAACCAATCGCTATCGCCTCCATCGCCAAGGCCGCTATCTCTGGGCGGCCTTCAAGCGACCGCACCGGGTGCTCAGCACCTGCAAGGTCAATGGTGGACTGCGCGAGGATCTCACCCATGTGGCGAACCATCAAAGCTGCGAGGGCGTCGCGCATGATCGGCGTGATCGGCGCGCCGAACCGGATCCGCACGAGAAACGCGACGGCCACACGCCAGCGCCGCTGCCAGCGCTGGACGCCTTCCATCTCCAGGCCTGCCGGGAGGCTGGGTTGCCGCCGACGACCACGGCGCTGATGTCGACGGCGGCGAATATGCAGTGCGCGGTGCTCGCGCAGGCCGAGCATGAAGAGCTGTGCGTGTCGGTCGTCGCCACCGCGGGGGTGTTGGGCAACGCGACCCGCGCCGGCGATCCGGCCGGCTGGCATGAGCAGCGCGAAGGCAGCCGGCCGCTCCGGCGTCCCTCCGCTGCCGACGCTCACGCCAAGGCCGGAACTGATGCGAACGCGGCTGCGGGGACGGGCACGGAGACCGCTGCCGCCAGCGGGGCTGACTCCCAGGGCCTGACCATGGAGGATCTCACGGCCATGGAGGATTTCTCAACGGCCGGGCCGGCGCGCGCTCAGCCGTGGCCTTCGCCGGATGAGACCGGCGCTGGCACCATCGTGCTGTTGGTTTTCATCAACCAGCCTTGCACGCCGGCCTGCCTGACGCGGGCGGCGACCGTGGTCACCGAAGGCAAGAGCACGGCGCTGCTCGATTTGCGCATGCCGAGCCTGCAATCGGCGGGACTGGCGACCGGCACGGGCACCGATCAACTGGTGCTCGCGGCGCCGTTGGTGCGGTCGTTAGCGCCGTCGGGCGACGCGGAGCAAGGCTGGCCACGACAGAGCGCGCCGCGCTGGGCGCCAGATACCGAACGGCAGCGGGAACCGCGCCGGGAACCACGGCAAGCGCAAGAATGGGAACGACACTGGGCCGGTGGCCATAACAGCCTGGGTGAATTGCTCGGACGCGCGACGCATGCCGCCGTCACCCGTTGCCTGCTGTTGCAAAACGGCGTCTGCGCCGAGCTGCGACGCTCCATCTGCGGGGCATTGGCCCGCCATGGCTGCGATGAGACGGCGCTGCGCGTGCAAGCCCGCGCCGAACTCGCCGCGCCCGAGGCCGAGTTGTTCGCACGCAATCTGACCGCGCTGATCCATGATCCCCAGAGCGCGGCGACGGCCTATGCGCTGGCCGAAATCATCGACCTGGCGCGCGCCGGCGTGTTGCATGCCGAGATCGCGCGCGAGGCGCTGATCAATCAGGCCGCGCTGCTGGCGGCCGCCGTCGCGGTCGCGCCGGAGCAGTTCGCCTCGCTCCGCGAGGCCTTGCTGCCGCATCGCGATCTGACCCCCGGTGCGCTTGCGGCGCGGGCCGTCGCCTTGGGATTCGCGCGCAAATGGACCTGAGCGCCCATGTGTTGCTGATCCTCGGCGCCTGCGCGCTCGATGCGTTGCTCGGCGATCCGGTCTATCGGCTGCATCCGATCCGCGTGCTCGGCGCCTGGACATTGCTGTGGGAACGCGGGCTATTCCGCCTCGGGCTCGCGGGCCGCGGCGGTGGCATCCTGCTCTGGATCGCAACCGTGGGAGGCGCGCTCGCGGCCTGGTGGGCAGTGCGCGCTGCGCTCGACCTGCTGCATCCCTGGCTGGCGTTCGGATGGGATCTGTTCATCGCCTACAGCCTGCTCTGCGCGCGGGATCTGTTGCAGCAGGGGCGGCGCGTCCTGCAGGCGTTGGAAGGGCGGCATCCAGCGCAGGTTTGGGATCGGCGCCCAGAGCGGGGTCAGGAGCAAGATCGGCCCGCTGCCTCGCCTGCGCCCGAGGATCGGCGCCAGCCTCAGGATCTCCCTCTGGCCCGGCGCGAATTACAAAAGCTGGTCAGCCGCGAGACCGCGCGCCTGCCGCGCGCCGGGGTGGTGCGCGCCGCCATCGAGAGTCTGTCGGAGAATTTGACCGATGGCGTGCTGACGCCGCTCTGGGCGCTGTGCCTGTTCGGCCTGCCGGGGCTGATCCTGATCAAGGTGGTGTCGAACCTGGATTCGATGGTCGGCTACAAGAACGCGCGCTACCGCCACTTCGGCTGGGCCGGGGCGCGCTCCGACGATCTCGCGCACTGGCTGCCGGCGCGGCTCTCGGTGCTGGTGATCGCGCTCGCGGCGGCGCTGCGGCGCGAGCATCCGCAGTTGGTCTTGCCGGCGGCCAAGAGCTACCACGCGATGCTGCCGAGTCCGAACTCGGGCTGGAGCGAGGCGGCCTGCGCGGGCGCGCTGCGGGTGCGGCTGGTGGGGCCGATCTGGCATGCCGGGGAGCTGGTCAACGAGGCCTACATGGGCGATCCCGACTGGCCCGCCGAGCTGGAGACCAATGACCTGCGCCGCGCCTTGTGGCTGATGCTGGTCGCCTGCCTGATCGCGCTCGGCAGCGGACTGGCGCTGGCGCCGCTGCGCGTCCTGATGCCTTGGTAAGGCGATTGCTGTCACTCGCCTCAGTGGTCTCGTCCGCCGCTCGCGTGGTCGTTTCAGTGCAATTTCATCTGCCAGGAGTTCTCGGTCAACGGCTGATCGTGGGCGCGCGCGGCCAACTGTAGCCAGCCTGCGGTTTCCGCTCCCGACATCGGCGCCGCGATCAGACGGCCCTGGCCGTGCTCGAAGCCAAACTCGCGCAGGGTGTCGAGCTGGCCCTGGGTCTCGATGCCTTCGGCGACCGCGAGGCTGCCGATCTGCTCGGCGAGCAGGCAGCCGATGCGGGCGAGATGCTGCGCGCGCGGCAGGTTGGGGAGGGCGGCGACCAGACTGCGATCGACCTTGATGAAGTCGGGCTGGAGGTCGGTGAGCATGGTCAGCGAGGCTAGCCCGGCGCCGAAGTTGTCGACACCGAGCAGGATGTGCTGATTCAGTAGCCGCGGGAGCACCAGCCGCGACCAGTCCAGATCCGTGCCCAGGGAGCGCTCGGACAGTTCCAGCCGCAGCGCGCAGGCGTCGACGCCATGGGTTTGCAAGGCACCATGCAGGTCATCGAGAAAGCGCCCGTCGATCAGCTGTTGCTCACAGGCATTGATGCTGAGAAAGAGCCCGGGCGACCAGACGCCGCGGCGCTGCCAATCGGCGATCTGCGCGAGCGCGAGCTCGATGATCCGTTCGCCGAGCGCGCCGAGCAGTCCGGCCGACTCGGCGACGACGAACACCTGTTCGACGGCGATGCTCTTCTGGCCCGGACGCTGCCAGCGCAGCAGGGCCTCGAAACCGACCGGCGTCATGCTCTCGAACGTGACGATCGGCTGGTAGTGCAGGTCGAGCTGATGCGTGCGGATGGCCTCCTCGAGCGCGCGCTTGAGCGCCTCCTGGGCCTTGGCGTCCTCGCGCATGCGCGACTCGAATGGAGTCGCGCGCCGACCGCCGAACTGCTTGCTGACCTGCAGGGCGCGGTCCGCGTCTTGGAGCACCTCGTCAACACTGTCGTAATCGGCGGTGATGCGGAGCAAGCCGATGTCGGGCCTGATCAGCACGCTGTCATCGTCGATTCTGATCGGCTCGCGGAAACGCGCGAGGATGGTCGCCGCCGCGCCTTCGGTATGGCTCCAATGCGCATCCCGCCGCATCAGCACCATGAACTCATCGCCGCCGAAGCGGCCGATGGCCTCGGCCTCCAAGCCCAGTTCGCGGAGCATGGTGCTGAAGCGGCAGAGAACCTGGTCGCCGCGCGCCTGGCCGAAGCGATCGTTGATGCGCCGGAATCCACCGAGATCGATGAAGATCAGGCCCGGGGTCGGATGCGGCGACGATTTCGCCGCAGCGATGGCATTGACCAGGTGGGCATGCATCGAGGCGCGACTGCGCAGGCCGGTGAGCGGATCATGCTGGGCCTCGTGGATGAGGCGGTGTTGTAGCGACAGATTGGTTGCCCGCAGGCGCATCAGGATGGCGATCAGCCAGCAGATCGACTCGATCACATTGCCGAGCGGGAAGGCGAACGCGGCCATGGGTGGCAGCCAGGCGCCCTGGGTGACCACGGCGGCGGCCTGGATGCCGCCGCCGCCGAGGGCGGCGGCAAGCCCCACCGCGAACCACCGCATGGCGGGCTCGCCCTCGCGCAAGCGCCGCGCCAGCAGCACGATGACCAGGATCGCCAGCAACGGCAGGATGGCGGCGCCAAAGCGGTAGGCCCCGGCATTGAAGGCGGCGAGATAGAAGCCGCCGGCGCTCAAGGCGACACTCGCGATCAACACCGAGCGCATCCACCCGCCAGGGCGCAGGAAGGTGATCGCCAGCAACGACAGCCCGATCACCGCAGTGCCCGCGGCGAAGGCCTGTAGCAGATGATGCGCGCTCGGCGGCGGCCAGAACGGCAGCCAGGCCGGCCCGAGCCCAAGCGCCTGCAGCTGATAGAACTGCAGGGCAATGAGATAGGCGAGGTAGGCGAGCGTGAGGCGGCTGCGCTGGTAGCGCGTGACCAACAAGGCGATCACGAACAGGGTCGCGAGCATGCCGGTGAACATGCTGATCGCGATCCAGAGTTGCTCGCTGAGGCACTGGAAGCGGGCCTCGGGAATGAGTTCGATCCACGGCCGCACCGATTGATGATCGATGACGATGGCGACCGCCGGCGTCTCGCCCAGGGCCGCCGGTAGCCGCGCGTTCGGAAACGGGCTGGAGAGGCTGCGTTGCTCAAAGGGCAGCGAGCGCCCCGACTCATGCACGCGGATACAGCCATCGGCGGCTTCGGCTAGGACGATAAAGCGCTCGACGATGGGGTCCTTGATCGTGGCGATCAGCGCTTGCGATTGGGACTGGGCCGCGCGCGGCTCAAGGATGAAGGCGCGCGCGGGTGCGCGGCGGTCGAGCGACGGGATGTCCGGCGTCGAACAATGCACGGGTGCCGCGGCGGCCAGCATCCGGTAGTCGCGCAGCCAGTCGCCGGCGGGGCGGGGGCTGGGCGAGACCGGATCGAAGCCGGGTTCGGGCTCGGCCGCGCGCGCGTCGGCACGCACAGGTAAGACTGACGCCACCAGGAGACAGAGCATCAACAGCCAGCCTGCGATCGCGCGGGTTAGAGGCCCGGGCCAGAGGCGCGCGGGGGCAGCGCGGCATGGACGGACGGTGGCTGGCGGTGTGGACATAGGACGAACTGCCAAACAGTAGGCGAGCGCGACGCGCCGAGAATCGAACCTCGGCGGATAACATACCTTAGGCGGATGGGTTCAGTCGCCTGTTTCGAGCCGCGCGCTCAATCCTCCGAACGACGCAGTTTGTGCGTCAGCTCCTCGAGTTCGCGCTGCATCTCCAGGTTCTGGAATGGCCGCAGCGGCGGCACCTCGCGCTCGAGCAGGCCGTCGAGCAGACGCTGGCTGGAGTGCACGAGATCGACCAGCTCGCCGGAGACGCGCACCGTTTGGTAGGTATTCCAGGCGGTGTCGATATCCTCGGCCAGCGTCGCTCGGGCCTGCTCGACCTGGGCGCGCTGCTCGATCAGATAATCGCGATAGACCGCCGCCGCCTCGATCGTCAGTTGTTGCGCTGTTAGATTGTTGCGCAGCAGCTCGGCGCGCGCCGGTTGTGCCTGCATGAGCGCGCGCGTCTCCTCGCTCAGGCCGGCGGCGCGTTCGGCGATGGCGGCGATCTCCGGGAGGTAGTCGTCATCGATCGCCGCGACGACATCGTCGTGCATCCGCTCCAGCGCGCGCAGCAGGATCACGTACATGCCGTAATAGCGCCTGGCGCTCTCGAGATCCTCGCCGCTCTCGTCGACCAGGGTTTCGAGCTGTTGGCTGATCGCCTTGACGTTATCGAAGACGATGCCGAGATCGATGATGTTGTCGCCAACCACGGTCGCCAGTAGCAGATCGACCTGGTCCTTGCTGAGTTCGAGGCCCAACCCGCGCAGTTCGTCGACGAACTCGGCCTTGACCCGCTCGAGTTGCGCCAGATGCGCGCGGATCTCGGCCTCGCGCTCGGCGATGCGGGCGTCGTAGCCACGCATGGTGGTCGCGAGCAGCGACTCGCTGGGGGCCGCGACGCGGGCGCGCCGGAAGCGGTCGATATCGGCGCGCGCCGCCGCGATCCGCGCGCGTAGCTCCTCGATGCGCGCGCGATAGTCTTGCGCCGACGAGCGCGAGAGGATAGCGACCGAGGCGTCGAGCAATGCATTGATGTCGGCATCGGCGGAGCGTTTGTCGCGGCCGATCCAGGCGCGCTCTGGAAGTCCGGGGCGCTCTTCCTCGATCCGCAGCGTTTCATCGAGCGTTGGCACCAGCTCTTTCCAGATCTGGGCGCTCGGTGTTTGGTCGCCGCCATCCAGCGAGCGCTGCGTCTTCTTCCAGGCCTCGAGCGTGGCCGCGCGTGAGCGCTGCCACCAGCTGTCGGCAGACTCGGTCGAGCGCTCCCACAAGGTTGCGGCCTCGTCGAGTGAACGCTCCAGCAACCCGCCCGATGCGTCTTCGGCGCTCGGCGCCGTTTGCTCGGCGCGCGCGCCCACGGCGGCGAAGAGGAAGAGGCCAAGTATCAGCGGGTTGAGCATCAGGGACGCACTCAAGCCCCGCGGTGCTCGGGTGGCGCGCCCGTGTTGCGCGATCGGGTCGGTGGTCCTCGGCGGCATCGGCGCGGTCGCTCGCTGGTTGGTGAGGTTGCGGTACCTGAAACTGTAGCAAGAACGCCGGCGGCTCGTGGCGGCGCGTGCGGAGGCGCCCATTCGCATTCCAACGCTTGCGGTCGCTGGCGGTGACTGCTACCTTGATGCGCTTGCTGCCGGCCGCTGGTCAGCGGCATCGGTCAATGGTGGGCGGCGTCGGTCCCCTCGCAACGCGAAACCGTGAACCCGGTCAGGCCCGGAAGGGAGCAGCCGCAGCGGTGGATGTGTGTGCCGGGGTGCGGCTGACGCGGTCCGCCACCCTATCCCTGCCCGCCGTCGCACGGCCGTGGATACTCCTCTGTGCTCAGGCTCGTCCGCAACTGATCCCATGGCCTATCAGGTCCTCGCGCGCAAGTGGCGTCCCCGGTCCTTCGCCGATCTCGTCGGTCAGGAGCATGTGGTGCGCGCGCTCGTCAATGGGCTCGAGCGCGGCCAGCTGCATCACGCCTATCTGTTCACCGGCACCCGCGGCGTGGGCAAGACCACGCTGGCACGCATCCTCGCCAAGACGCTCAACTGCGAGCAAGGCGTCGGCCCGACCCCGTGCGGGGTCTGCTCGGCCTGCAGCGAGATCGATGCCGGGCGCTTCGTCGATCTGCTCGAGGTCGATGCCGCCTCGCGCACCAAGGTCGATCAGACCCGCGAGCTGCTCGACAACGTCCCCTTCGCGCCGGTGCGCGGCCGCTACAAGGTCTATCTGATCGACGAGGTGCACATGTTCTCGGCGAGCAGCTTCAATGCGCTGCTGAAGACCTTGGAGGAACCGCCGCCGCATGTGAAGTTCGTGCTCGCCACCACCGATCCGCAGAAGCTGCCGGCGACGGTGCTCTCGCGTTGTCTCCAGTTCAATCTCAAACGGTTGCTGCCCGAGCAGATTGGCGAGCGCTTCGTCGGCGTGCTCGCGGCCGAAGGGATCGATTTCGAGCCGCCGGCGCTGCGGCTGCTCGCGCGCGCGGCCGATGGCAGCATGCGCGATGGATTGAGCCTGTTGGATCAGGCCATCGCCTTTGGCGCCGGTCGGGTGGCGCTCGACGATGTGCGCGCGCTGCTCGGCAGCGGCGGCGGCGAGCTGACGCTCGATCTGTTGGAGGCGCTCGCGGTGGCCGACGGCGCGCGGGTCCTGTCTGAGATCGGCCGCGTCGCCGAGCTGACGCCGGATTTTTCCAGCCTGCTCGAGGATCTGCTTGCGGCCCTGCACCGGATCGCATGGGCGCAGCAGGTGCCGACGACCCTCAAGGGCGATGATCCGGAGGATCGACGCTTGCAGGCGATCGCCGAGCAACTGTCCGCCGAGGACGTGCAGCTCTATTATCAAATCCTGCTGAGCGGGCAGGGCGATCTCGCGCTGGCGCCCGATCCGCGTGCCGGGCTCGAGATGGTGCTGCTGCGCGCGCTGGCGTTTCGCCCGGTGCCGGTCGACGAGACCGGGTCGGCGCCGCCGCCTGGGTCTTCGACCGGTGCGCCCACGGCGTCCGCCCTCGGCTCGCGATCCGGGTCCGCGGCCGGCGCCGCCAGCACGGCCGATGCCGCAGCCTCTGACGCGGCGGCGGTTGTCGAGCGCCCATCCGCCGCCCAG
>NZ_JBKHDN010000054.1:0-14892 GCF_046541315.1 Halochromatium sp. | reverse complement strand
GTTAAACCATGCGGGTTGATCAGCCATTCGTGCGCTCTCCTGTTAAAGTCAAAGGGTTGGACTATGGTCGGCGGATGTTGGATCAAGCTCGTCGAAGCGGGGCTTGCGCGTCTGCAGGGTGACACACTCGCTTGGGTTGCTTGAAAACAACAGGCGCGGCAGAGTCGGCTCTAAAATAGAGCACTCTTCGGGAATATGCAACAGACCGATACGCCGTTAAATCGGTACGCGATCGCTGTCCGGGACAACCTCCTGTAGCCCTATGGCTCAAGGAGCGGATGGCTTGGAGGAACATTTTGGATGAAACATCTTTGCCTGCACGGATGCTTGTGGTGTAAGCATACTCAAGCCTTCTGACTCTTGCAAGCCATGGGCAAGCCATGGGCAAGCCATGCGCCACGAGCGAACCTGGTCGTTTTGCATGCAACACTGTTGTGTATATGACTCTCGGCGGCTCAAACGCCGAGCAGCGTACTATATAATGCCAAGGTCGCGCGCTCTACTTGTTCGGTCGTGAAGGCCTGCTCGGCCAGGCGCCGGCCAGCGTTGCCAAAACGGTGACGCAACCGCGGACACTCAAGCAAATACGCCAAGGCATCCGCCAACGCCACCGGATCGCGCGCGGGCACCAGGAGCCCCGTCTGGCCCGCGATCACCGCCTCGCGACAACCCGGCACATCGGTCGCCACGATTGGCCGCCCCGCTGCTAGCGCTTCCAACAATGCCTTTGGCAAGCCTTCGCGGTAGGAGGGTAACGCAACGATGTGGGCGTCCGCCATCAGTGCAGCGATATCGTGACGATGGCCCAGCCACTCGACCACACCTTCGGCGCACCAGGCCTGCAGTTGCGCGGGCTCGATACAGGCGCGATTGTCTGGGTCGGCCCCGCCAATGAGCAGGTAGCGCGCGCGCACGCCACGCGCGCGCAGCAGGTGCGCGGCGGCGACGAATTCGCCCACGCCCTTGTCCCAGAGCATGCGCGCCACCAGCAGCACCTTGGGGATGCCGGGCGGCTCAGCGATGGGCCGGATACGCCGCACATCGACCCCTGCACCACGGATGAGCACTGCCGCCTGCTCACGCACCAAGCCCCCGGCGAGCGCCTGCGCCCGGTCATCCGCGTTTTCGAACACCACGCGACTGCCCGGCGGGTTGAGCAACCACCGCAGCGCCAGTCGCAACAGGGGGCGCAGCACGCGCGCCAATGCTGTCTTTGAGGTGAACACAAAGCCCATGCCGACCGGGGCATTGATCAGATGACGAACTCCAGATAAGCGGGCCGCGAGCGTGCCATAGATAATCGGCTTGAGGGCGATTTGATGCACCAAGTCAGGCTGGTAGCGGCGATACGCCCGCACGACTTGCCACAGCGAGCGCAGTTCGGTCAACGGATTCAGGCCCCGACGTCGCACCTGCCAGTGGATCGGCACTAGGCCGGCGGCGCGCAGGCGTGCGTGTTCGCCCTCCAGATGCGTCATCACCAGCACCTCATAGCCGGCGCGCTGGGCAGCGCAGGCGCGGGCGAGGAAATGGGAGGCGAAGAACCAGTCGACGGTGACGAGAAACAACAGCCGTGGCGGTCGCTGGTGGGTCAGTGGCGTCATCAGTGGGGTCTTTCGGCCGCTGCACTCGGCGGCGGTGCGGGCGTGATTCCGGCGGCCTCGGCTAAACGTGCGGCGACCATAGGCCCTAGCAACTGCAGCGAATAGCGCGCTTCCACTCGCGCCCGCCCGGCTCGGCCCAGTCGACGTCGCAACGCTGCATCAGCACCCAACCGGCGCAGCGCCGCGAGCCATTGATCGGGGTTGTTGGCGAGCAGTCCAACCGCTGGTGTGGCGATCGCGCGGTTGACGCCCACCGGCGAGGCGATTACTGGCTTACCGCAGGCCAGATATTGGATCAGCTTGTAGCCGCATTTGCCGCGTTCCCAAGGCCCATCGGTCAACGGCATGATGCCCAGGTGCACACCGCCCAGTAACGCTGACTCGGTGCTCGCAGACCAGGGGTGGTGTTCAACGGGGACGTCCATGCTGGGGATCGCCTCGGCACCAATCACCACGAGACGGATCGGCCGCTCGCGAGCCAAGCGTTGCAGCGGCTCAGCGACCAGGCGCAGATAGGCGGCGGTGGAGGGCGAGCCGATCCAACCGATGCGCAGTTCGGCAGCGTCAGGCTCGTCGGACAGTGCGTAATGATCCACATCCAGCACCGTCGGCACCAGAGACACGTTGGGCGCGCCGGCGCGCCGGGCATAGTCGGCCAGGTAGGCATTGCCTGCGGTGACGAGGCGGGCAGCGCGGATCAGCGGCCAGAGGCGTCGGCCAAGCAGCCTGCGCACCAGGGCCGAGCGGTGCGTGTCGTAGCGATGGAAGGTGGCGTCATCGTAATCCACCGCGTAGGGCACGCCCGCCCAGGCGAGCCAATGTTCGAGCACACCGGGCAGGAAGGGAAACAGCTCTTTCTCGACCCACACCAGTTGGGTCCGCCCAAGAGCGACCAACGATCGTAGCCGGCGCCCGTAGGCGCGCAGGATGGTCGGCGCACTCGAGCGCCCACTGGCATAGCGTGCGCGCAGATCCTCATCCTGAAAAAGGGCACTGAACTCGACCTGAAACCCGGCTTGTTCAAGCCAAGGGCGATAGGCCATCAGCCGCAGACGGCTGCTCGAGCCCAGCTCGCCATGGCGGGTGAGCAGTAAGAGCCTTGGCGCCGCCACTGCTTATTTCTTAGCGACCACCACCACCCGGTGACCACGGGTGAACTGTTCGTAATCGTCCGCCTGCGGCTCGACGAAGGCCACCGAGGAAAACCCGGAGGCGGTCAGCAGGTAGCTCAGCGCGGCCTTGCTCGGCACCATGGCAAAGCCGGTCATCCCGCCTTCGGAGCTGTCGGGATAATCCGCGCAGAGGGCGAAGCAGCCTTTGATCTCGCGCTGATTCGTGTAATCGCCGTCCTCGACCTGGCCGAGGAGATCCAGCGGCATCACCTGGGTTTCCAGACAGAGCGTCTCGCCGGTGATGGCGGCGAGCAGGCGGATGAGATTGACCGGGTTTTCGTGGTGATAGAGCAGACCGTAACAGAGCACGAAGTCAAACCGGGTGTGCGGCGCAAAGGCCTCGAGAGAGCAGTGTTGGAACTGGATGCGCTCGGGCGCCAGGAGTGCAGTGATCGCGCGCGCCTTGTCGATGGAGTCCGGGTTTTTATCGATCCCGGTGACGGATGCAAAATATTCGGCGAGCACCAGGGAGTAGTAGCCTTCGTGGCAGGCGACATCCAAGGCGCTCGCCCCCGGTGCCGAGGCGGATGCGCTGTTGCTCAGCGCATGGCGCAGCATCTTTTCGCGAGTGGCGTGAATCTTGCGTACATGGGGCTTCACGCAGGTGTCTGTTTTGCTGCCATCCGGCAAGTCGAACTCATAGAACCATTGCTGCTGTTTGATTGCTTGCAAACGCGGGTCGTTTTCAGTAGTCATGCTTGGGGAAACCCTAAGGTGTTGATCGGGCTGAGCGCCAACGAGAACGCCGGGCTTTCAGTCAGAAACAATGGCATTCCATCATCTCCAGGAAATCAGCCGGCTTTGACGAGCGAGCGCCACTGTTGATAGCCACGGACCAGCCAACGCGCGAGCACGCGGAACCAGGCCTGCTTGCGGAGGCGCCCAACCAACAATTCGGTTGGGTCGGCGGCGAGATGGATGTTGCTGGGTATCGCACGGGGCTTTGGCAGCATTGGCTCGCCGCGTAGCTCGCCGTAAAAGTAGGCGACGCTTTCGGCAACGGCACGCTGCTGCGCGGAGAGCGCGCGCGAGGGCTCGGCGAGGAATCCCTGTAAGGCCTGCTCCAAGCGGTCGATGGACGCTTCCCAGGTCCAACGCGCGGCGGTGGCGCGCCCATTGGCGATCAGGCGCTCGCGCAGCGCGGTATCCTCCAGCAGGCGTTGCACGGCGGCCCGTGCCGCAGGGATGTCGAGAGGATCGACCACCAAGGCGTTCTCGCCATCGACGATGTATTCATCGTAGCCGGTGACACGGCCGACCACCACGGCCCCGCCGCAGGCCATCATCTCCATCGGCGGCCCAAAGAAGCCCTCGACGCGGCTCAGCTTCAGCAGCAGGTCACAGCTTGAATAGATCGCGCGCATCTGATCCATCGGCACCGAGCTGAAGAAGCGATCGCAGCGCCATGCGGGGTCGGGTTTGCCGAACGAGCTGACGCACCAGATCTCGGCGTCGATCTCCTTGACTGCGGCAAAGGCCTCGTACATCCCCTTGTAGGGAAGTCCGATCGCGCCTTCGAGCAGGATGCGCGGCCGGCGACCGCGCGGCGCGAGCGGCTCGCAGGGGTAGAAGATGGAGGCATCGAGTCCGTTGGGCACCAGGGCGGCTTTATGACCGAAATTCGTTTGCAGCCAGGTCCGAATCCAGCGCGCCTCGGTTAGATAATTGAACGGGATGACGTAGGATAGGCGGGTGATGTGTTCCCAACCACTGCCCGGTGGATGAAAGCGGGTCTCGTCGGACTGCACGAAGTAGCCATGCCGCTTGGCCGGTAGCAGGGGTACGCGGGCGGCGGTGGACCAAGAGCTGGCGATGAGGATATCGACCGCCTCTGGATAGTCCGCCAGCGGCAGTACGGGCACGCTTTGACCTGGAAACCAACTCATGTCGCCCAGCCTGCCGTCAACGATCAAGTACACCTCATGGCCGCGTGCCTGCAGGCGCTCGGTGTGCTGGCAGATCACGGCGATGCCGCCCGAGACGCCACAGCCCGGGATGAGGTAACAGATCCTCACCGTGCACCTCCCTTGCACCGAGCCCATCGACGACGCCCCCACTGCTGGCGGATCCAGAGGGCCGCAGATTGTGCGCGACCGGCTGCGGCGAAGGCGGCAGCCGGGGCGCTGACGCTGAAGCGCGGGACTTCTGCGGCTTGGATCTGGCGGAGTAACGCCAGGTAGGAGTCGCGCCCGTCGAGGCAGCTGCGTACGCGCTCGCACCCGGTCGCGGCAATGCGCTGGCGCTCTTGCGGATTGGCAAGGTAGTAGGCGACGGCTTCGTGCATCTGCTGGGGGGATTCCACTTCGATGTAATCCTGACCCGGCCTGAGCAGGTGGTTCGGGGTGATCTTCTCGCTAATCAGCAAAACGCCGCAAGCCATCAGCATCTGCACACGAGGCTCCCAAGAAACCTCGTTCTCAGCATGGACATTAAGGCAGATCCGCGCTTGGTGGACATAATCAACCAGCGGCGCACCCCAGACACCGTGGCAAAGGTGTAGGAACTGATAGCGATGTTTGAGCGGTCCGAAAAACCGCTCGCGATGCAGGGTGCTGCGGCCAATGAAGAAGAGATCCCAGCGCACCGACGGGCTGGATGCCACGTGAGGTATTGGACTTGGCTGGTAGACATTCGTGGCGACCGGGAACGGGAAGGAGCCGGAGCAGTTGAGGCCATCGCGCGCCATCAGCGGCAGTGAGGCGGCCTCGTAGTGGAAGACGTAATCGAAGGGTAACGAGCGGATGGCGCGAAAGTGAAGATAGCGATTGAGGCTATCCCAGGTCATCTGCAACCGGCCGTCGATCAAGCGCGGGAAGGGTTCGCTGGAGAGGGCGATACGCAGGCCGCGCAACTGTTCTAGAACCTTGGCAGGCATCCATTCGCCACGAAAGATGAGATTGTAGTCCGCTTGCAGTTTAAACAAGGGGGTAAAATCGCCGCTCAACAGCATGGGTACAAGCGCTAGTTCGCAGACTTCGACATCAGCGTCGAGCGCGGTTTCGTACGTAAACCGGAAATATTCCGGTTGAGTGACGAACGCGATAGTCGGTTTGGACATGGCGAAATGCAGGGGCAAGTGCTCGATCAAGGCGTCAAGCTGCGCAGTAGCCGATTCTTGAGTCCTCGTGGAATCCACCATTGATCGAATAAGGCCAAGAGCTTTGCCAGTTGCGCGTCTTTTTGTTGCAGCAGGCTGTCTGCCTGGTTGAGAAAGGCCGCTCTATCGGCCAAGAGGGATTGCGCTCTTTCGAGATCGCGTCGCAGGAGGCGGACTAGCTCGGCCTGTTCGATCGGTTGCTCGAACAGGCCGGCGGGCAGGTCTGGCAGTTTCGCGTCCGAGGCCAAGGCGAGCCAGAAGATAGGGGCCGCCAGTCCCGCTTCGCAACTGAGAATGCCCTTGCTGTTGGTGTAAGTCTGCATGGTCGCAGCGGTGCCTTGCGGCAGGATCAGCGAGCCGTGGCAGACACGCTGGCCAAAGTAGCGAACGACTCGAAAGTGAGATTCGACTAGCTGCTTGAATTCGGCTTCATCAAGCTCCTTGACATGATAGGGGTTGGTGGTACCGGGCAGCTCGGAGTAGAAGTAGCGATCGGGGCTAGAGATCAGCAGCAGGCCGTCAGGCTGGAGCACACGTTTGATCTCACGCATCATCTCGGCATGGCGCGCGTGGTGCTCGATGGTCTCGAAGCTTACGACCAGATCGACCATGGCATCCGGCAACGGAATGGCGGCACAGTCGCCGACGAGGAATTGGAGATTGTCGGCTTGGTAGCGCGTGCGGGCATGGGCAATAGAGGCGGGGTCGATATCCACGCCGATCACCTGCGTGGCGCTTTCGGCTAGAGCGGCGGAACCATAACCCTCGCCACAGGCGATATCGAGCACGCGCTGACCCGCGCTGATCGTTTGCGCGAGCAGATACCGATGCCAGTGCTCAAATTCGATAGCTCCTTCGGTACCAGGGATGAAGCGCTCGCCAGTGAATTCGAGCGCTGTGAACGCGTCTGTCATCACTAATCTCCGGTTATCTCCAAGTCGATCGCTTGCATCGGGATGCCGATTAGACCATTGACGATGCTGGTGCTGACGGACTTAAACTGCACGGCGTCGTGAATCCATTGATGCTGTATGTGCTCATCCACCGCGCCATCGGCGACGGCAATATTGACCGAGTAGTCTCCACCCGCCAGCAAGGGCATCAGAAAGGTGAATTGTGCCTTTAGGATCTGCCCGGCTTCAACGGCGATGGGAGTGTCTCGGTAGCTCAGATAGGTGTTGTCACCGAATAGCGCTTGCCCCAGGCGGTCTTTGACAAAGAAGCCGACAATGGGGGAACCCAGCGGGCTATGAGCTTGCACATGCACTACTAATGAAACTTGCTCGCCGCCAACCACCCAGTTAAGCGGTTCACCGGCGGCATCAAAGAAGGCCGCGCTGACAATCTGAGCGCCGCCCTTTCCGAACGAAGGCGCCTCTGGATCAAATTCGAATACCTGTAGGTCGTTGCGCAGATTGCTAGCGTTGAGGAACGCCTGGCGTTGATCCTTCTTCTGTTGCGAGAGCTGCATGGCCTTTGGCTTAAGCTTGGTGGTGGTGCTCTTACCTTGCCGGGCCTCGTAGAATGCCTCAAGGTAGAGGTCGCAGATGTGCTTGGGGTCGCCGGCGGCCTGTATTTTACCCTGCTCCAACCAGATGACGTGATTGCAAAGGCTTTTGACCGAGGCAATGTCGTGACTGACGAAGAGCACGGTGCCGCGCGTCATGAAGTCACGCAGAAAGCGCATGCACTTTTGGGTGAAAAAGGTATCGCCCACGGCCAATGCTTCGTCAATGATCAGGACATCGGCATTGACGTGCGTAATCACGGCAAAGGCGAGCCGTGCCATCATGCCACTGGAGTAGCTCTTGACCGGCTGATCGATAAAGTCACCAATATCAGCAAAGGCGAGGATATCGGCAAAGCGCGCATCAGTATCGGTGCGCGTCATGCCATAAAGCGCGCAGCTCATGTACACATTTTCGCGGCCGCTGAAATCCGGATTGAACCCAGAGCCCAACTCCAGCAGTGCTGCCACTCGGCCGTTCACTTTCAAGCTGCCGGCGGTGGGATTCAGGGTGCCGCAGATGAGTTGCAGGAGAGTGGATTTGCCGCTGCCATTACGCCCGATGATACCGACCGTTTGTGCCCGGCGAACCTGCAGAGAGACGCCTTCCAGCGCCCAGAACTCACGATAGTATTGCCGGCGCCCGCGCGCCAACATTTGCAGTAAGCGATGGTGGGGCTGATCGTAGATTTGGTAGCACTTACTGAGCTGCTCGACCTCGATCATGATCTCAGAGGACATCAGCGAATCCTTTGCGCGTTTTCTGGAACCATGCAAAGCCAAGCGCCGCAATGATCGCGGACACCACAGTGTAGAGACCCCATGCAGGCCAGCAGGGAACTTGGCCCCAGATCAGTACATCACGGCTCATCTCGACCGCAGGGGTCAGGGGATTGAGCTGCATGATCGGCTGATAGGCGTCGGGCAGGCTCTCGACCGGGAAGAAGATGGGCGAGAGGAAGAGCAGCGCGGTGGTCAGCACACTGACGACCTGTGAAATATCCTGGAAATAGACCCCTAAACCCGCGAGAAACCAGCATACGCCTAAGGTGAGGGCAATGAGCGGCACCAGGATCAATGGGAATAGTAAGGCCGTGAGCGGCGGCAGCCCGAATAGAAAGAGGTGGAACAGAAGCCACACGATGAGTCCAACACCAAGGTGAAAGAGGGCTGAGCCGAGGGTGGTGACAGGCAATACCTCTAACGGGAAGACCACCTTTTTGACATAATTTGTGTTAGAGAGGATCAACTTTGGCGCGCGATTGAAGCATTCCGCAAAGAAACTGAAGACCAACAGCCCAGTAAAGAGCACTAACGCGAATTCAGTCTTCGCTTCGCTACCCGTGGACCAGCGCGCCTGAAAGACAACACTGAAGACGAAGGTGTAGATACCGAGCATTATCAATGGAAGGAAAAACGACCACAGGATCCCAAGGATGGAGCCGCGATAGCGCTCGCTGATGTCACGCTGGATTAACAGTGCGATGAGCGCACGGTGCCGCCAAGGGCTGAGGATCATTTCCTGGGGAGATGGCGAGAAAGCCTGCATGCTGGTGAAGTCGGTAAGCTGAGAGGCCCGCGCAACCGCAAGTTGCAATAAAGCCAAATTATTTATTCTATCAAAGAAAGGCAGACTTCACAGTCCGAGCCATTGGTTGACTATTTCTGCACCACACCGACAATCCGCTCGCCATCGACGACGACGAGCAGGGTGATGTGATGCGCGTCCATCAACTCAAGCGCGGCGCTCATGCTGCTGTCGACGCCGATGGTGATGGGATCGGGGGTCATCAGGGCCTCGGCGCTGAGGCCGAAGAAGCTCTCGCGGTGGGCCTGCAGCGCGCGGCGGAGATCACCATCGGTGATGATGCCACGGATCTGGGCTTGCCGCTCGGCCACCAGCGCGATGCCGAGCTGGCCCTGGGTGACGCAGTGCAGCACCGCATCGGCGCTCGCGTCTAGCGCGACGAAGGGTAAATTGTCACTGCACATTTCGTCGCGCACCCGCTGTAGCAGCCGGCGACCAAGACTGCCGCCGGGATGAAAGCGGGCGAAGTGGTGGGCCTGGAAGTCGCGCGCCTTCATCAGGGCGACGGCGAGCGCATCGCCCATGGCCAGCGCGGCGGTGGTGGAGGCGGTGGGCGCGAGCTGCAGCGGGCAGGCCTCGCGCGCGACCCGCACCGAGAGGTGGAGCTGGCAGTGCTTGGCGAGGGTGGAGCAATCATTGCCGGTGAGCGCGATGATGAGGTTGCCGTTATCTTGCAGAAACGGCAACAGCTTGACCAGTTCCTCGGTCTCGCCGGAGTTCGAAAGCGCCAGAAAGACGTCCTCCTCGGTGACCATGCCGAGGTCGCCGTGAAAGGCCTCGCCAGGGTGCATGAAGAAGGCCGGGGTGCCGGTGCTGGCGAGAGTCGCGGCGATCTTCTTGCCGATGATACCGGATTTGCCCATGCCACAGACGATGACGCGTCCGGTCGCCGCGAGGATGGCATCGACGGTCTGGGCGAAACGCCCATCGAGATTCGCCTCCAGTCCTGCGATGGCCTCGGCCTCGATGCGTAACACCTCGCGCGCGATGGCGGCGTGATCCTGGCTCATTGTGCTGGTTTCACCCGGCGCGGCATCCCGCGCGGCACCTTCGGCCTCGAATCTGGCTGCGCTTGCCATTCCGGCACCAGTGCGCGCAGGGCCTGCACGAGGCGTGGCGTATCCGCCTGTTCGACCGCTGCCCGCGCTTGCTCGAGGGCGGCGGCGACTTCAGCGGGCACGATCGACGCGCGGCGCGCGGCGCGGATCTTCGCATGCTCGGTCGCGAGCAGATCCTCGCGCTCGTAGAACAGCTCCTCATAGAGCTTCTCGCCCGGGCGCAGCCCGATGTATTCGATGCGAATCTCCCGGTCCGGTTCACGCCCCGCAAGCCGGATCATCTGCTCGGCGAGGTAGCGGATCTTGACCGGCTCGCCCATGTCGAGCACGAAGATCTCGCCGCCAGTCCCGATCAGCGCCGCCTGCATGATCAGTTGGCAGGCCTCCGGGATGGTCATGAAGAAGCGCTCGATCTCGGGGTGGGTCACGGTCACCGGTCCGCCCTGCTCGATCTGGGCTTGGAACAGCGGCACGACGCTACCGGCGGAGCCGAGGACGTTGCCGAAGCGCACGGTGATGAAGCGGGTGCGCGAGCGCTGCGCCCGCGCCTGGCAGATCACCTCGGCGGCGCGCTTGCTGGCGCCCATCACATTGGCCGGGTTCACCGCCTTGTCGCTCGAGATCAGGACGAAACGCTCGCAGCCATGGCGGTCGGCGCAGTCCGCCACCGTCTCGGTGCCGAGCAGATTATTGCGCACCGCAGCGCGCACCTGCGTCTCCAGCATCGGCACATGCTTGTACGCGGCGGCGTGGAAGACCGTCTGCGGTCGCTCGCGCTCGAAGAGTCGTTGCATCGCCACCCGATCGGTCACGTCCACCAGATAGAGGCCAAAATCGGGCGCGTCGACCCGGCCCGCCAGTTCCAGATCGAGACGATACAGATTCAGTTCGCTGTTGTCGGCCAACAGCAGGCGCTTGGGTCGCGCGGAGACGATTTGGCGGCAGAGTTCCGAGCCGATGGAGCCGCCGGCGCCGGTGACCAGGATGACGCGATCGGCGAGGCCGGCGCGGATCGCCGCCCAGTCCAGCCGCACCGGGTTGCGCCCGAGCAGGTCGTCGATCGAGACCGGCCGTAGCTGATTGATGGTGATGGCACCGGACAGCAGGGTCTTGAGCTGGGGCACGGTACGAAAGGGCTTGCCGCTGCGCTCGCAGAGTTCGACCAGGCGCTGCATCCGGGCATCGCTGGCGGTGGGCACCGCGAGCATGATCAGGTCGATGCCGAGCGACTCGACCAGCGCCGGGATCTGCTCCGAGCGCCCCCGGACCGGCACGCCGTGGATGTCGCCGCCCTGGCGGCGTAGCTTGTCGTCGACGAAGGCGACCGGATTGTAGCGATGGCTGCGGTCGCGAAGCATGTCGCGCACCAGCATCTCGCCGGCGCGCTCGGCGCCGACCACCAACACCCGCGCGCCGGGCCGCAGCCCGAATTGATGGTCCTTGAGGCGGCGATAGAGCAGCCTGGGCCCGGCCAGGCCGATGAGCTGGAAGAGCAGGAACAGCGGCGGCACCGAGCGCGGCAGGAACTGGTTGCGGCTGAGCAGGAATAGGCTCAGCACGACCAGCAGGGTGGCGACCGTGACGGCCTGGGCGATGCGCGTCAGATCCGGCAGCGAGGCGAAGCGCCAGACGCCGCGATAGAGGCCGAAGGAGGAGTAGACCAAGGCGCAGATCAGCATCACCAACGGCAGCAGCTCCCAGGCGGCGTCCCAGAATTCCATCGGCACCGCGCCGAGGTTGAAGCGCATCCAGTAGGCGCCGATCCAGGCGATCGGCACCCAGAGCAGATCATGCAGGAAGGCAAGAAAGCGCGAGCGCAACCGCTCGACCCAGCGCGTCATCATCGCCGTACCTCAGCCGCGCGCGAGGCGCTCGGCCAGGCTCACGCGCAGATGGATGAGGACGAAGATCAACGCCCAGCCGACGATCAGCCACCATTGCTCGGTGCTGTCGAGATGCGGCGCGGCGACGGCGCTAGCAGCGGTGGCGGCGATCAATGCCAGCGCTCGGTGCAGGGTGCGGCGATGGCCCCAGCCGGCCAGCACCAGGCGCTGGTAATGATGCGAGCGATGCGCCTCCCACGGGCGCTCGCCGTTGACGGCGCGCCGCAGCAGGGTCCAGGTGGCATCGACGATGAAGGGCGAGAAGATCAGCCAGCCGAGCCAGAGCGGGAACAGGCCGGCGCGCGCGCCCCACAGGCTACAGCCGGCGGCGAGCAGGCCCAGGCTGGAGGCGCCGACATCGCCGAGGAAGATCCGCGCCGGCGGCCAGTTGCCGGTGAGAAAACCGGCGGCGGCGGCGGCCACGGCGGCGCAGCAGACGGCGAAGACCGGATCGCCGGCACCGTAACCGAGCAGCGCCAGCGCGGCGAAACCGAGCGCGGCCATGCCACCGGCGAGCCCGTCCATGCCATCCATGAAGTTATAGAGATTGATCATCCAGACACTGTAGAGGAGGCTGAGCGGCAAGGCGAGCAGGAGCGGCAGCGCGAGGTCGGCCCCCGGCAGTCCAAGCTGATCCCACCGCAGGCCGCCGAACCAGAGCAGGAGCGCCGCCAGCAGATGCACCAGCAGCCGCAGCCGCCGCGAGACGCCAGCGCGATCATCCCAGAAGGAGACGGCGGCGACGAGCAGCAGCGCGGCACCGAGCCAGGGCAAAGGCGAAGGCCTTGCGGTCACCGCGCCGGCGAGGGTCGATGGCAGCGCCGCTCCAGCGCCGCCGAGGGATGCGACGAACCCCTCGACCCTTCCGAGCACCGCGAGCAGCAGCCCCGTCAGCAGTCCGCCCAAGAGCCCGCCCAAGAGCGCGATACCGCCCGTGCGCGGGATCGGGCTGGCATGCAGGGAGCGCTCGTTGGGGTGATCGAGTACTTGCAACAGCGGGAGACGGGCGCGCACGAGCAGCGCGGTCAAGGCCGCGCTGAGGAGGAAGGCAACCAGGGCAACGACGGCCAGCGGGAGCAGGCCGTCGCCGGTACTGACGCCGGCACTGGCACTGACGCCGGCGCCGGCACTGGCGCTGGCACTGGCGCCGGCAATGACAGATGCTCCGGCTGCGGAACCAGTCTCGCCTCCGATAACGCCGGCAACTCCGGCGATAGCGTCGGCAGGGACATCGACCCCAGCTGCGGAGCCCGCCTCGGCGCCGATGGCGGCGCTGACTACGACCGTCACCCTGTTTTATGCTCCGGGTCGCATCAGCTTTGCCTCGACCGCAGCGCGTTGCTCGGCATCGAGCAGCAGCTCGATGAGCTGCAAGGCAAAATCCATCGCCGTGCCCGGACCGCGCGAGGTGACGACCTTGCCGTCGATGACCACCGGCTGCTCCAGCAGCTTGATCTCGGGATAGCGCGCCGCGTCGATGGCGCCGGGGAAGCTGGTCGCCGAGCGGCCGTCGAGCAGCCCGGTGCTGGCCAGCACCATGGGCGCCGCGCAGATGGCCGCGCTCCAGCGATCGGCGGCGGCCTGGCGGGCGAGCAGATCGTGGACACGGGTATCGCGGTCGAGGTGGGTCGCGCCCGGCTGGCCGCCGGGTAGCACAATCAGATCGAAGTCGTCCTCGGCCACCTCGTCGAGATCGACGTCGGCGACCAGGACCGTGCCTCGGCTACAGGTCACCGGACCCGGCTCGAGGGCGGCGGTGACCACCTCGAGGTCGGCCCGGCGCAGCAGGTCGATGAGGGTGACGGCCTCCAGTTCTTCGCAGCCAGGGGCCAGCGGGATGAGCACACGTGGCATCGTTAGCCTCCGAATGATAGCGGTTTGCTCAGGGTTCCGACTATTATGAGGCAGTTGCGCGGCTGAGACGATCCCGAGCCAAGAGGGGGCCACGAGCCCCAAGACGTCGCTGTGGCGCGTCGGACCGCCTCCTGCCTACCCGACGCGTTCGGTGGTCAGCGTGCGCCACCCGTTCGACAGCGACCCCAGCCTACGAGACACCGGCTGGGTGCAACACTTCAGTCCACCCTCGACGAATACGCGCGTCGCGTGCATGCCTTCCTCAGATGCCCATGCGTACTGCACGCTGATGGACGGCACCCTGATCCGCTCGGAAGACGTCGTCGCCGACCCCAGCACCGTCCGGCAACGCCTCTGCCAGGCGCTCGCGCTCAGCGACAATCCAGGCTTTATCGACACCTTCGGAGCGGGTACAAATTATCCTGAATAATCCATTGGAGTCGCGTCGACGTTCTCGAAGATCTCATCAACGCTGAGCGTGAGATCCAGGGAGCTGAACCGGCAGTCGCCCTGCGCTAGGTAGTAGTCGCGCAAAAGCCATTCGCACTCGCCGGTGCGCCGGTAGCTCTCGATCCGGCGCGCACGCACATCGACCAGGGCGTATTCCTGAAGGTCGGGGAGCGTTCGATAAGCGGCAAACTTCTCGCCGCGATCAAAAGCGGCGGTGGTCTCGGACAGCACCTCGATGAGCAGGGTCGGGTGCTCCAGGTAACGCTCGGCCGCGTGATCACGCGGGTCGCAGGAGACCATGACATCCGGGTAGAAGAAGGCATCGACCGCGCTCACATGCAGCTTCATGTCGGCGATGTAGGCCTGGCACGGACCGCCGCGCAGGCGCTGTTTAAGCGCAGCGGCAATATTCAGCGCTACAACCACATGCTCACGCCGCGCACCAACCATGGCGAACACCTCGCCCTGGAAAAACTCATGTTTCTCGGGTTGCTGTTCTTCCCAGCTGAGATAGGCGGCGTGGTCGAAGGGCGTTTCCAAGGCGGGTTGCGACATGATGGTTTCCGGTGGTGGACTGTTCGTGAGTTTAGCGGTTACGCTCACGCCCTTTCCACTAGTACCCCGTTTCAGCCTATGTTGCAAAGACAGTTGGTTAAGAGTCTCTCTTCATCCAGGTTCA
>NZ_JBKHDN010000053.1:0-14935 GCF_046541315.1 Halochromatium sp. | reverse complement strand
TGGAGACGATTGAGCCCATTGAGCTGCAGGCGCCAGAACAGGAGCAGGAGCAGGACGCAGACGAGCCCGAGTAGGCGCCGAGCGCGCTTACCTCAACGCATCCGCGAGACCTGTCACCGGCGGCTCGGCGAGCCGCCGAATGACGATGCCAGCGAGGCTGAGCCCGAACAAACCGGGCAGATAGCTGATGGTGCCGTTCACGGCGCGCGCTCGACCGCGATCACCGGGCGCCGGCGGCAGTGGCGGACGCGGTGGCTCGTCCGACCAGACTGCGATAATCCCCCGCCCATAGCCCCTGCGGCGCAAATGCTGGCGCACCTTGCGCGCTAGCGGGCAGCAGCCGCTGTCCATCAGATCGCCCACGCACAGCCGCGCGGGGTCGAGGCGGCCGCCGGCGCCCATGCTGCTGACGATCGGAACCCCCGCATCCAGGGCCGCGCCGAGCAAGGCCAGCTTGCTGCTCAGACTGTCGATCGCGTCGACGATCTGATCGAAGCCCCCCGCCCCGATCCGCATCGGGAGTTCGTCGGTGGTCAAGAACGCCTGGATATCGGTCACTCGGCAGGTTGGATTGATATCCAGGAGACGCTCGCGCATGACCGCGACCTTGGGCTGCCCGAGGGTGCTGTGCAGGGCGCAGAGCTGACGATTGAGGTTGGACGCGGCCACGCAATCGCCATCGGCCAGGATCAGCTCGCCAACGCCGGCGCGCGCCAGCGCCTCGGCAGCGAAGGCGCCGACGCCGCCGAGCCCGGCCACGAAGACGCGCGCGGCGCGCAGGCGCGCGACCCCCTGGTCGCCGATCAGGATGCGGGTCCGCGCCGAGAGGTCGTCACTCGCCGCCGACATCATCGACATCGAGGCGCAGCAATCGACAGGCGTTCGCCGTGGTCTGGGCGGCAAGCGCGGCCGGCGACTCCTCACGCACCTCGGCCAGCGCCGCCAACACCTCCGGAAGATAGGCGGGGCTATTGCGCTGATACCGATGCGAGGCAACGGTCAGATCCGGCGCGTCGGTCTCCAGCACGATGGCCGTGGGCGGCAGCTCGGCGGCCAGGCGCCGCAGCCGGCGCGAACGCTCGAAGGTCAGCATGCCGCCGAAGCCGAGACAAAAGCCCAGCTCGATGTAGCGGCGCGCCTGCTGCAGGCTGCCGTTGAAGGCATGGGCGCTGCCGCCGATCACCGGCGTCTCGGCCAGCAGGCGCAACATCTCCTCATGCGCCTTGCGCACATGCAAGAGCACCGGCAATCCGGCGTCGCGGGCCAGGGCAAGCTGCGCGCGGCAAAGGTCGAGCTGGCGCTCGCGATCGGCATCCTTGGCATGGAAATCGAGCCCGATCTCGCCGACCGCGACCGGGTTTTCGGTCGCGATCACCTGCTCGAGCGCGGCCAAATGGTCGTCGCGATGGCGATCGAGAGAGAGAGGATGCAGCCCGAGCGCGGGATAGAGCCCGTCATCGCCGGCACACAGGCCGAGCAACTTCCCCCAGCCTGCGGCATCGATGCCAGGCACGACCATCGCCGCGACCCCGGCGGCGCGCGCGGCGGTCAGCACCTCGGCGCGATCGGCATCGAAGTCGGCGACATCGAGATGGCAATGGGTGTCGATCAGGCGCATCGCTCAGTCCGGCCAGGGGTTTCTTGGCGGGTTTCGCCAGCGGGCTTGCGCGCCAAGGATGACGGACGACCTAGGGCTCACCACATCAAATCGTCCGGCACCTTGTAGTCGGCATACTCGTCCTCGCCGTCCTCGGCCTCGGCGCGGTTATGCACCAGCACCAGCGCCGGCTCGGCCGCCGCCAGCCGCTCGGCCACGGTCGCCGGCACCAGTTCATAGAAATCATCATGGCGCACGATGGCCAAGCGCCCGTCAACCAGATCCCGATGCTGCGCGGCGCTGACGTAGAGCCGCTTGAGCGCCTTGCCATCGGTGAAATTGTAGGCCCGATCACCGTCGGCGCGCGGAACCCGGTTGTCGCGCACCAGTTGCCAGAGCGCGATCTGCTCGGCCTTGCGCTTGGCCTCCTCGTCGCGCTGCCGGTTCAGTGCCCGATCCCGAGCCCGCTTCTCGGCGGCGGCCTGTTGCGCCTGCTCGCGCTGGGCCGCGTCCGGCGTCGCCGCCCCGGAGCGTTTTTGCTTGCGTTTCTTGGACTTGGTGTGCTTGAGCTGCTGTTCGCTCGCCAGCCCGGCCTTCACCAGCTGATCTTGTAAGGAGCCTGCCATGCGTTCCACCCTCTTGCGCTGTGGTGGCGGATTGTACCTGCTCTGAGCGACCGTCACCCCGGCAGAGCGTGGGTGACCTGTTCCAATGATCAACCAGGCTCAGCCAACAGCAGGAGCCGCTTCGACATCGGCGGCGTGCGCACTGCGGCCCAGCCCAGGCGCGGCAGCATCGCTGCCAGATCGAACCGGCGATTGAAGCGATAGCGCAACTCGCCAAGAGCGCACGGCAGGTGTTTACTACAGGCGGCGGGAGAGGAGTCGCCCCGATGACATGTCAGCTCAAGGGCTGCGATGCCGTTCTTCTGCTGGGTGAGCAGGAACATCGCCAGCAACCAGGGCGTCAGGCGTACCGGTTCCGGTTGATGGCCCCTGTTGCCTGACCTGAAGTCTAGATCATTGGAGCCTTCCGATGCCATCAGTGTCTGCACTGCTAGATTGCCGCACCGAAACGGCGCTCAGGGCATTTCGCGCGCGTTTGCAGGAACGCTTTGGTACGCAGCTGAGAGGCATGGTCCTTTTTGGCTCTCGTGCTCGAGGCGAGCATCGTGACGATAGCGATGCCGATGTCGCTGTTTTTCTGCAACCTGTGACCGATGCCATTGCAGCGCAAATGGATATGGCCGCGGATGCCTACGCGGTGTTTCTCGACACGGATATCCTGATTCAGCCCTGGGCCTTTGGCGGCACGCCTGAGCAACCCGAACGAGATCGGGCGATGGATCTCTTGGATTCGGTCCAAGCCGAGGGCATCGTACTTTGAGCGAGCGTTGCCTGGCCCTTTTCGACAAGGCGCGCCGAGCGCTTGAGGCGAGCCGACGCGCCCTGGATCAATCGGATCGAGAGACCGCATCGGATCGTGCTTACTATGCCGTCTACTACGCGGCCTGGGGTCTGCTGGATCTCGCCGGGGCTCCTCGCCCCAAAACCCACAATGGGCTTATCGCAGAATTTTCTCGGCACTACGTCAAGGAGAAGCAGGTCGACGTCGAGATAGGCGCCATCCTCTCTCGGCTACAACAACTCAGGCTGGTTGCGGACTACACCCTGGAGCCGATTCCCTTGGACGATGCAAAGCGCGCGATTGCTGAGGCGGAGCGATTCATCGCCGTTGCTGAAGCGCTTATGGCTGCGGCGCCTCCCGCGTCTTGACGAAACGCGGCCGCCCATGATCGTGAGCCATAGATGACTGACACCCTTGCGACCACGCGGCTCCGCTGGTGGCCGGGCTCGGCAGCACCAACGCGGCGGGCGCGCCATCGCCTCGGCTCATGTCGGCGCCCGCCTGCGCGACCCGGGGCGGTTGTCCTCAACAACAGCCGGGCGAGGGTATACAATCGCGCGCTGCGCCCAAGGCTTCCGGAATCACGGGAAGCCTACTCGTTGCCCAGGAGAAGCCATGAACCGCCCTTTCACCCTTCGAGCCCTTTTGATCATGACCGCCTTGGCGGCCGCCTCGCCCACGCTCGCGAGCGAGATCGGTTATGTCGACATGCAGCGCGTCCTGGAGGAGAGCGATCTCGGCAAGGCCGCGCAGGCCAACCTGCAGGAACGCTTCGGCGACGAGCAGCAGGCCTTTGCGCGCGAGGAGGCCGAGATTCGCCAACTGCAACAAACCCTCGAGCGCGATCGCCCGCTCATGAGCGCGGCCCAGGTCGAGAAGACCGAGCAGGAGATCCAAGGCCGGATCGAGCAATTCGAGGAGGCCTTTGCCGAGATCCAGCAACAGTTAGCCCGCGCGCAGCAGCAGGAAGGCCAAAAGATCCTCCAGCCGGCGCGCGATGCCGTGATCAGTATCGCCAAGCAGCGCAAGCTCGATGCGGTCTTCGAGGCCAATCAGTCCGGCGTAGTCTATCTCGACGACGCGGGCGACATCACCGACGCGGTGATCAAGTCGATGAATGCCGACGCAAACTAGCATCGGACCCGCCCCGGCTCGATGGGCGGCTCGACCGGCGATCCGAGCCGTGATGGCCGCTCGACCCGATTGCCGGACAACCCAGAAGCCCAGATTCCACCGGATGTTCGTGTCCGGGCGTCAGGGCGAATGGCGATAGCGGTCAAGATTCCGCCATTTTGCTAACTCAGATCAGCTTTTTTCGTCCCGACCAAGGGCAATCGATGACCGCTGGTTTACAATCCTGATGAGGGCACCCAAGCGCATCGCGTCCCGTTGCGCCCTGGCCCGACTGACAACACCGTTCACTACGACATCGGCGCCGCCATCGAGGCGCCGCCGTTCCGGAGGATCGCAAGCCGATGCTTGGAGAAATGCACGACGTGCTCCACGAGTTCCCCGAACTCGAAGACAAGATTGACGAGATGCGCGCGAGCAACGCCGCCTTTGCCGAACTCATGGACGACTACGATGAGCTGGACGCGAAGGTTCGCCACCTCGAGGAACTCGGCACCCCGGTGGCCGACGAAACCATCGAGGATCTCAAAAAGCAGCGCCTGCTGCTCAAGGACAGACTCTACGATCTGCTTCGCACCTGACCCCGCAGCGCAAGCCATGGGTGCAGCCGCCTGTCGCTCACAGGCCGCTAGCCCCTGAGCGAGCGACATCGAGCCGCTCTTGCTCGAGAGGGCGGGGCCGCGCGCAGCCAATCCACCGGGCACGTCACAAGCGGCCCAACCTCATCCCCAGCCCGTGGCGGACCCGCCCTTCCGATTGACCACACTCGGGAGGGCGGCGGCAGCCCATCTCCCCGAGCACCCCCGATGACAGGGGCGAGTCATCCATGCGATCCTCCTCAGCCTCCGCCGATCCGCTGGATCGGCCACGCAGCCGACGGTTACGGCCGTTGCTCCGCCTGCTGGGTTTTACCAAGCCCTATCTCGGACGACTCCTGCTCGCCCTGACGGCGCTGCTGCTCGCCGCCGGCACGCTGCTGGCCTTTGGTCAAGTCATTCGCAACGTCGTCGACACCGGCATCGCCAGTGGCTCCTCGGCGGCGCTGGATCAGGCGCTGCTGTTCTTTTTGCTGGTCGTGGTGCTCCTGAGTCTCGCCGTCGGGCTGCGCAGCTGGCTGCTGAACTGGCTTGGCGAGCGCGTGGTGGCCGATGTGCGCCGCGCCGTCTTCGACCGCGCGCTGGCGCTGGACGTCGGTTTCTTCGAGACCACCCGCACCGGCGAGGTCATCTCGCGCCTGACCAGCGACACCGCGCTGTTGCAGATCGTGGTCGGCTCCACCCTCGCCATGGGGCTGCGCAGCCTGCTGCTGGCGATCGGCAGCCTGGCGATGCTGGCCATCACCAGCCCGGAGTTGACGCTGTTGGTCGTGCTCGGGGTGCCGGTGGTGCTGGTGCCGGCCTGGTTGCTCGGCCATCGGGTGCGCCGCTTCTCCCGGCTCAGTCAGGACCGCATCGGCGATGTCGGCGCCTATGTCGACGAGACCCTGCATGGCATCCGCACGGTCCAGGCCTTCTGCCATGAGCCGGTGGACCGGGCGCGCTATGCCGAGCGCGTCGAAGCGGCCTTCGGCACGGCCATGCGGCGCTCCGTGAACAGCGCGCTTTTGAGCACGGTGGTGACCCTGCTGACCTTCGGCGCCATCGGACTCGTGCTCTGGTTCGGCGGGCGCGAGGTGCTGGCCGGGCGACTCAGTGGCGGCCAGCTCTCGGCGTTCCTGTTCTACGCGATCCTGGTCGCGGGCAATGTCGGCTCGCTGTCGGACATCGCCGGCCAGCTCCTGCGCGGCGCCGGCGCCGCCGAGCGTTTGATGGAGCTGCTCGAGACCGAGCCCTCGATCACCGCGCCGGCGTCGCCGCGCCGCCTGCCGACGCCGGTGCAAGGCCAGGTCGAGGCCCAGGCGGTGACCTTTACCTATCCATCCCGCCCCGAGCGTCCCGCCATTGCCGGCCTCGATCTGGCGATCGCGCCGGGCGAGCAAATCGCCCTGGTCGGCCCCTCCGGCGCCGGCAAGTCGACCCTGTTCCACCTGCTGTTGCGGTTCTACGACCCGGAGCAAGGCGCGCTGCGTCTCGATGGCATCGATCTGCGCGACCTCGAGCCTGCGGCCTTCCGGCGCCAGATCGTCATCGTGCCGCAGGACCCGGTCATCTTCGGCGCCGACGCGCTAGAGAACATCCGTTACGGCCTCGAGGTGGAGGAGGCGGCGGTCACGGCGGCGGCCCAGGCGGCACATGCGCATGAATTCATCGAGCGGCTACCGGACGGCTATCGCACCTTCCTCGGCGAGCGCGGCGTGCGCCTCTCCGGCGGCGAGCGCCAGCGCATCGCCATCGCCCGCGCCATCCTGCGCGACCCGGCGGTGTTGTTGTTGGATGAGGCCACCAGCGCGCTCGATGCCGAAAGCGAGCGCCTGGTGCAAGACGCCCTCGACCATCTGATGCGCGGGCGCACCAGCATCGTCATCGCCCATCGCTTGGCCACGGTGCGCAATGCCGACCGTATCCTGGTTCTGGATCAGGGGCGCATCGTCGCCAGCGGTCGCCATGAGACGCTGCTCGCCGAGGATGGCCTCTATGCCCGCCTCGCGGCCCTGCAGTTCCAGGATCGGCCGATTCCAGCCGCGGACGCGCCCCGTCGGCAGGAGCCGGCGAGGCGCGCGCCCGATGAGACCAGACTCAATCCTCGCCCGCGCTCTGGCGCTTGATGTGCTGACGGATCTCCTGGGGCCGCGGCAGCCCGCGAATCCTCACTTCCGGATCGTCGCCAGCGGTATAGACCTTGAGGTCGCCGGCCCCGAGCAGGCGTTGGAACAGCGACTGCTCGACCCGCACCGTGCGCACCGAGGTCATGTTGATCTCGATGTACTGCTTGCTCAGCAGCCCATGCGTCCAAATCAGCTCGTCCTCGTTGATCTCGAGATGATCCATCAAGGTCGCCAGCCACCAACGCAGCAGTTGGAACAGGCCGACGGCGATCAGCCCGTAGCCTAGCCAGCGCGGCTCGAACCCGTCCGGGAGTTGCAACGATTGCTGGGCCTCGGGCGGGAGCGGGAGCGTGCCGGTGAGCACGATCGCCGCCCCGCCCAAGACCATCAGCCACGCGATCAGGGCACCGAACGGGTGCGAGCGCCAGACGGAAGGATTGGCCTTGTACAGCACTTCGGGCATCGCATAACTCCTTGGGCGGGAGGTGGGAGGAACGCCACCCGACCGCGCGCGGCGAAGGCCTGCCGCCCGGGTGGCATCGCGTGGCGAATCATCGTATCAGTATTCTCGCGAGCCGAGAATGCACCGCTGGAGATCGGCTCCGCGATCAGCCGACGAAGGCCTTGAACGCATCGAGATCAAGCCGCTGACCGGGACCTGCCGGGTCGCCCGGCTGCCGATAGCCGGAAAGGGTGTTGCCGGCGCCGATGCAGGGCCAAGGCGGCGGCGCCTGCAGCCAGCCGCCATCGGCGCTGCGCATGTGCCGGCGATCACTGGCGAAATCGGCGAGATAATGGGCGGCGGCGACGACCCGAAAGCATGGCTGCAGCCATGCTGGCAACCTGACCTCATGCGGGAAACTGCGCTCGAGCCAGGTGCCCGCCGCGACGGGCAGCGGCAAGCGCGAGTCCAGATCCCAGATGCGCCGCTGCTCGTCGAGCGCGATGCAATGATAATCCCACCAGACCAGACCAGCGGCGCCGCCCGCGCGTTGCTCGGCGATCGGGCAGGCTCCGCCCTGGCTGGCGACGAAGATCACCTGCGCCATGCGCACGTCGGTCGGTGGCTCGGCACAGAGCCACCAGATATTTTCCTCGCAATAGAACGGCTGATAGCGCAAGCGCAACCGATCGCCGGAGGGGGCGCACGCTGGTTCGCGCATCGCCGAGCGTTTCGCAGCGCTCACTCGGCGAACAGTTCGCGGAAGAAGTCTTGCATGCGTTGCCAGGAGCGGGCGTCGGCCTGGGCGTCGTATCGCAGGTTGTCGATGCCGTAGTCGCCGACATCGGGGTTGGTGAAGCCGTGCCGCGCGCCGCCGTAGATGTCCATCTCCCCGTTGGCGCCGGCGCGCTGGCGCCAAAGCTCGGGATCGACCGTGACCTCCTGCATCCATTCGCGCGCTTGCGCCGGCCGATCGGTGACCTGATCGTTGCCGTACATGTCGGCGGCGAGGCCAGCCGTGAACAGGGCGGTAAGCGGATTGCGAGGGCGCATCGAAAACGCTCCATGGATGGATGATGGGTGATCGCGATGGCGAACCTCATGCGGGGCAGGCGTCGCGTGCAGCGACCATAGACGCAATGCGGGCCCCGCGACAAGCCTTGATCGCACCGCCGCCGTGGGCGGCCCTCGCAGTCGCTGGCGGCGGTCGCCGGTTTTCATTGCCTTGATGCCGGGGTAGACTCCTTTGAAAAGTGGGCGCGAGCGGTGCGCATACGCCCCTGATCGGCCTGACCCCAGCGCCAAGACCCGCCTCTGCTTCCTGCCAGCTCGAACGCTGTACCCCGATGAACGATACCCAGACCCTGTCCGGCTCCGAGCGTGATATCGCGCTGTTTGCCACCCTGCTCGGCGAGGTGCTGCGCGAGCACAGCCGCAAGCGCGTGTTGGTGGTGGTGGAACGCCTGCGCGAAGGCTTCCTGACGCTGCGCGAGGCCGACGACCCGGAGCTGCGCGCGAAGCTGATGAAGCGCATCAACAGCCTCGACCCGCAGACGCTCGCGGAGGTGATCCGCGCCTACACCATCTATTTCAGCTTGGCGCATCTGGTCGAGGATGTGCATGCCTTTTTGCATCGGCGCTCGCTGGTCAGCGCTGGTGGGCGGCTGTGGCGCGGCTCGTTCGACCACACCCTGCGCCAGTTCCATGCCGATGGCATCGATGCGGCGAGCCTGCAGCGGCTGTTGAACGAACTCGCCTATCTGCCGGTGTTCACCGCGCATCCGACCGAGGCCAAGCGCCGCACCACGTTGGAGACCCATCGGCGCATCTTCCTGCTGACCCTGGATCTGCACCGCCACAAGCTCAACGAGGAGGAGCAGCAGGATCGCCTGGGGCAAATCCTGAGCGAGATCCAGGTGCTCTGGAAGACCGACGAGGTGCGGGTACACAAGCCGCAGGTGACCGACGAGGTGCGCCAGGGCCTGTACTTCTTCCGCGAGTCCTTGTTCGAGACCCTGCCGCAGGTCTATCGCAACCTGGAGCGCGCGGTGCGGCGCCTGTACGGCATCGAGAGCGGCGTGACGGTGCCGAGCTTCGTCGGCTTCGGCTCCTGGATCGGTGGCGATCGCGACGGCAATCCGTTCGTGAAGCCGGAGACCACCGAACTGGCGGTGCGCATGCACTGCGAGCTGGTGCTGGAAGAATACAGCGCGCGGGTGCGGCGCTTGACGCGCATCCTCAGCCATTCGAGCCTGCTGGTGCAGCCGTCGACGCCCTTCCTCGATGCCCTCGACGATGACGAGGATTATTGGCTGCATACTATGCGCCAGACCCATCGGCGCTATTTCCACGAGCCCTATCGACGCAAGCTGTTCATCGTCCAGCATCGGCTCGAGACCACGCTGGCGCGGGTGCGCGCGCGCATCGACGACGATCAAAGCCCGGAGAACCTGCCGGAAGGCTACGCCCACGCGGACGAGCTGCTCGAGGATCTCTATCTAATCCGCGACTCGCTGATCAGCCATGGCGATGCCAACGCCGCCGATGGCGAGCTCAAGGATCTGATCCGCCTGGTCGAGAGCTTCGGTTTCCATCTGGTGCACCTGGATGTGCGCCAGGAATCGACCCGCCACACCGAGGCGGTGATCGAGTTGTTCGCGCGCCAAGCCGGCGCGCCCCTGTACGAGGCCTTCAGCGAGGAGCAGAAGCTGGTCGCGCTCGCCGAGGCCATCGGCCACCCGCATCCCTTCCATGTCGACAAGGGCACCCTGACCCCGGAGACGCGCGAGACCCTAGAGGTGTTCGAGTCGATGGCGCGCATGCGCGCCGAGATCAGCGAACAGGTGTTCGGCGCCTATGTGATCTCCATGACCCACTGCGCCAGCCATGTGATGGAGGCGATGCTGCTCGCGCGTCTGGCCGGCCTGGCCGGCCACACGCCGCAGGGCTGGTTCTGCCATCTGCGCATCTCGCCGCTGTTCGAGACCATCGAGGATCTGGCGCAGATCGAGACGGTGATGTCGGCGCTGTTCGACAACGCGACCTATGCCGCCCTGCTCGCGGCCTCGGGCAATCTGCAGGAGGTGATGCTCGGCTACTCGGATTCTTGCAAGGACGGTGGCATCCTGGCCTCGGCCTGGAACCTGTACGAGGCGCAGGAGACGATCATCGCGCTCGCCCAGGCGCGGGGCATCAAGTGCCGCTTGTTCCATGGCCGTGGCGGCACCATCGGCCGCGGCGGCGGACCGACCCACGAGGCGATCCTGTCGCAGCCGGAGGACACCGTCCACGGCCAGATCAAGTTCACCGAGCAGGGCGAGGTGCTCTCGTATCGCTACGCCAACCCCGAGACCGCGCTCTACGAGCTGACCATGGGCATCAGCGGCCTGATGAAGGCGAGCCGCTGCGTGATCGACCCGCCGACCAAGCCGCGCAAGGACTTCCTCGGCATCATGGAGGAGCTGGCGCGGCTCGGCGAACAGCATTACCGCACCCTGGTCCGCGACACGCCGGGGCTGTTGGACTATTTCTACGAGGCGACCCCGGTCGACGCCATCGCCTTGCTCAACATCGGCTCGCGGCCCTCGCATCGCAAGAAAGCCGATCGCTCGCTGGGTTCGATCCGGGCGATTCCGTGGGTGTTCGGCTGGGCGCAGGCGCGCCACACGCTGCCGGCCTGGCTCGGCATCGGCAGCGCGATCGAGCAATGGCGCGGCACCGACCTGGAGCGCCTGGCCAAGTTGCAGCGCATGTATCAGGAGTGGCCGTTCTTCCGCGCCATCCTGAGCAACACCCAGATGTCGCTGTTCAAGGCCGAGATGGGCATCGCGCACGAGTATTCGCAACTGGTCAGCGACCAGGCGCGCGCCGAGCGCATCTATCGGGAGATCGCCGATGAGTATCAACGCACCCTGACCCAGGTGCTCAACGTCGCCGGGCTGCACGCGTTGATGGAGGAGACGCCCGAATTGCAGCTCTCGCTGGCGCGCCGCAACAGCTATCTGGACCCATTGAACCATATCCAGATCACCCTGCTGGAGCGCTATCGCAACGAGCCGAACGAGAAGGCGCGCAAGGAATGGCTCGACCCGCTGCTGCGCTCGATCAACGCGATCGCGGCGGGGATGCGCAATACCGGTTGACGGCTGAGCTTGGTATCCTTCCGATGAAACACTGGTTATGGCTGCCTGCTGTCGTGATCCTCCTGGATCAGGCAAGCAAATGGCTGGTTTTGAGCATCCTCAGGCCCTATCAGGCGCTTGAGATCCTGCCCTATCTCCATCTCACTCTCATGTTCAACAAGGGCGCTGCGTTCAGCCTCCTGGCCGATGCCGGCGGTTGGCAGCGCTGGCTATTCGCCGGGTTCGCGCTACTGGTCACGCTGGCGCTGGTGATCTGGCTGTTACGTCTGCAGGCGAACGAACGCTTGCTCGCCATCGGTCTCGGTCTGATCATCGGCGGCGCGGTCGGCAACCTGATCGATCGCGTCGCCTTCGGTCACGTGGTCGATTTCATCCAGGTCTATCTGCCGGCGATTCCGCTGCGGCTGTTCAACCCTTGGCCGGCGTTCAACATCGCCGATAGCGCGATCAGTCTCGGCGTGGTGCTCCTGTTGATGGAAACCGTTCGCGGCGAGCGCCCGCGACAACCCATGGATGGCTGAGACGCATTCGCCCAACCATTCACCACGGAGATGAGATGAAGATCGCCATCCTGTCGCGCAATCCGAAGCTGTACTCGACGCGCCGGCTCGCCGAGGCAGCGCGCGAGCGCGACCATGAGGTCCGCGTCATCGACGTGTTGCGCTGCTATATGAACATCACCTCGCACGCGCCCTCGATCCACTACAAGGGCGAGACCCTCACCGGCTTCGACGCGGTGATTCCACGCATCGGCGCCTCGGTGACCTTCTACGGCACCGCCGTGTTGCGCCAGTTCGAGATGATGAACGTCTACCCGCTGAACGAATCGGTCGCGATCACCCGCGCGCGCGACAAATTGCGCTCGCTGCAATTGCTTTCGCGCCGCGGCATCGGCCTGCCGATCACCGGCTTCGCCCACACCCCGGACGATATCGAGGATCTCATCAAGATGGTCGGCGGCGCCCCGCTGGTGATCAAGCTGCTGGAGGGCACCCAGGGCATCGGCGTGGTGCTGGCCGAAACGCGTCAGGCGGCCGAGAGCGTGATCGAGGCCTTCCTCGGTCTCAAGGCCAACATCCTGGTGCAGGAATACATCAAGGAGGCCAAGGGCGCCGATATCCGCTGCTTCATCATCGGCGAGAAGGTGGTCGCCTCGATGCGCCGCCAGGCCAAGCCCGGCGAGTTCCGCTCCAACCTGCATCGCGGCGGCAGCGCCGAGCTGATTCGCATCACCCCCGAGGAGCGCTCGACGGCGGTGCGCGCGGCCAAGATCATGGGTCTGAACGTCGCCGGCGTCGACATCCTGCGCTCCAACCACGGCCCGGTGGTGATGGAGGTCAACTCCTCGCCCGGACTCGAAGGCATCGAGACCGCGACCAACAGGGACCTCGCCGGTCAGATGATCGCCTTCATCGAGAAAGACGCCGTCGCCGGTAAGACCCGCACCCGTGGCAAGGGCTAGCCCCGCAGCCTCCGGGCTGCGCGTCGACGGACACCTGGTGCGCGCTGGCGAGCGCCGGCGACTGGACCTGCCGCTGCCGAGCCTGTTCACCCAAAACCCGGTGGTGCTGCCGGTGCATGTGCTACACGGCCGCCGGCCCGGCCCGCGCCTGTTCGTCACCGCCGCGGTCCACGGCGACGAGATCAACGGCATCGCCATCATCCGCCGCCTGCTGGCCAGCACCGCCTTGCGCAACCTGCGCGGCACGCTGCTGGCGGTGCCGGTGGTCAATGTCTATGGCTTCGTGCGCCACTCGCGCTACCTGCCCGACCGGCGCGATCTCAACCGCAGCTTCCCCGGCTCCGAGGGCGGCTCGCTGGCCGGTCGGCTGGCGGCGACCTTGATGAGCGAGATCGTCGCCGACAGCGATCTCGGCATCGACCTGCACACCGGCGCCGCCCATCGCGAGAACCTGCCGCAGATCCGCGCCCGCGTCGAGACCATCGGCATCCCCGACCTGGCGCGCGCGTTCGATGCGCCGGTGATCCTCGATGCCGACCTGCGCGACGGCTCCCTGCGCGCCGCCGCCGCCGCGCTCGATGTCCCGGTCCTGCTCTACGAGGCCGGCGAGGCGCTGCGCTTCGATGAACTCTCGATCCGTGCCGGCGTGCGCGGCATCCTCGGCGTCATGCGCCAGCTCGGCATGATCCGCGATCAGGCCCGTCGCCCGCGCTCGCCGCACCCGCCGGTGATTGCCCGCTCCAGCGTCTGGGCGCGCGCCCACACCAGCGGCATGCTGCGCTTCGCGCGCCCGCTCGGGGCCTGGGTCGAGAAGGGCGAGCGCCTCGCCACCGTCGCCGATCCCTTCGGCAATGGCGAGGAGGCCGTCACCGCCCCCACCGCCGGCATCGTCATCGGCCGCATGAATCTGCCGTTGATCACCGAGGGCGAAGCGCTGTTCCACATCGCCCGTTTCGAGACCGGTGCCGTCGCCGATACCGTCGAGCGCTTTCAAACGCTGCTCGAGCCCGATGATCCGCTCGCGGAGCCCATCGACTGATGGGCTGACGAGCAGCGCGCTGTAGCCGCGCCTATTCAGACGACGTGCTCGCAGCCGGCGCGGCGGGCGCTGGATACCCATAGCCCGGATACGCATAGCCGTAAGGCACGCCGCCGTAGGCATAGGGATAGCCGCCATAGTAGCCCGGATAGCCGCCCCAATAACCGGGATAGCCATAATAGCCCGGACCATACCAGGGGCCACCCCAACCATTCCCCCAGCCGGGACCCCAGCCATCGCCCCAATTCCAGGGATTAAACGGTCCCCAAAACGCATTCGCGGAGCCAGCGCCGAAGAGAGTGACGCCAGCCAGACCAACAGCAAGCAACAGACGCTTCTTGAGGAGCATGTTCTGATCTCCGCTTAGTGAGATGGTCGATCGAGGGAACCGGCTCAACGGCGCCGGCCCAAGCCCAGCTTATCCAGGCCGCGATCGGTGTCGTTTGATGAGGGTCAATATTTGCCGGTCATGCTTCCAGGAAGGACCTTAAGGAACGCCTCTGCGGAGAGCGTCCGCGGCACCAGTCGCCCGCTCGGACCGGGCCGCATGGTCACCACCTGGCGTGACTGCTCCGGACCATGACTGACATGGATCGGCTTGTCCGCGCCATAGAAATAGAGCCGATCGAACGGCGTGTGCTCGACCACCCAGCGCGCCACCTCCAGCATGTCCTCGTCGGCGATGATGAAGTCCACCGCCGCGCCAAGACGCGGGCAGACCAGATTGCCGAGCCGATTGCGCTCATGCGCCGCATGCTGATCGCGCTTGGGATCGATGCGCCCCGGAATCCGCCGCGCCAGGGCCGGCGAGCAGAAGCCATAGGTGAGCTGGAGCATGCCGAACCAATCGATCACCGGGTCCAGCACCTGTTCGGCCAGCTCGAGCAGCGCGATATAGCTCTGCGGCTGTTGCGGGCGATTGTCGAATCCGGCGCCGGCGCTGCCGGAGGCTCCATCGCCATTGCCATCGCCAGCGCCAGCCTCAGCCGTCAACCGCTGGCAGGTCTCGCC
>NZ_JBKHDN010000052.1:0-15154 GCF_046541315.1 Halochromatium sp. | reverse complement strand
GCCGGTGCCAATGCCGGTGAAGGCGGCGCCAACGACAGCGCCGAGCAGCAGGGCCTGTTCAAGGCTGACAGCCAGGACTGTATGCGCTGTCACTGGATGGAGACCATGGCCTACCGCGACCGGGACACCGGGCAGATCGTGAGTCTCTCGATCGACACTCGGGCCTACAGCCATTCGGTGCACGCGGAGCTGGCCTGCAGCGACTGTCACGCTCGCGGCTACGCCCATTATCCGCATCGCAGCAGCAGTGCCGATGAGGATCTGCGGTGCGTGACCTGTCATGAGCAACACCAGGACGAGGGCGCGCCGAACCTGACGGGGCTCGAGCAGGAGTACCAGAAGAGCGTGCATGTGACCGAGGACGTGGAAGACTTCACCTGCTTTGCGTGCCACAACCCGCACGCATTCAAGCCGTTGGTCGGCGAGCCGATCGCCAAGGTGGTCGAGCAGACCAACGCGACCTGCCTGAGCTGCCATGAGGACCTGCTGACGCCGGTGCCGAAGGGACATGAATGGTTGCCGAGGCCGCAGGTGCATTGGCATGCGGTGCGCTGTCTCGACTGTCACACGCCGGTAGAGGGGCGGGTGCCGGAGCGTCCCTCGCACAATGTGCTGGCGGCTGAGGACAGCAACCGCCTGTGCGTCGAATGTCATACCAAGGGTTCGGCACTGCTGAGCCAGCTCTACAACTATCGCGCCGAGCAGGAGCGCGAGCGCACGGGGTTCTTCTCGCAGGCAATTTATAACGACGCCTACATCGTCGGCATGACGCGCACCGCTTGGCTGGATTGGATCAGCCTCCTGGTGCTCGCGCTGACCGTCCTGGGGGTTGGCGCACATGGCTACGCCCGTTACCGTGCCTATCGCAAAGGGGAGAACTCGCAATGACCAGCTTCTATCTCTACCCGCTCTGGCTGCGGCTCTGGCACTGGACCAATGCGTTGCTGTTCCTCACCCTGATGGTCACCGGCGTCAGCATGCATTACAGCCTGAACTGGCTGATCCCTTTCGACACCGCGGTGCCCATGCACAACACCTGCGGGATGCTCCTCACGGCCTCCTGGCTGGCGTTCGTTGCCGGCAATCTCTGGGGCGGCAACGGCAAGCACTATCTGATCAACCTCCGCACCCTGCCGCGGGATCTGATGGCGCAGGTTCGCTACTACCTCCATGGCATCTTCGTCGGGGCGCCGCATCCGTTCCATGTCACGCCCGAGCAGAAGCTCAATTCCCTGCAGGCGTTGAGCTACATCGGTGTGATGTTCGGGCTGATGCCGATCCTCATCCTCAGCGGCTGGTCCTTCCTGTTCTCGACGGCGCTGCCGGAGACCCTGTTCGGGGTCGGCACGGTCTGGATCGTCGCGATGGTGCACCTCGCGAGCAGCTGGATGCTGGTGCTGTTCTTGGTCGTGCATGTGTACATCATCACCACCGGTACGACGCCGACGAGCAACCTCAAGGCGATGGTCACCGGTTGGCACAAGTAGTCATCGAGCCGCTCAGACCCCCTGGTGCACCTGGTGCAGCCGGGACCTGGCCATTCGCCGCGCCCATCGCCGTTCTTCTTCGAGATCCATGACCATGAACATCCGCTCCCTCTTTGCAACCAAGACGCGCCGCCGCGTGGCCATCGTGCTCGCGGTGATCCTGGTGCCGGCGGTGCTCTACAAGCTGGTCTATCCGCTCTTCTTCGAGGCCTACACGGGCGTGAAGAATGCACCGCTCACCTACGACACCCGCAAGCTGAGCGACGATGAGTTCGAGCAGTTGGCGCTGGAGTTGACCCAGCAGGCCCGGCGCGAGCGTGCCGCGGCGACCGTGCGCGAGGATCAGGATGATTTCGCGCGCGAGGTCAAGATCGACATCCTGATGAACACGCCCTCGTTCTTCGAGGAGGCCGATTACCAGCACATCGAATATTTTCGCAAGGCCGGCATTCGCGAGTACCAGGGGCCGGAGACCTGTCTCCAGTGCCACGAGACCATCGACATCACCCATGAGGACGGCACGGTCGAGACCGTCGATACCCTGGACAACATCGTCAATACGGTGCACTTCAAGTTTCAGAGCGCGGCTGGCGGCGCCTTCTCCACCTACGGCTACGATGGCCGCCGGGTCAATGCCGAAAACGCGCGCAAGATTCCGGTCGGCAAGATCAACCGCGCCTGCGGCATCCCCGGCAGCTTCTCCTGGACCGGCTGGGCGGCGCTGGTCGAGAGCCGGCCCGAGCATGCGCTGGCGGCCGAGGCCCAATCCTCGCCGATCGACGACGGCGCCGGTGGCGAGGCGGCGGCCGGAGCGCGCGCCGAATCAGCGGCCGGGCCGAGGCTCGCGGCGGACGACGGCGGCCATGCGCATGCCGCCAATGGCGAGGTCGTGCTGCGCAGCGAGGGCTGCGGCCAATGCCATATCGGCGGCAACTACCACCCGGCGACCGAGAAGATGATGCCGGTGGGCGGCGTGCCGGAGGAGGCGAAGCAGGGCATCGACTGCCTGATCTGCCATGCCGCCGAGTACGACATGGACCAGCGCTATGTGATCATGGACGAGACCGGTCTGCGCTGGAACCAGGATCGCAGCATGCGCTCGGCGATGACGGTTGGCCGCGCCACCAACCAGAACTGCCTCAACTGCCATCAGCACAACATGGGCGGCGATGCCTACATCCATAACGTCGCCGCCAAGCATCTCGGCGAACAACATCAGCGGCTGCTGCACACCGGCGCCAAGCGCGGCAATCCGTTCAGTCCGGAGGACGACGTGCATGCCGCGGCCGGGATCAAGTGCACCGACTGCCACGAGCCCAAGGGCCATCAGATCCCGCGTGGCCGCAAAGGGGTGGACCTGGTCGCGACCGATCTGCCGGACATCGACGTGAGCTGCGAGAGCTGCCATTCCAAGGCCCCGCATAATCTCTCCGAGCATCGCGCGCTGCTCAACGGCCATGTCGCGCGCCTGGCCTGCGAGACCTGCCATATCAAGCAGTTGCAGGACAACAACGTGGTCCTGCGCGACTGGGTGCATCCAAGCTGGGACGCAGAGGAAGGTATCTGGACGCCGACCGATGTCTATCGCTCCGGCGAGCCCGGCAAGGGCATGATGTACCTCTGGTTCAACGGCAACGGCACCTTCCTGGCCAACGCCCTGGGCAGCAACCCGGAGGGCGATGGCAGCTATGATCCGCTGATGAACCAGATCGCGCGCATCGACGATCCGGAGGTGATCGCCGCGGTGCGCGCCAAGGCCGAGGAGCTGAAGCAGCGATACCCGGATATCGATGTCGACCGCTATGTCGAGAGGGCGACCAACCCGCTCTCGCAGCTCTCGCCAGAGATGCTCGAGAAGCGCCGCCGGATGGTCAGCGAGAACCTGAAGTCGGCGATGGAAGACGGCGAGAGCCGCATCTACCCGTTCAAGCCGTTCAACGCGATGATGTTCGAGGACATGAACAACCAGGGGCCGTTCGGGGCGATGATCCTGCCCTTCGACTACGCGACCTATTATGAAACCGGCGACACGCGCGCGGCGGTGGCCGTCGCGATCCAGGACCCGATCGTCAAGCGCATGTACCAGGAGCCGTTCAAGCGCTACATGATGGACGAGTTCATGGCCTACTTCGGCGTCGAGGGGGGCTGGAAGACCCTCTACCCGCTGACCGGGGACGGCCAGCTCGCCCCGCAGGTCGAGCCGCACTGGATGCGGCAGATGGGCACCCTGATGGTCAACCATGGCATCCAGCGCGAGGGGCACGGGTGCAAGGACTGCCATCAGCCGGGCGGCATCCTCGACTACGACGCCCTCGGTTATTCGCCGGAGCGGGCCGCCGAGCTGTCATCGATGGCGATCGTCGAGGACATCGAGCCCTGAGAGACGGGCGCCGCTACCGCAGGGTCCGCGTTGCTCAGATCAGTCGCTGGCGGACCTGGGCGCTGATCCACTCGCTGATCAGCACCGTCGCCAGGATGACCAGGAAGATCAGCGTCACCTGCGGCCAGGCCAGGTTGTCGACCGAGGCCTTCAGTTGCAGCCCGATGCCGCCAGCGCCGACCAGGCCGAGCACGGTCGATTCGCGGATGTTGATATCCCAGCGGAACAGGGCGATGCCGGCAAAGGCCGGCAGGATCTGCGGCACGATCGCATAGTCGAGCACCTGCGCCGGGCCGGCGCCGGTGGCGCGGATCGCTTCGACCGGCTCGCGGTCGATCTCCTCGATCGCCTCGTAGAGCAGCTTGCCGACGAAGCCGATCGAGCGCAGCGCGATCGCGATCACCCCGGCGAGCAGGCCCGGCCCGAGGATGGTGACCAGCAACAGCGCCCAGATCAGCGCGTTGACCGAGCGCGAGGCGACGATCACGAACAGCGCCAGCGGCCGTATCAGGGTCGTGCTTGGCGTGGTGTTGCGCGCGGCGAGGAAGGCCACCGGCACCGCGATGACCAACGCGATCAGGGTGCCCAGGGTGGCCATGTTCAGGGTGTCCCAGAGTGGTCGCCAGAGCTGATCCAGGTACGACCAGCGCGGCGGCACCATGCGCGAGAACAGATCCCCGGCCTGATGCGGCGCGTCCCAGACGAAGGCCCAGATCTGATTCCGGGTCATGATCTCCCAGCAGACCACGAACAGCAGCACCAGCAGCAGCCAGCCGAGCCAGTGCAGCAGTTCCCGCAACCGGGTATGGCGGCGCCAGCGTGCCACGTTGACAGCCTGCCCCTTGACTCGTTCGCGCGGTCCGCGCTCGGCTGTGCCTGCGGTCATTGCAGCCTCCGCCGCACCCAGCCCGAGCTGTACTCGGTGAGCATCACGATCGCGATGATCAGGAGCAGGATCGCCGCCGCCGAGGCGTACTCGTAGCGGTCGAGCGCGGTGTTCAGCGTGGCGCCGATACCGCCGGCGCCAACGATGCCGATCACCGAGGATTCGCGGAAATTGATATCCAGACGATACAGCGAGAGTCCGATCAGGCGCGGCATCACCTGCGGCTGAATGCCGTAGTTCAGCACCTGCCACCAAGAGGCGCCGGTCGCGCGCACGGCTTCCGTCTGGGCCTCGTCGATGTCCTCGACATCCTCGGCGAGCAGCTTGGCGAGGAAGCCGATGGTGGCGAAGGCGAGGGTGAGGAAACCGGCCAGGGGACCGAAGCCGACCATGGCGACGAACAGGATCGCGATGATGATCTCCTGCAACGAACGCGAGACAGCGATGATCGCCCGGCACAGGAGATAGAGCGGCAGCGGTGCGATGTTGCGCGCGGCACCGATGCCGACGGGAACCGAGAGCAGGATGCCGACCAGCGTCGCGGTCAGCGTCATGGTCAGGCTCTCGATCAGCCCCTGCTGGATATCCTGCCAGCGGCTGCCGAAGTCCGGGCTCAGGAATCCGCCGAGGAAACGCAGCCCGCGCTCCCAGCCGTCGGCGGCACGGGCCCAGTTCACCTCCAGACTGCCGATGCCGAGCGCCAGATAGAGCAGGGCAGCGATGATCAATGCCCAACGCAGCCGCGCATCGGCGATCAGCGGCGGGCGGCGCCAACGCGTTGGATAGGCCGTGGTGCTCACAATGCCTGCGCGATGCCCTGATCGGTCGGCGGCGGCGGTCCCTGGTTCGCGTCCGCGCCCTTGCCGCCGGTACCGCCCGGCGTGCGGTCGCGCGCGCCGGTTTCATCGGCGTCGCCTGCCGCAGATGTCCAATCCTCCTCGCCATAGATCTGGGTCAGCACCGCTGGCGTGAGTCCGTCCGGCGGGCCATCGTAGACGATACGGCCGGCGCGCAGCCCGACGATGCGCATCATGAATTGCTGAGCGAGGGCGACATCATGGATGTTGACGATCGCGGCCAGCCCGCGCTCGGCGCAGACCTCGCGCAGGAGGCGCATGATCTGGCGCGAGGTCTTCGGGTCCAGGCTAGCGGTCGGTTCGTCGACCAGCAGCAGATCCGGCTCTTGGGCCAGGGCGCGGGCGATGCCGACGCGTTGGCGCTGGCCGCCGGAAAGGGCATCGGCGCGTTTGTTGGCCTGGTCGACGAGGCCGACGCGATCCAGCAGTCGGTAAGCGTTGGCGATGTCCGCGGGCGGAAAGCGGCGCAGCCAGCTGCGCCAGAAGGGCAGATAACCGAGGCGCCCGGACAGGACGTTCTCCATCACCGTCAGGCGCTCGACCAGCGCGAACTCCTGGAAGATCATCCCGATGCGCCGGCGTGCCTGGCGCAGTCCGCGTCGTCCCAGTCCGGTCAGCTCGATGTCGTTGCAATCCGAGCCGCTTGGGCCAGGCTCAAGGGCGGACTCGGTGCCAGCATGCAGCTCGGCGTCCGCGTCCGTTCGAAGGTGATCGACATCGCTGCCGGCCGCGCCATCGCTGCCGACCACGCCAGTCGCGGTTGATCGGCCTGCGCCCGGGGCCTTGCCTGGCGTTGCTTGGCGGCTCAAGAAGACCTGACCTGCGCTTGGCTCGACCAAGCGGTTGATGCAGCGGATCAGGGTCGATTTACCGGCACCCGAGGGGCCGATCAGGCCCAACACCTGTCCCGGCGGCACGCTCAGCGAGACCTCGTTGAGCGCCTGGTCGCCGGTGCGATACCGCTTGCTGAGACCGATGAGGCGCAGGCTGGCCGGTTGCTCACTCACAGTTTGCTCACCGTTGCTGCTCCACCTGCCGCAGGCTCGCCCGGCTCATCGCGGCTTACTGGATGCCGGGCGCAGCCGGGGCTATTTGCAATCGTAGGAGACACCGTTGGCGGCGTCGATCTTGCGGATCACCTCCCAGTGCTCCTGGTAGTTGATCGGGATGAACTGCGCCTCGCCGGACTGCTTGAACTCCTCCTGCAGCTTCGAGCCCTCCCAGGGGAAGCTGAAGAAGGCCTCCTTGACCTGGTCGGCCAGCTCCGGTTTCAGGTTGTAGACATGGCCGTAGCCGGTGGTGGGAAAGGTCTGCGATTGGTAGAGGCTAACGATCTGCTCGGGCTCGATGACCCCGCGCGCGATCATCCGCCGCAGCACCGAGTTGGCGACCGAGGCCGCTGGATAGTCCTTGTTGGCGACGCCGAGGATCGAATTGTCGTGCTTGCCGGAGAACACCGGCTCGAAATCGCGCTCGGCGACCAGGTCGTAATCGGCCTTCAGGATCGCCGAGGGCGCCTTGTATCCCGAGTTCGAGGTTGGGGAGGTGAAGGCGAGCTTGCCGCCCTTGATGTCCGCGACCTCCTCGATGCCGCTGCCGGGATAGGTGATGATCTCCATCTCATAGCCGTAGCTGCCGTCCTCGCTCGCCATCATCGCGAAGGGCACGAAGCCGGCGCAGTTGACCGCGAGCGGGTTCGAGCCGGTATTGAAGCCGGCCACATGCAAGCGACCGGCGCGCATCGCCTCGATCTGCGCCGCGTTCGACTGCACCGGGAAGAACTGCACCCGTTTGCCGGTGACCTGCTCCATGTGTTCGATGAAGTCCGACCAGACCTCGGCGTAGACGGCCGGGTCCTCGACTGGCGTGTAGGCGAAGACCAGCGTGCTTGGATCGATCCAGTCGGCGGGGTCGGTCGGGGCATCGGCGACCAGATCGCCGTTGGCGTCGGTAAAGCGCGCATCAAGGGCGAACAGCGGTGTTGCAAATAGGGCGCAGGCGAGGCCGAGCAGCGCGCGGCGGCTCAGCACGTGAAGCTTGGACGATGTCGATGAGTGGGTCGGTCGGCGCATCATGGTTCTCGGGTTCAAGCTGGAGGAAAACCGATTCGGTCGGATTCGATACCCGCTCAATTCTAGCGATCAATCATGACCCTTCGATGACGGCCGACCTCATCCGCAGGTCCAACCGAGTCGGCGACAATGGCGCAGCACCTGCTCGCGATCGCTGTACGGGTGCTTGACCCCGTGCCGGTCGATGTAAGGCTCATGGCCCTTGCCGGCGATCAGCGCGACCCAAGGCTCGTCGTCCGGCCGCGCGGCGAGCCGGTCGAACAACGCCGCGATGGCCTCGGCTCGATCCAGGATCACCGTTGGCGCTGGGTTGCAGTCGGCCATCCCGGCGAGCGTGTCATCGGCAATCGCCTGCGGCTCTTCGAAGCGAGGGTTGTCGGAGGTGAGGATCGCCTGATCCGAGCCGCGACAGACCGCGGCGCCCATCAGCGGTCGTTTGGCGCGGTCGCGATCGCCGCCGCAGCCGAAGAGGGTCAGGATCCGCGCCCGGGGGAACGCCTCGCGGATGGCGTCGAGGAGGTGCGCGAGCGCATCCGGGGTGTGGGCGAAATCGATCACGATGGTGCGCTGCCGATGGACATGGCAGTCGAAGCGCCCGGCGACAGGCTGCAAGGCGCGCCAAGGCGCCTTGGGTTCGATCCCGAGCAGGCGGGTCGCCAGCGCGCGGGCCAGCGCATAGTTGGCGCGGTTGTAGCTCAGTGCCAGAAATGGGCGCGCTCGCAGCGCCTCGCTGGGCAGGGGCGGTGCCTCGATACGGGTCACCGGAGCGCCGCGTCCGCGCTCGCTTCGCAGCCGGCGCTCGACCTCGACGCTGGTCGTCAGCAGCGGCACCCCGTCGGCGAGTTGATCGAGGATCCGCGCCTTGGCGGCGAAATAGCTCGCCTCGTCGCCATGGTAGTCGAGGTGATCCTGGCTGAAATTGGTCCAGGCCGCCGCCGCGAAGCGCAGCCCATGCACGCGCCCCTGGTGCAGCGCGTGGCTGGAGACCTCCATCACCAGGGTGTCGGCCTCGGCCTGGTACCGATGCAGGATGCGCCGCAGCTCGATGTACGGCGGCGAGGTGAAGCCGGTCTCGGCGAGCGGCTCGCCGTTCAGCGACAGTCCCAAGGTGCCGATGCCGAGCACGCGTCGCCCGGCCGCGCGCAGGATCGACTCCAGGTATTTGACCGTGGTGGTCTTGCCATTGGTGCCGGTCACCCCGGCGATGCGCCAGGCAGCCGGCCGTGGCGGGTAGAAGTGATCGCACAGCCGTTCCAGGGTCTCGCCCCAGGCGTCCGGCGCGGTGACCAAGATCGGCCGTCCGGCGAGCGGTCCGGCCTGCCTTGTCGATCCGGCGAGCAAGGATCCATCCCGCCGCGCCCCCTCCGGCGCCCGCGCCTTGGCATCCCGAATGCCAGCGAGCGGGCGATTGATCACCAGGGCGCCGAAATGGCTGTGCGCCAGATAGCGTTCGATGAGTTCGGCATCGCTCCTGCCGTCGTCCAGGCGCTGGAAGCAGAGGATCGAGCTTGGCGTGCAGCGCTCGGCGCGCCATTGGATATTGGTCAGACGGCGGGTGTCGAGCGCGTCGAGAGCGGGTGCGTGCGTGAAGCGGCAGGCGGCGAACACCGCGCGGAGCGAGGACGCCTCAGCCATCGCCCGCCTCGCCGCCGAGAGCGGCATCAGCGGCTAGGCCGCGACCCGGTTGCGTGAACAACGCCCGCCAGGGCAGGTCTTGGAAGAGCCGCATGGCGCTCGCGGCATCGACCGGCCGGGAGAACAGATAGCCTTGGCCGCCGCCGCAGCCGAGCCGCTGCAAGGTGGCCAGCTGCTCCGGCGTTTCGATGCCTTCGGCGATGATCTGCTTCTCGAGGGTTTCGGCGAGCCGGACGATGGCGGCGACGATGGCCTCGGTGCGCGCATCCTCGGTGATCCTGTTGACGAAGCTGCGGTCGATCTTGATGTAATCGAAAGGGAATTGGTGGAGATAGCTGAGCGATGAGTAGCCGGTGCCGAAGTCGTCCATGCTCAGCTTGAAGCCCTGGGCATGCAGCGCTTGCATGCCGGCCAGGGCCATCTCCTTGTCGGTGAGAATGGCGCTCTCGGTGATCTCGAGATTGATCAGCGAACTCGGGCAGCCGTGTTGGGCGGTCAGGTCGCCGATCTCGTCGGCGATCTGTTGACTGATGAACTGACGGCCCGAGAGGTTGACGCTCACCACCGGCGGGTCGGCGCAAGCCTCCGCCCAGACTACGGCCTGGTGGCAGGCCTCGCCGAGGATGAAGCGGCTGAGATCGAGGATCAGCAGCGTCTCCTCGGCCAGCGGGATGAAGCGATCCGGCGGCACCAGCCCGTGCTCGGGATGGCGCCAGCGCACCAGCGCCTCGAAGCCTTTGATGCGTCCGCTGTCGAGCTGGACGATCGGCTGATAATTGAGCACGAATTCATCGCGCTCCAGCGCGCGCCGGAGATCGCGCTCGAGTTCCATGTCCGCCAGTGCGCGCGCGTGCATGGCCGGATCGAACAACGCATAACGTCGCTCACGGCCCTCGCGGCGCTTGGCCTGATACATGGCGATATCGGCATCGCGCAGCATCGCCTCCGGCTGTTGATAACGGCGGTTGGCGAGCACGATGCCGATACTGGCGCTGGTGAAGATCTCCTGGCCGTTCACGGTGCAGGGCGTCCGCAACGCCTGCTCCATGCGTTGCGCCAGGACTTCGGCGGCATCGGCGCCGGTGATCTGGTCGCTCAAGATGAGGAATTCGTCCCCGCCGAGGCGGGCGATATGATCGCCCGCCTCGAGGCAGGCGCTCAGGCGTTGGCCAATGGTGACCAGGAGGCGATCGCCGAGACTATGACCTAGGCTCTCGTTGATGGTCTTGAAGCGATCCAGGTCGAGGAAGAAGAGCGCGAACCGATAGCCGGGCTCCTGGTGCTGGCGCTGGATGGCGGCTTCCAGGCGCCGGTACATGAAGGCACGATTGGGCAACTGCGTGAGTTCATCGCGGAAGGCGTAATGCCGCAGGCGTTCCTCCGCCTCCTTGCGCTTGCTGATATCCCGGCCGATCAGCAGCAAGCGGCCGCGCTTGGCCGGGCCGATCCGGACCAGGCTCATCTCGACCCAGAACGGCTGCCCGGTGGCGCTGCGCAAGCGGCATTCGACCTGTTCGGCACGCCCGGCCAGGGCACGGCGCCAGCGCCGGCGCCAGGCGATGAGGTCGGGGTCGTCCAACCAGTAGATGAGCGCGCGCTGCTGGAGTTCGGCGAAGTCGGCGCCCACCAAATGTTGGGCCTGGAGGTTGGCGTCGAGCAGTCGGGCGCTATGGCCGTCGATGACCAGGAAGGCGTCCTGCGCGCTCTCGAACAGGATCCGGTAGTCGATCCTGGCGTTCTCTAACGCCTGGGCCGCTTGGCGTTGCTCGATCAGCGCCAGATAGAAACCGAGGATGGCCTCGGCGATCGCCTGATCGCCGTTCTCGAAGGTGAGCGGCATCTCCAGTGGCTGTTGGCGGCGATGGGCGAGCAGGAGCACCTTGCCGCCGTGCGCGGCCCAGAGCCAGTGCTGGAGACCCTGCGCCCGTAGCGCCTCGCTCATCTCGGGCACCCTTGGCGCCGTGAGTCGAGTGGAGGGTTGCTCCGGGACCGGCGCCGAGGGCGACAGTCGAAAGCTCGTCTCCAGGCCGAGCGCATGCTCGACGACGAGCGCGCCGGCAGGGGTTTGCGCCAGTAGCGCGGCGCAGTCGATTTGCAGGATTTCCACCAGCAGCGCGACGAGATGCTCGCCGAGCGATTGGTCGACCCGCTCATCGGTGGTTTCCTCTCCGGCGAGCGCGTACAGGCGTTGGACGATGCGCGCGATCAGACGCTGGCGGGCGGCATCGCGGCGCGCCGCCCGCAGTTCGTGACGCGCGCGCAGCAGCCGCGCGCCGAGTTCATCGTACTGGTGACGATAGAAATCGATGGCGTGTTGGCCTGTCTGCGTCTCATCCATCGAGCGGTTCCTCAGGTGGTCTGGTTGCGGTCCCGCGCGCTCGGGTCGATGCTGTGGATGCGCTTGTTGTGGTAGAAGCAGACCCGGTTGCGTCCGCCGGACTTGGCGGCATAGAGCGCTTTGTCGGCGGCGCTCAACAAGGCATCGAAATGCTCGTGCTCGGCTTCTCGTTGCGCCGCGCCCAGGCTGATGGAGAGTTGGATGCGATGCCCGCCACAGTCGATGTCGAGCGCGGCGATCCGCCGTCGCAGGCGTTCGGCGACGACGATGATCTGCTTGATGTCCAAAGCCGAACTCAGTAACAGGAACTCCTCGCCGCCCATGCGGTAGCTGCTGTCGCCTTGGCGGGTATCGGCCTTCAAGGCCTTGGCGACATCGGCCAGCACCTGATCGCCGGCGGCGTGCCCGAATTGGTCGTTAATGCGTTTGAAATGATCGATATCGATCATGATCACCGACATCGGCAGGTTGGAGCGCTCGCTCACGCTCCAGGCCTGACCCAGGGCCTCGATCGCCGAGCGGCGGTTGGGCAGGCCGGTCAGCTGATCCGTCAACGACAGCACCTCCATGCGTCTGTGACTCAGCGCCAGTTCGTTGGCGATCCGGCGCAGTTCGGCGCGATCATGCTCCCATTTCGCTTGCAGATCGAAGAAGCGCCGCACCACCACCAGATGGGCATCCAAGGCCTGTTCGTCGATGTCCTCGGGGATACAGGTGTCGGCCCCGGCGGACAGGGCTTGGGTGACCTGCTCGCTCTCGTAGCCATCGAGGATCGACACGAGATAGACCGTTTTTCCCCATTCGGTCGAGCGAATCAGCCGGCAGAGCCGGTCTTTCTCGATGCCCGCATCCTCGCCAATGAAGATCAGCTGGGGTTGAATTTGCAGCGCGAGCCGCAGGAATTCGTTCTGCTCGCGACAGGCGTGGACATGGATCGATCTCGCCTCCAGCAGTGATTGCAGGGCATGATCGCCACCCTCGGCATGGATCAACAGGGCTTGCAGTTTGCCCCCCGGGGAGCTGCTCGCGGCGGGATCATCCTCGGACGCGGGGGTATCGGTCGGCGGCAGCGGCGCGGCCGGGATATCCAGGATCTTCGACCATTCCTGCCATTCGTTGACGCTCTGTTTCAGCAGTTTCGAGAGCTGGTCGATGGGCAGGTCGAGGCGTCTGGCGAGGGTCTTGGTCCGGTTCGCCTGGCTCGCCTCGCCGATCCCCTTTTCCAGACAGGTGGTCGAGAGTTGATAGGCGAGGTGGAACAGCGTCGCCAGCTTGGCCCCGCGCGAGCGCTCCTCGAAATCCGCCTTGCTTGAGTGCTCATGGAATTTGGCCGGCTCCACCAGGGCCACGGGGAGGCCGAAGTCGATCAGCATCTCGGCGGATAAATCATTGTGGTCGAAGCCAAACTGCTGGCGCTCGGCGACGCCGAGATCGCCCGGGTGCGCCTCGATGAGTACGGAATAGGCCTGGGGAAAAATGGTGGCGAAGGCGAGGATGCCGATGCGCATCATCAGCGCGCAGGTGAACAGCTCCTCGGGTGGGGCGACGCAGGTGGCTCGGCCGAGTTCCCGGGACACCAAGGCCATGAGCAGGCATTGCGACCAAAACCCCTGATAGTCGAAGGCTTGGCAGCGCTCGTCGTAATGGTTGACATCGATGACCGAAAACGCGACGGCCAATTCGCCGACGCTCTTCAGGCCGATTCTGACCACGGCCTCGGGGATCGAGGTGACGGGTCTGAGGCCGGTGTTGGCGGAGTTGGCGAGTCTGAGCAGGCGGCCGGACAGCGCCGGGTCGCTTTGCACCAGATGCGCGATCTGGTTGATGGTGGCATGCTCGTCCTCCCACAGCTCCATGATCGCGAGCGCGACGCCATTCGGGCTCGGGAGCTTGTCGGCCGCGTTATCGAGGAGTGTTCTCGCTGTGCTCAAGATGGATCTCCACGGACGAACAGCATCGGGCGTTGCGTATCCGCATAGTACCCCGCATGCGGGGCAGGGCAAAAGCGGATGCGCGCACGCGCGAGGGGGGCGCTGCCCTGGCGACGCGTGGTGGAGGCGGTTGAGGGAGGCGATTGAGGCGGCGCGTCGAGCCTGTCGGCGCGGTTTAGGTGACGGGCTCGAGTTCGGCGCAGTAGACCCGATTGCGGCCTAGGCGTTTGGCTTGGTAGAGGCAGCCGTCGGCGCGGGTGATGACCGGGTCGGGGGTGGCGTCCTGCGCGGTGGACTCGGCGATACCGATGCTCAGCGTGACCCGAATCGGCTGCGCGGCGGTGTTCAGCGTGGTCTCGGCGAGCGTACCGCGCAGCCGTTCCAGCGAGTGTTGCGCCTGCGCCGCGCGGGTCTCAGGCATCAGCATGATGAACTCCTCGCCGCCCCAACGCGCGATCCAGTCCGCCTCGCGGGTCGATTGGCGCAGGCGCTGCGCGACGTCCTTGAGCACGGTATCGCCGACGCTGTGGCCATAGGTATCGTTGATGACCTTGAACCAATCCAGATCCATCATCGCCAGGCAATAGGGTTGACCGCTGCGCTGGCTTTGCGCATGCACCCGCCGCAGCACGCCCCAAAAGCTGTTGCGATTGGGCAGGTCGGTGAGTTGATCGTGATTGGCGCGATACAGCAGTTCGCGCTCGGCACGCTTGCGCTGCGAGATATCGATGTGCACGCCGATCGCCAGCCGGCCGCGCGCGGACGCGTCGCGCTCCCAGATGCGACCGTGATCCTCGATCCAGACCCAATGCCCGTCGCGGTGACGCATCCGATACTCGCCCTGGAAGTCCGCCCGCGCGCCGCAGATCGCGCGTTCGATCGTCTCTTTGATCGCCGCGGCATCCTCCGGGTGCAGTTGCTCGCGCCACCAGTCCAGCGACAGGGAGACCTCGCCGGGCCGATAGCCGAGCATGGCCAGGTAGCGAGCATCCGCCTTGGCCTTGCCGTTGACCAGGTTGGTGCAATAGACGCCGATCCCGCTCGCATCCAGGGCGATGTCCAGGCGTCGTTGCGTGCTGATGAGGCGTTGTTGCATGGCATGCTGTTCGCTCACATCCAGCACGAATCCAACCAGCTCGGTCTGGTCGGCCTCGCTCTCGGGTAATTTCGCGCCAAAGATCTGGACCACGCCGGCCCGACCGTCATCGCCGTGGAGGTTGAGCGTGAGGGTGAAGGGGGTTCCGTAACGGTCGCAGATGCGTATCGCCTCGCGCAGTCGCGGCCAGTCCTCGCGGGCGAAATAACGCGCATGCTCCTCGAAACTGGGTTCGCCGAGGGCGGGATCGCGGCCCAGGATCCTGAATACCTGGTCCGACCATTGCATGCAACCGCTGGCCAGGTGCAGACGCCAATGCCCGAGGTGCGCGATCGATTCGGCGACATCGAGCAGTTGGCGCAGACGCCTTAGCTCACTCAAACCATCGGCTTCTGGCGCCCGTTCATGGGTGTAGAGCATGCTCATGACAGCCTCCTGCCTCAACGGCATACCACGGACTGATTTCTCAAGG
>NZ_JBKHDN010000051.1:0-15387 GCF_046541315.1 Halochromatium sp. | reverse complement strand
CTCGCTCCCCAACTCGCTCCCCAACTCGCTCCTCGACCGCCGGCAAGCCGCGCAGCGCCGTGTACAGGCGCGTGAGCGCGGCGCGCGCGCCATCGAGCTGGCTGTCGTCATAGTTGAGCGGGCTGCGATAGTGACTGCTGAGGATGAAGTAACGCACCTCCTCGGCCTGGTAGCGCGCCAGGATCTCGCGCACGGTGAAGAAATTGCCCAGCGACTTCGACATCTTCTCGTCGTTGATGCGCACGAAGCCATTGTGAATCCAGACATTGACGAAGGGCTCGCCGGTCGCGCCCTCGGACTGCGCGATCTCGTTTTCGTGATGCGGGAATTGCAGATCGGCACCGCCGCCGTGGAGATCGAAATGGTTGCCGAGCCGGCAGGTCGACATCGCCGAGCATTCGATGTGCCAGCCCGGCCGCCCCTCGCCCCAGGGCGCGGACCAGGCCGGTTCGCCCGGCTTGGCGGCCTTCCAGAGCGCGAAGTCGAGCGGATCGCGTTTGGCCTCCCCCACCTCGACCCGAGCCCCGGCGCGCAGATCGCTCGGGTCCTTGCCGGACAGGCGTCCGTAGCCTGGAAAGCTGGCGACCGCGTAGTAGACATCGCCATTGGCGGCGACATAGGCATGCCCGTTGTCGATCAGCCGCTCGATCATCGCGACGATCTCGTCGATATGGGCGGTGGCGCGCGGCTCGTCGGTCGGCGGCAGGACCCCGAGCGCGGCGGCGTCCTCGTGCATGGCGCCGATGAAACGCTCGGTCAGCGCCGTGAAGGCCTCCTCGTTGGCGGCGGCGCGGGCGAGAATCTTGTCGTCGATGTCGGTGATATTGCGCACATAGGTCACCTCGTAGCCGCTGCGCATCAGCCAGCGGTAGATCACATCGAAGACCACCAGCACCCGCGCATGGCCGAGATGACAATAGTCGTAGACCGTCATGCCGCAGACGTACATACGAACCTTGCCGGGTTCGATCGGCTGAAAGGGGGCCTTGCGGCGGGTCAGGCTATTGTGGATCTGTAACATGGGCGGGTCTATCCAGGCGACGGAGACAACGATACTAACAAAGGGGACGGGTCGACCGAAACGCGGCCGAGGCGGCCAACCGGACGCCTCGACAGGGCATCTCGCGGCCAATTTTGATAAGCTGTCAGGAAACCATGGAGAATCCTTAATGATCAAACTCAGCACCAACCACGGCGACATCCTGCTCGAACTCGATCACGAGAACGCCCCGGCCACGGCCGCCAACTTCGAGCAGTACGTGCGCGATGGCCACTATGACGGCACCCTGTTCCACCGCGTCATCAATGGCTTCATGATTCAAGGCGGCGGCATGGACGTCAATTTCGCCCCCAAGCCGACGCGCGCTCCGATCGAGAACGAGGCCAACAATGGGCTCAAGAACAAGGTCGGCACCATCGCCATGGCCCGCACCAACGATCCGCATTCGGCCTCGTCGCAGTTCTTCATCAATGTCGCCGACAACAGCTTCCTCGACCACCCGGGACAGGACGGCTGGGGCTACTGCGTCTTCGGCCGGGTGACCGAGGGCATGGATGTCGTCAACGCCATCAAGGAGAGCAAGACCGGCGACCGCCAAGGCCATCAAGACGTGCCGGTCGAGGACGTCATCATCGAGAAGGCCGAGATCCTCGACTAGCCATGGCGAAATCGCCGCGCGCGGACGAGACCCTGTTCATCTCCGATCTGCATCTCTCGCCGCGCCGGCCGGCGCTGACCGAACTCTTCGTCGACTTCCTCGAACGCCGTGCGCTTGGCACGCGCCAGCTCTACATCCTCGGCGATCTCTTCGACGCCTGGATCGGCGATGACGACGATCCCCTGCCCGAGGTATGCGCGGCCTTGCGGCGGCTGACCGGCCAAGGCACGCGCTGCGCGCTCATGCATGGCAATCGCGATTTCCTCATCGGCCGCCGCTTCGCGCGGGCGACGGGCTGCGATCTCGTCCGCGATCCTCACCGCATCCGGCTCGGCGATGAGCCGATCCTGTTGATGCACGGCGATCTCCTCTGCACCGACGACATCGCCTATCAGCGCTTCCGCCGGCGCGTGCGCAACCCGGTGGTCCGGCGCCTGTTTCTCTGGCTGCCGCTAGACAAGCGCCGCCGCATCGCGGCGGATTATCGACAACGCAGCGGCGCGGCGATGGCGGGCAAGGCGGCCGAGATCATGGATGTGAACCATGCCGAGGTCAGCACGCGGATGCGTCGCTGCGGGGTTCGCCGGCTGATCCATGGGCATACCCACCGGCCCCAGGATCATGCCTTCAGCCTCGATGGACAGCCCGCCACGCGGCATGTGTTGGCGGACTGGCAAGACCGGCGCGGCGCGGCGCTGGTGCATCGGGCTGGCGGCTGGCGGCGCGAGCCTTGGGTCGGCGGCGGTGCCGACCATGACCGCCGCTCGAATCGGCCAGCAGCGGCGGGACCGAGACAGGGACCGGCCTAGTCGTCCGTTAGATCGAGCCCCAGCTTGTTGTAGTAGGTCCGAATCATGATCCAGCTGGTATAGGCCGCGGTCAGCGTCAGCAGCCCGAACAGATCGAACAGCGTCAGATGTTGCTTGAGATCGGTCAGGAAGTAGCCGCCGATCAACAGCAGCGAGGCAAAGCCGCCATAGAGCAGGACCAAGGGCAGGAAGGTCACCCCCATCGAGGTCAAGACCGGATCGATCTCCGGCAGGCCGCCGTTGGCCTCGGCGCGCTCGCGGGCACTGATCACCCTGCGCCGATGCTGCGCGCCGCGCCGGAAGTAAAAGGCGCCGAGCGCCAGTGCCAGGATGCCGATGTAGTAGCTCATGACCGGTGTCTGCCGTGTTGCTCTCTCGATGAACGGTCCTTGGCCTCAGGCCGCGCGTTCGGCTCCCAGCGATGCGGCCCGCTGACGCTCGTCCAGGCTCGCGAACAGATCCAGGACCCAGACCAGTTTCTCGCCAACCGACTGCGGGGCTTCCTGCCCCGTCGGGCGCTGGCTGCTGGCGCCTTGATTGGACCCGAGCACCGCGGCCCGTGACCGCGCCAGCCCGGCCTGCGCCGCCGCCGCGTTGACCAGGAACCGGTTCTCGGGCAACGCCGGATCGGCGCAGCTGCGTCCCGGGAAGGGCGTCGCGGCCACCGCCCGGCTCAATAGGGTCACCTTGCGCGCCGGCGCCACCACGGCGCGCGTGGTCACCGAATCGTAGCCCCTGCGCTCCACCTCGTGGCCGATCTCGGCATAGAGCAGGCGCGCGGCATAGATCCCCGGCCGACAGGCCACCGGCAGCTTGGCGATGCCGGATTCGGCGCGCTGATAGAGCGTCTCGGCCCGGTCCAGCACCCGCTTGACGACGGCGCCGACGGCCTCGTTGTAGCTGGGGTTCGCCAACCAGGCCTCGACATCCAGCCCGGCCTCGCGCAGCCAGGCCTTGGGCAGATAGACGCGCCCGTTGCGGGCATCCTCGCCGACATCGCGACAGATATTGGTCAGCTGCATGGCGCTGCCGAGATCGCAGGCGCGCGCCAGCACGTTCGGCGCGCGCACCCCCATGATCACGGTCATCATCGCGCCGACGGCGGCGGCCACCCGCGCCGAATAATCGAGCACGCCCTCGATGGTCTCGTAGTCGCGCCCGTCGGCGTCCCACTCGAAGCCTTCGAGCAGGGCCTCCGGCAGCGCGCGCGGCACCTCGAAGCGCTCGACCGTGGCCGCGAAGGCGCGATCCGGCGCCAACTCGCGCGGCCGGCCCCGATAGACGCGGTCGAGGCGCTCGCGCAGCTCGGCGAGCGCCGCCTGCCGATCGCGCCGCTCGTCGATCGCGTCGTCGGCGACGCGGCAGAACGCATACAGCGCCGCCGCCGGATCGCGGATCATCTTGGGCAGGAAGAAGGAGGCGGCGAAGAACGACTTCGAGCCGTTGCTCAGCAACTGCCGGCAGGCAGCCAGATCCGCCGCGTCCGAGGTTTTGATTTCATGCAAAAACAGAGGCATCGGGGACCACCGTATCCAGTACTCGCGCTGTCGAGATGACGCCCGGCACACCCGCTCCGGGATGGGTGCCAGCGCCGACCAGGTAAAGACGTTCGACCTCTTCGCTTTTGTTGTGCGGGCGAAACCAAGCGCTCTGCATGAGCACCGGTTCCAGACTGAAACCAGCGCCCTTGACCGAGCACAGGCGCTGTTCGAAATCCTTGGGCGTGGTGACCCGCGACACCGCGAGCTGCGCCTCGAGATCCGGCAGCAGGGTGTCGGACAGATAGGCCGAGAGGGCGCGTCGATAAGGCTCGGCACGCTCGGCCCAATCGACATCGGCATCGAGATGCGGCACCGGGGCGAGCGCATAGAAGGTGTCGCAGCCTTCCGGCGCCAAGGCCGGATCGGTCGCCGTCGGGCGGTGCAGGTAGAGGCTGAAGTCGTCCGCGAGCACCTTGCGATCGAAGATGTCCCGCAACAGCGCCTTGTAACGCGGGCCGAGCATGATCGTATGATGCTTGACCTCCTCATAGCGGCGCTTGGTGCCGAAGTACCAGACGAACAGGCCGTTCGAGTAGCGTGCCTTATCGAGCTTGGCGTCGGTCCAGTGCTTGCGCTCGATGCCCGGCAGCAGATGCTTGTAGGTCCAGGCGACATCGGCATTGGAGACGACGATATCGGCGCCGATGTGTTCGCCGTCCTTGAGCTTGACGCCGGTCGCCTTGCCGTTCTCGACGCTGATCTCGGTGACCTCGGCGTTGAGGCGCAGGGTGCCGCCCTGGCCCTGGATCAGATCGACCAGGCCGTTGACGATGGCGCCGGTGCCGCCCATCGCCGAGTGCACGCCCCAGTGCCGTTCGAGGTAGGAGATCAGCGTGTAAATCGAGGTGACGGTGAACGGATTGCCGCCGATCAGCAGCGGATGGAACGAGAGCGCGACCCGCAGCCGCTCGTCCTTGACGTACTGCGAGACCATCGCATGGACGCTGCGATAGCTGCGCAGCTTGACCATCTTCGGCACGATACGCGCCATGTCCTGCCAGTGCGTGAACGGCACATGGCCGAGTTCGACGAAGCCGACCTGGAAGATCTCTTCGCTGGCCTTGAGGAAGCGCTCGTAGCCGGCGACATCGCTGGGCGCGAAGCGCTCGACCTGAGCGCGCATCGCATCGGCATCGCCATTGGTGTCGAAGATCGCGCCGTCATCGAAACGAATGCGATAGAAGGGATCCATCGGCCGCAGGTCGATCTCGTCCTGGAAACGGCGCCCGCACATCTCCCACAGCTCTTCGAGCAGGAAGGGCGCGGTGATGATGGTGGGACCGGCGTCGAAGGTGAAGCCATCGATCTCGTGCACATAGGCACGGCCGCCCGGCGCGTCCAGTTTCTCGACGACGGTCACCTGGTAACCGCGATGACCGAGGCGAATCGCGGCGGCGAGCCCGCCAAAGCCGCTACCAATAATCACGGCCCGAGGCTTGCGTTGCGCGTGCATGGCCTGCGCGGCGAGGGTCTCGGCCGGGGGTGGATCGATGGTCAATGTGTCAACTCAAGCTGATGTCAATCGTACATGACAGTATAGCAGCCGATTGTTTTCATGCACCAGTGCGAACGTCGATTCGCCGCGCGCTTGCCTTGCGTCAAGCCCCGGCGCGCGCGCCTTCCTATGCTCGATGCGTGCCGCGCGCTTGATCCCCGCACCATGCGCGGTATACCTTGCCAGCACTTGCAGGCATCTGCGGCCGTGGCATGACCGACGATTCCCTGCACCGAGCCATCCGGGCAGGCACTTCCACCAGTCAGACGCATTCCTAAGCTCTTCGACCATCCATGGAATCCTTTCTTCGGCGTCTCGCCTCACATCTCCAAGACGCTCGCAAGCGCAAGCCCCGCGCACTGCGCTGGCGCGTTCCAGACCTGATCGACTTCGACTACTACGTCGACGAAGACGAGCGCCTGCTGCACGAACATCCCGCGCAACGCAAACCGCTGGCCGAACGCGATCGTCGGCTCTACAAGGAGCGGATCGCGCCGATCGTCGGCGAGGACGACGCGCACACCACCAAGCATCGCAATCGCGCCCTGCGCTGGTGGCTGGAACTGCGCCGCGAGCAGGATGACCCGGCCGTCGCCGAGCTGCTGCCCGGCCAGGCCTTCGCGCGCGCCCAGCGCCTGGTGGCGACCCTGATGGGCGTGCTCGGTTTTCTCGCCGGCCTCGGCGTCGCCTCGACCCTGCTGCACTATGAAGGCGATTATCCGGTCAATGTCTCCTGGTATCTGTTCTGGCTGGTGCTGCTACAGCTGATCCTGGTCGGCTCCACGCTCGGCCTCTGGTACAGCCGCCGTTCGCGGCTGGTCAAGGGCGCGGTCCAGGATCTCTCGCTGCTCGGGCAACTGCTGAGACCGCTGTTCTCGCGCGCCGCGCGCTGGATCCAGAAGCAACGCCTGACGCACCTCGCGCCCGAGCTGCGCGAGCGGGCCAAGGCCCGGCAGGGGCTGGCGCAGGCCAACTATGCGCTCTATGGACCGGCCAGCTATCTCCCGGTCCTGGTGCCGGCGCAGGTCTTCGGCATCGGCTTCAATCTCGGCGCCATCCTCATGACCATGGCGCTGATCTGGTTCGTCGACCTCGGCTTCGGCTGGGGCTCGGCGATGAACATCAGCGCCGAGACCATCCAGGGCGTGGTGCGCACCATCGCGTTGCCCTGGAGCTGGTTGTTCGGCGAGGGCGTCGGCCTGCCGACGTTGGCAGACATCGCCGGCACCCGCATCAGCCTCAAGGACTCGCTGGCCGAGTTCGACGCCGCTCATCTGCGCTCCTGGCGTTGGTTCCTGGTGCTGGCGGTGTTCACCTATGGCCTGCTGCCCCGGCTTTTGTTGCTCGGTCTCTCGACTTTGAAGCAGCGGCTCGCCCTCGCCGCCTTGCCGTTCACGCACCAGAGCGCGCAGGCGCCCTACGCGCGCATGATCACCCCCAGCATCGAGACCCGCACCATCCGCGACGGCGCCGGCACGGAGATGCCGATCCCCGCGCTGCTGACGCCGCTGACCCGACCGACCTCGGCACCGCGACCGCCGAAGGCGCCGGCCGCGCCCGGAGCCACAGCTGCCCCCAAGGCGGACCAGGCAGCGCCCGCGAGTCCGGCTGTCTCGACCGGCGAGCCCGCGAGCGAATCGGCCGGCAAATCGCCTCCCGAACCGCCCGCAGCCGCCGAACCGCCAAGCGCGCGCCAGGCCGAGACGGTCGAGACGCCAACCGGAAAGCCCGCCGAGGCGCCGGCCGCGCCCCAGATCCCGCCGCCGGTGCCGAGCGAGCCCGACGCCGGACCGGCGGCGAGCGACGCGGACGTTTCCCCGCTTGGCGTCGCGGTGGATGCCGATGCCTGCCTCCTGCTGCTGCACGTCGACATCGCCGACCTGCTGGGGGATCAAACCCAGCAAGCCCGCCTGCAACAGCTCCTGCGCGCCCAGACCGGCTGGCGCGTGGCCGCCGCGGCCACCTATGGCGGCGGCCGTGCGATGACCGAACAAGCCATCGAGATGATCAACCAGGCCGGTTGGAGCGCCCCCCCGGCGCGCGTCGCGCTGATCCAGGACGGTTCCCAGCCGCCGATCACCGAGAATCTCCGTTTCCTTCGCCGGGTGCGCGCCGCCGCCGGCGAACAGGCGCAGGTGCTGTTGGCGCTGACCGGCGATTCCGAGGACGAGGATGATCCGCTGCCGCCCTTGAGCGAATTCGATTTCGCCGATTGGCAGCGCAAGATCGAGCAGATGGGCGATCCCTATCTGCGTCTGGTGATGCTGGTGCCCGCCGAAGAAGATGATGAGGACCGCTGATGGACGCGCAGATCCCCACACTCGCCATCGTTGGTCATCCCAATGCCGGCAAGTCGTCCGTGGTCGCGACGCTGACCGAGAACGACCGCATCGCCATCGACAAGCGCGCCGGCACCACCACGCGCTCCGATCAATATCCGGTCGAGATCGACGGCAAGACCGTGTTGCGCTTCGTCGACACCCCGGGGTTCCAGAATCCCACCGATATCCTCGAATGGTTCCAACAGCATCCGAGCGACACCGATCTGGCGCGCGCCTTCGTCGAGGCGCATCGTCACGATCACCTCTACAGTCACGATTGCGCGCTGATGAAACCCATTGCCGAGGGCGCCGGCATCATCCTGGTGGTCGACGGCTCCAAGCGGATCAAGGAAAAGGACCGCACCGAGATGGAATTGCTGCGCCTCACCGGTCGGCCACGCATGGCGATCTTCAATAACCTTTCGGCCAACGACAAATACATTGCGGCCTGGCAGGATGCGCTGAACAAGTCGTTCAACTCGGTGCGCATGTTCAACGCGCACCGCGCGACCTATGCCGAACGCATCGCGCTGCTGAATGCCCTCAAGACCATCGATCAGCGCTGGGAGCCGATGCTGGACGAAACCGTGCGCGCCTTCGAGCGTGACTGGGAACGGCGCATCGAACAGAGCGTCACCAGTATCCTGAAACTACTGCGCAAGGCATTGACCTATAAGGTCGTCAAGATCATCAAGACGAATGACCTGGATTCCGATCAGGATCGCGAACAGATCCGCCAGCGTTTGACCGAAGGCCTGCAGGAAGGGCTGCGCACGCTCGAGCACGAGGCCCAGGCCGAGATCCGCGAGCATTTCAAGCACCATGTCTGGAATGTCTCGCCCAGCTCCTTGCTGGTCAAGGATCTGTTCTCGAACGAGGTCGAGAGCAGGCTCGGCCTCAATCGCCATCAGACGGTGCTCGCCAGCGCCGCCGCTGGAGCGGCCACCGGCGGCGCCCTCGATCTCGGCATCGGGGGCCTCTCGTTTGGCGCCGGCACCCTGATCGGCGCTAGCATCGGCGGCGTGCTCGGCGTGCTCGGCACCTCGCAACTGGCCAAGCTCGATATCAAGCGTACCCTCGGTGTCGAGCGCTTCACGCTGGGGCCGGTCAGCAACCCGCGTTTCCCGTTCATCCTGCTCGATCGCAGCATCCTCTACTGCGCGCGCGCGATGAACTGGGCCCACGGCCGCCAGGCCGCCGACGAGAACGCCCCCAACCGCGTGCCCGATCAGTCCGCGAAGGTCCCTCGGGGCTTCGCCGAGGCGCTCGACAGCGAGGATCACAAGACGCTGGCGAAATTCTTCGCCGCCGCGCGCAAGGGCAAGGACTGCCCGCAGGAGCAACGCGTGCGCGAGATCATCCACGGCCTCCTGCGGGATCTCTCCACCGACAAGATCGACAGCCGCGCCGACCTCTAACCGACACCGATGACCCCGCTGCCGCTGATCGTCCTGATCCCGTTCGTCGGCGCCCTGTTACCGCCCTGGGCGGTCACCGCCGGACGGCTCTGGTCGGCCTGGGTCACCGGCGGCGTCGCCTTGTCGGCATTGGCGCTGCTGCTCGCCCCAGCCCGGGCGGTGATGCGGGGCGAGACGCTGATCTGGCAACTCGACTGGCTGCCGGCGCTGGGATTGTCGCTCGGCTTCCGCCTGGACGGGCTGGCGTTGCTGTTCGCGCTGATGATCCTGGTCATCGGCCTGCTGGTGATCCTCTACGCGCGCTGGTATCTCGCCGAGCAGGACCCGATGGGCCGGTTCTACGCCTATCTGCTGTTGTTCATGGGCGCGATGCTCGGGCTGGTGATGTCCGAGAACCTGATCCAGCTGTTGATGTTCTGGGAGTTGACCAGTGTCAGTTCGTTTTTGCTGATCAGCTACTGGCGCCAGCGCGAGGACGCGCGGCGCGGCGCGCGCATGGCGCTCGCGATCACCGGCGGCGGCGGTCTGGCGCTGCTCGGCGGCATCCTGCTGCTCGGCGAGATCGTCGGCAGCTATGAGCTGAGCGCCGTGCTCGCGGCCTCCGAGCGCATCCACGCGCATCCGCTCTATGTGCCGGCCCTGGTGCTGATCCTGCTCGGGGTGTTCACCAAGTCGGCGCAGTTCCCGTTCCATTTCTGGCTGCCGCACGCGATGGCGGCGCCGACGCCGGTCAGCGCCTATCTGCATTCGGCGACCATGGTCAAGGCCGGGGTCTTCCTGCTCGCACGCCTGTTTCCGGCGCTCTCCGGCTCCGAGGCCTGGACCTGGCTGGTCGCGCCCACCGGCATGGCGACGCTGCTGATCGGCGCCTATACCGCGCTGCACAAGCACGACCTCAAGGGCCTGCTGGCCTATTCGACCATCAGCCATCTCGGCCTGATCACGCTGCTGTTCGGCATCGGCACGCCGCTGGCGGCGGTCGCCGGGGTGTTCCACGTCATGAACCACGCTACCTTCAAGGCCTCGCTGTTCATGGCCGCCGGCATCATCGACCACGCCGCCGGCACGCGCGATATGCGCCGCCTGGCCGGTCTCTGGCAGTGCCTGCCGCAGACCGGCCTGCTGGCGATGATCGCCGCCGCCGCCATGGCCGGGGTGCCGCTGCTCAATGGCTTCCTGTCGAAGGAGATGTTCTTCGAGAAGACCGTCTACATGGCGACCTTCGAGGAGAGCACCTGGCTGCTGCCGGTACTGGCGACCATCGCCGGCGCGCTCGCGGTCGCCTACTCGCTGCGCTTCATCCACGATGTCTTCTTCAACGGCACGCCGACCGACCTGCCGCGCAGCCCGCATGAGCCCGCGCGTTGGATGCGCGTGCCGGTCGAGATCTTGGTGGTGATCTGTATCGCGGTCGGCATCCTTCCGAGCCTGACCTTCGGGCCGCTGCTGGCGGTCGCGGCCGGCGCCACGCTGCAGGCGCCGCTGCCCGCTTACAGCCTCAAGGTCTGGCATGGCTTCACGCCGGCGCTTGGCATGAGCATGCTGGCGCTGGCCGGCGGCGTGCTGATCTATGCGCTTCGCCGGCCGTTGTTCCGCTGGCACGAGCGCCTGTTCGACCGTATCGATGCGCGGTTGCTGTTCGAGGCCTGGGAGCGCGCGCTGGTGCGGGGCGGCCGCCTGCTCGACCGCCTGATCCATCGCCGCTCGCTGCCCTTCATGCTCGTGGTGCTGATCATCGCCGCCGCGAGCATGCTGCTGCTGGGCCTCTGGGGCACGCCGCTGACCGGCGGCGTCTCGCTGACGCCGCTCGATCCGGTCAGCGCGGTCGCCGCCTTCGGTCTTGCGGTTGGCGCCGTCGGCACCGTGATCCTGCATCGACAGCGCTGGACCGCGCTGGTGATGCTGAGCGTGGTGGGGCTGATCGTCGCGCTCGCCTTCGTCAAGTTCTCGGCGCCGGATCTGGCGCTCACCCAGCTCGCGGTGGAGATGGTGACCATCATCCTGCTGCTGCTGGCGTTGCACTTCCTGCCGGCCGAGACGCCGCGCGCGTCCTCATTGCCGCGCAACCTGCGCGATCTGCTGGTGGCGCTGCTCGGCGGCGGCCTGACCGCGGCGCTGACCTGGGCGGTGCTGACCCGTCCCTACGACAGCATCTCCGACTGGTTCCTGACCAACAGCCTGCCCGGTGGCGGCGGCACCAATGTCGTCAATGTCATCCTGGTCGATTTCCGTGGCTTCGACACCCTCGGCGAGATCACCGTGCTCGCGATCGCGGCGATCGGCATCTACATGATGCTGCGCGATCTGCGCCTCGAAGCACCGCGCACCGATGCCGAGGGCCGGCCCTGGAGCGGCGACACCCACCCGCTGATCCTGGCCACCTTCTCGCGTCTGCTGTTGCCGCTGGCGCTGATGGTCGCGGTGTTCATCCTGCTGCGCGGGCATCACCTGCCGGGCGGCGGCTTCATCGCCGGGCTCATCATCGCGGTGGCGCTGGTGATGCAGTATCTCGCCAATGGCATCGTCTGGACCCAGACGCGCCTGTCCGGCGAGCTGCATCCACTGATCGGCCTGGGTCTGCTGATCGCCACCGCCACCGAGCTCGGTAGCTGGTACTTCGGGGCGCCGTTCCTGACCTCGGCCCATGGTCATTGGCAGGTGCCGATCCTGGGCGAGATCGAGCTGGCCTCGGCGCTGCTGTTCGATCTCGGCGTGATGCTGGTCGTGATCGGCATCACCCTGGTCATCCTGATCCGCCTCGGCGACATCGGCCTGGAGCGACGCCGGCCGACACCCGTTCAGCGCGCGCCGACTCCCTGATGGAAGCGCTCCTCGCCCTGGTCGTTGGTCTGCTCGCCGGTTGCGGCCTCTATCTGCTGTTACGCGCACGCACCTTCCCGGTCGTGCTCGGTATCACGCTGCTCTCCTATGCGGTGAATCTGTTCCTGTTCGCGATGGGACGCCTGCGCATCGGCGTGCCGGCGATCATCGAGCCGGGCCGCTCGACCTATGCCGATCCGCTGCCGCAGGCGCTGGTGCTGACCGCGATCGTGATCGGCTTCGGCATGACCGCCTTCGTCGTCGTGCTCGCCTTGCGCGCGCGCGCCGATCTCGGCAACGACCAGGTCGACGGACGCGAGCCATGAGCGCCGTCGCCCATGTCGTGATCGCGCCGATCCTGGTGCCGCTGCTGACCGGCACGCTGTTGGTGCTGCTGCGCGGCAGCGCCACGCCCCTGCGACGCACCCTCAGCATGCTCGGCGTGCAGGTGTTGCTCGGCGTCTCGCTGTGGCTGCTGTTGCAGGTCGCCGACGGCGAGATCCTGGTCTACCCGCTGGGCCGCTGGGCCGCGCCCCATGGCATCGTGCTGGTCGCCGACCGGCTCGCGGCCGGGATGGTGCTGCTGACCTCGGTGCTGGCGCTGTTCGCGATGATGCACGCGATCCAGGGCAGCGATCGCCGGGGCCGCCAGTTCCATGTGCTGTTCCAGTTCCTGTTGATGGGACTGAACGGCGCCTTCCTGACCGGCGACCTGTTCAATCTCTTCGTCTTCTTCGAGATCCTGCTGCTCGCCTCCTACGGGCTGCTGCTGCATGGCGGCGGCGCGGCGCGCAGTCGCGCCGGACTGCATTATGTGGTGATCAACCTGGTCGGTTCGAGCCTGTTCCTGTTCGCGGTGGGCACCCTCTACGGCGTGCTCGGCACCCTCAACATGGCCGATCTCGCGCAGCGGGTCGCGGCGCTTGACGCGGACGATCTCGGGCTGGTGCGCGCGGCGGCGCTGTTGTTGTTCGTGGTGTTCGCCTTGAAGGCGGCGCTGGCGCCGCTGCATCTCTGGCTGCCCGGCGCCTATGCGGCGGCCGGGCCGGCCGCGGCCGCGCTGTTCGCGATCATGACCAAGGTCGGCGCCTATGCGATCCTGCGTGTCCATGGCTTGATCTTTGGCGCCGATGCCGGGCCGCTCGCCGGTCTGGTCGATCCCTGGCTGTTGGTGCTCGGGCTGGTCACCATCGTCGTCGGCACCCTGGGCGCGCTTGCCAGCCAGCGCCTGGCGCTCTTGGTCTCGCATCTGGTGGTGGTCTCGGCCGGGAGCATCCTGACCGCCTTCGGCCTCGGCGGCGAGGCGGCGCTCGCCGCCGGCCTCTACTACAGCTTCCAGTCGACCCTGGTCGCCGCTGCCCTGTTCATGCTCACCGAGAACGTCGCCCGCACGCGCGGCGCCTTCGGCGACGAGTTGCGCGCCGGGCCGATGCTGCCGGCGGCGAATCTGCTCGGCGGGCTGTTCCTGGTGCTGGCGCTCGCGGTCGCCGGTCTGCCGCCGCTGTCGGGCTTCATCGGCAAGCTGCTGATCCTTCAGGCCAGCGTCGGCTCGCCGGCGCTGCCCTGGGTCATGGTCATCGTGCTGAGCACCGGCCTGTTGACGCTGATGATCCTGGCCCGGGCCGGCAGCACCCTGTTCTTCAAGACCGACACCCATGCCGGTGCCGCGACCTTGCCCGATGTGACCAAGCTGGTGCCGGTCGCCGCGCTCGCCGGGATCAGCTTGCTGTTCGTCGTCTTCGCGCGTCCGATCCACGATTACGCACGGGCCGCGGCCGGGCAACTGGTCAGCCCCGCCGGATATCTCGATGCGGTGCTCAGCCCCGGGCCAGCCGCAGCCGCAGCACCAGTCGCAGCCCCAACCGCGACCCCAGCACCAACCGCAGCACCAGTCGCAGCCGAACTGGCCGCGCCCTGGGGCGAACCAACGCTCATTGACCAATCGCCCCAAGCCATGTCCGCACGCCGATGAAATCGTTCCTGCCGCACCCGCTTCTGTCGCTGATGCTGCTTGGCCTCTGGCTGCTGTTGGTCAATTCGGTCGCGCCCGGTCAGATCCTGCTCGGCGCGCTGCTGGCGTGGCTGATTCCGCTCTACACGGCGCGCTTCTGGACCGCGCAGGTGCGCATCCGCCGGCCGTTGGCGCTGCTGCGGCTTGCGGGTATCCTGCTCATCGATATCATCGTCGCCAACATCGCCGTCGCGCTGCTCATCCTGGGGCCGATGGCGCGCATCCAACCGGCCTTCATCCGCATACCGCTGCGCCTCAAGGGCAATGTCGGCATTAGCCTGCTGGCGAATATCGTGACCTTGACGCCCGGCACCCTGTCCGCCTCGCTCAGTCCTGACCGCAGCGAACTCATCATCCATGCGTTGCAGGGGCGCGATCCCGAGGCGATCATCGCCACCATCCGCAAGCGCTATGAACAGCCCCTGCTCGATGCGTTGGAGCAGACTTGACCGCCGCGCCGGATGCTGCAAACCGAGCCACGGCATGCAAGTCCCGTAGAATGATCGCGAGCAGCGATCCCGTGTCGCGCGCGCCGGGCGATTGACGGAGATCGCCCAAGTTGCGCCCAGGTTGCGATCAGGTTGCGCCCAGGTTGCGACCCGGCCTGCCGATCAGCGCCCCACGCTGCGAAGGCGCTCATGCCGGCCGACAGTCAATGGAGATCAACGATGAACGAGTTGTTCGAAGTCGGATCGATCCTGAAGAATGCGCTTGCGATTGGGTTTTTCCTGGTGACCAGCGCGGTGCTGCTCTCGCTTTGGCGGCTCGTCATCGGGCCGAGCAAGCCTGATCGCATCCTGGCGCTGGATACGCTCTATGTGAATACGCTTGCGCTGCTGGTGTTGCTCGATATCAAGCTCGCCAGTAGCCTCTACTTCGAGGCCGCGCTACTGATCGCGCTGTTCGGTTTCGTGGGCACCGTTGCCCTCGCCAAGTTTCTCACCCGCGGCGACCTCATCGAATAGGAGTCAACCCATGGATCTGTTCATGGAATCCCTGATCGCGGCGCTGATCCTGATCGGCGCCGGCTTTACCTGCCTGGGCTCGATCGGGCTGGTGCGGCTGCGCGATTTCTATCAACGACTGCATACGCCGACCAAGGCCACCACCCTCGGCGTCGGCAGTCTGCTAATTGCCTCGGCGGTGTTTTTTAGCTGGCACGAGCCTGGGACCTCGTTGCACGAGGTTCTCGTCGCCGTCTTCCTGTTCATCACCGCCCCGGTCAGCGCGCACCTCATGGCCAAGGCCGCGCTCCATTTGCGCGAGCGCGGAGAAACCGGTCTGCCGCCGGAGACGACCCTGCAACGGCATGAT
>NZ_JBKHDN010000050.1:0-15400 GCF_046541315.1 Halochromatium sp. | reverse complement strand
CCTGTCGGTTCGGATCGCCCCAAGCCCTCGGGTTCTCGCGTGGAGCCAACGCTCAGCCCCTTGCCCGGGCTCGCTGTCGAGGATACGAGCCGGGGCAATGGGGCGCGCATCGAGCGACCGGCAACGACGCAGTCGTGGGCTGCGGAGTCGCCGCGCTATCGGCCCAAGCCGCGTATCGTTCGGCGGCGCTCGGCGGGTATCCTTGGCTTTCTCCTGTTCCTGCTGCTGAGTTTGGTGCCCGCAGGTATGCTTATGATCCCGCTGATCGCGGGCCTGTCCGCCAGCATGCCGGCGACGGTTCCGCTCGGTTTAATGACCATGCAGCTCGCGTAAGCCGCCTGCGTCTGTGAGCGCGACGCGCATGCGGTCAGGGGGGTTTCGGTTCCATCGCCAAGGGTGATCGCTTATGCAAACATCGTTTCAAACTCTGTTCCTAACTGGCGCCAGGTCCGCTCGCCGAGGGGTCCTCGTGCTGCTGTGCCTTGGGCTGTCGATGCCGATGTTCGCGCTTGCCGATGCCGAGCGCGGGCGCGCGCTGGCGCAGCAGGTCTACGACCGCCCGGATGGACGCGATGTCGCCAGTCGCGGCACCATGGTCCTGACCGAGGCTGGGCGCGAGCCGCGCGTGCGCCAACTGTTCAGTTATCGCCGCGATGGCGGTGGTGGCGAGGTCGCGAATCTGATCCGCTTCACCGCGCCGGCGGATATCGCCGACACCGGTCTGTTGACCATCGATCAGGCCGATGGCAGCACCGATCAATGGGTCTATCTGCCCGCGCTCGGGCGCGACCGGCGCATCCCGTCGTCGCGCAAGGGCGGGCGGTTCGTCGGCTCGGACCTGTTCTATGAGGATCTACAGGATCGCAAGGTCGACGAAGATCGGCATCGCTGGCTGCGCCAGGAGACGCTGGAAGGCGTGGCCACCGAGGTGCTGGAGAGCATCCCGGCCGATTCGAGCAATTCGGTCTATGGGCGACGGCTGAGCTGGATTGATCCCGACACCCTGATTGCGATGCGGGTCGATTTCTATCGGCCAGGCGCCGAGACGCCGTTCAAGCGCTTGCGGGTCGACAAGGTCGAGCGCGTCCAAGGCTATTGGACCGTGACCGATAGCCTGATGCAGGATCTGGAGTCGGGGCATCAGACGCGGCTGACCGCTGAAAAGACCGTCTACGATCAGGATCTGCCGCAGCGGCTGTTCAGCAACCGCGCGCTGAAGGACCCGGCCCTGGAGCGGCCGTTCCGGCCGTGATGCGTGCGCGGTTCCTGTTGCGCTCCAGGGTGCGCTCTAGGCGCAGCAGGGCGCGCGCCTGCTTGTCAACCTGGTTCCGCCGATGAAACGAATCTCGCTGAATCCGTTGCGTCTGCCGCCGCTGGCGGCGCTGGCGATCCTGATTGTGCTGGCGGTCGGGCCGCTGGTGACCGCCGCGCTGACGCTGACGATCAATAACTCGCCCGAGGCCTACATCCCTCCGCAGAGCGAGGCGGCGATCCTCGAGCGTCAGCTGCGCGAGCGTTTCCCGGGCGATGAGGTGCTGGTGGCGGCCTTCGTCAGCGAGGATCTCTATCAGGATGCCTTCCTCGAACGCTTCGAGCAGCTCGTCGCGACCATGCAGCAACATCCGCTGGTCGAGCGGGTGCTGGCGCCGGCGACCATGGACCATATCAGCGGCACGGCGGATGGCTTCGTGGTCGAGCCGTTGTTGGATGCGGCGATCCGCGCGCGCCTCGATCCCGCCGAACGCCGGGCGCGATTGCTGGCCGATCGCTTTGCCCCCGGCTTGCTGATCTCCGATGACGGCAGTCTGATGGCGCTGGCGGTGCGCCCCCGGGAGCTGGAGAACAGCCTGCAGCGCCTCGAAGTCGAGACGGCCTTTGAGCAGGCGCTGGCGGATGCCGGGCTTGCGGACCATTTGGTCGCCATCTCCGGGCAGACGCCGTTGGACGCGGCGCAACTGCGGGCGACCGTTCGCGATAGCCTGATCTTCGTGCCGGCGACGCTGGCCATCGGCCTGGTGCTGACCGCCTGGCTGTTCCGGCGTTGGTTGGCGCTGGCGATCGCGCTGGCGGCGATCCATGCCGCCGTGGGCACGGCGCTGTTGGTGCTGGTGCTGCTGGGGCAGCCGTTCACGCTGATTACCGCGATCCTGCCGCCGCTGATGGTGTCGCTGTCGGTGGCGTTTCTGTTGCATTGGTACAACGCGCTGGCCATGGTGGAGCGCCGCGAGGGCGTCGAGGGTGCGTCATCCGCCGCAGGCGCGTCCTCGCAACAGCGCGTGCGGCAGGCCTGGGACGCGATCCATCGCCCGGCCTTGTTCTCGGCGCTGACCACCGCCGCCGGGCTGATCTCGCTGAGCATGAGCGAGATCCCGCCGATCCATGCGCTCGGGCAGTCGGCGGCGGCCGGCGTGCTGATGCTCTATCTGCTGGTGGCCTGGCTCCTGCCGCCGATCTTCGCGCGCTGGGATCGTGGCGGCTGGGCGCGGCCCGGCAAGGGGATCGGTCTCCTGGATGCGCCGGTCGCCTGGCTGCGGCGGCTCGGCATGCGTTATCCGCGCTGGGTGCTGATCGTCACCCTGCTGGTATTGGCCGCCGGCGCGCCGCAGGTGTCGACCGTCGAGGTCGAGAGCGATCTCTTCCGCTTCTTCCACGAGGACCATCCGATCAGTCAGTCCAACCAGGTGCTGACCGAGCGGCTGTCCGGGGTCACCGCGCTGGAGGTGGTGTTCGAGGCGCCGGCGCGCGATGCCTTCAAGCAGGTCGAGCCGTTGCGCGAGATCCAGGCCTTCCGCGAGTGGATCGCGGCGCGGCCGGAGGTCGACCGCGTCACCACCCTGGTCGATATGATCGAGGAGATGCATTGGGGCTTTCATGCCGAGGACCCGGAGTATCGCCGCCTGCCGGAACAGAGCGATCTGATCGCGCAGTATCTGTTCATCTACGACGGCAACGATCTCTACGAGCTGGTGGATCGGGATTTCCGCGTCACGCGGGTGATGCTGAACCTGAACGTCAATGGCGCGAGCAAGATCAACGCGATCATGGCGGACATCGAGGCCTATCTGGAACAGCGGGCGCTCGGCGAGCTGACCTTCGATATCGGCGGTTTCGGGCGGCTGTTCGGCGATCAGGAGCGGTTGCTGATCGAGGGGCAGATCCGTGGCCTGCTGCTGGCGGCCGGGCTGATCTTCCTGCTGATGGTCGTCATCTGGCGTTCGCTGTCGGCGGCGCTGTTGTGCATGGTGCCGAATCTCTCGCCGATCCTGGTGATCTTCATCGTCATGGGGCTGTTCGGCATCTGGCTGGACATGGCCACGGCGATGATCACCGGGGTCGCGGTGGGCATCGCGGTGGATGACACCATCCATGTCTATTTTGGCTATCGCAGCCGGCGGGCTCGCGGGCGCTCGCCGGTGTGGGCGCTGGCGCGCACCTATCAGCATGCCGGGCGGGCGGTGACCGCGACCACGCTGATTTTGAGCGCGCAGTTTTTGCTCTTGCTCGGCTCGCCGTTCTTGCCGACCAACGATTTCGGCCTGCTGACGGCGCTGGGCCTGGTGACGGCACTGCTGTTCGATCTCTTGGTGCTGCCGGCGCTGCTGATGGTGACCGCCGGCTGGTGGTGGGCGCGTCGCCAGCGCAAGGCGGCGTCGAGCGCGCCGGATGCCGGCCAACCGCCTCGACAACCGTCCCGCGCCGAAGGCGGGGAATTCTCGCGGAGGAACCGATGAGCGGATCGCGCACTTCAAGACCGATGCCCTGGATTGGGGTCGCCCCGCTGCTGGCGCTGTTGCCGATGGCGCTGGCCGCCGAGGCCGAGGCGCCGAGCATCGCGCTCGAGCAGCTGTGGATCGAGGCCGGCGTGCTGACCGAGGATCAGAGCCAAGCCCGCACGAGCAACTATCTGCATGCCGATCTGGCGGTGGATTGGGCCTTGGCGCCGCGCTGGTCGGTGCGCCTGGGGGCGCGGCTGGATGGCTCTCTGCAAACCGGTGTCGAGGAGTTTGACCGGCTCGAGCTGGATGTCGATGAAAGCTATCTGCGCTATCAGGATCTGGACCGGCGCGTCACCCTGGGGCCGCAGATCGTGACCTGGGGGCGGGTCGACGAGACGCCGCCGACCGATCGGCTCAGCGTGCAGGATCTCAGCCGCATGCTGCTCGATGATCTGGAAGACCGGCGGCGGGCGGTGCTGGCGGCGCGGTGGGAGGAGTTCATCGGCGATCTCAAGGTCGATCTGCTCTATGTGCCGCGCCTGCGCGCCGCCGAGATGCCGCGCCTGGATAGCCTCTGGTCGCCGATCGACAAGACCCGTGGGCGGATCCTCGGCATGCCGGTCAATCCGCTGATGGCGCCGCTGATCCAGGCCGGCAGCGTCGACGACAACGAGGGCGGCAGCGGTGGCTGGGGACTGCGTCTCAGTCGCCCGGGCCGGGGGCTGGATTATGCGCTGACGGTGCAGAATACGCGGCCGTCGGTGCCTTACTATGGGCTCGATCCCAGGGTGCGCGAGGCGGTGCTGGCGCGGCCTTGGGATCTCGCCGGCGCCCTGGGCGCGGCGCCGGACACCTTCGTCGCCCGCTATCCGCGCACCTGGGTGGTCGGTGGCGACCTTGGATTCGTGACCGACAACGCCACTTGGCGGTTGGAGGCGGCCTGGCTCAGCGATCGACCCGCGACCACCGCCGATCTGCGCGTGATCACCCGCGAGGCCATCGACTGGGTGGCGGGCGTCGAGTTCTATCCCGGCGATCGCGAGCTGCGGGTCAATCTACAGCTCGGCGGCAGTCAGCTGCTGGATGCGCCGGCGGGGGTTCTGGATCGACGCCGGACGCTGGATCTGTTCGGCGATCTGGAGACCCATTTCGCCCGCGATCGTTGGCGCGCCCGGCTGCGTTTCTTCAAGGGCATGGAGGACCGGGATCTCTATCTGAATCCGCAACTCGCCTTCCTCGGCTTCGAGCCGCACGAACTCACGCTGGCGTATCATTATTTCGATGGCGACGAACAGACCCTGGGCGGTTTCTACGAGGATAACGACCTGGTCAGCCTGAGCTGGCGGATGCATTTTTGAGCCCATTGTCGCCGCGGGTGTTGCATTTAAGAACGGGTGTTGCATTTAAGAAACAGCGCTGTTGATATTTACCAACAATCATGCGCTATGCTATTTTGGTACAGCGATTTTAAGCTAATGGATGGAGGATCGGCGGTGAATACGCTCTGTTCGCGCGGCAGTCCAGCCCAGAGGCGGCATCTGCAGCTGTTGCTGTTCGGATTGGCGCTGGCGTTGTCCGCCTGTTCAACGGGCCCCAAGTATCCGCCGCTGCCGTCGATGGCGCTGGATGAAACGCCGGATTATCTGATCGGTCCCGGCGATAACGTCAATATCTTCGTCTGGGGACTGCCTGAACTGTCCTCATCGGTGCCCGTCCGTCCCGATGGCAAGATCACCACGCCGCTGATCGAGGATGTGCCCGCCACCGGGCTGACGCCCACCGAACTGGCGCGGGACATGGAAGAGGTGCTGGCGACCTATGTGCTCGATCCGGTGGTCACCGTCATCGTCACCGGTTTTGTTGGACCCTACAATCGGCAAGTGCGCGTGGTGGGCGAGGCCGTCAATCCGCAGGGCGTCCCGTACCGGGAGGACATGACCGCGCTCGATCTGATGATCCAGGTCGGCGGCCTGACCGAGTTTGCCGCCGGCAACAAGGCGAGTATCGTGCGGGTGGTCGATGGTAAGCCGAAACAATTCAACGTGCGTCTCGACGATCTGATCAAGCGCGGCAAGATCGAGGCCAATGTGTACATGCTGCCGGGCGATATCCTGATCATTCCCGAGACCTGGTTTTGAGTCGCGTCTTACCGCCATGGCCGTCTGCGTTGTAGGAACCTGACTGGATGCACGAACTTTTAGGTCAGGTGCTGGGGTATCTCCGCGGCATCTGGCGTTTTCGATGGTTGGTGCTGGCTGTTGCCTGGGCGGTTTCGCTCGGGGGCTGGGCCTATGTTGCCGAGATCCCGAACGAATATCGCGCCTCGGCGCGCGTGCATGTGGATACGCGCTCGATGCTGGCGCCGCTCTTGCGCGGACTGGCGGTCGGCACGGATATCAATCAACGCGTCAGCATGATGACCCGGATGATGTTGACGCGGCCGAATCTCGAGAAGGTCGCGCGCGCTACCGACCTCCATCTGCAAGCGGCGACCGAGGCCCAGATGGATGGGGTGATCAATCGGCTGCGCTCGGGGACGCAGATCCAGGGCACGCGCGAGGGCGATATCTATAATATTTCGTATAAGTCGCGCGATCCCCAAGAGGCCTATAAGGTCGTTCAGGCCCTGCTTGATCTCTTCGTCGAGGGGGCGTTGTCCGACACGCGCTCGGATTCCGAGATGGCCCGGCGTTTCATCGATCAGCAGATCGACGCCTATGAGCAGCGCCTTGAACAGGCCGAGCAGCGGCTTGCCGATTTTCGGCGCGAGAATGTCGGCATGTTGCCGGGCGATCGCGGCGACTACTATCAACGCCTGCAAAGCGCGCAAGCCGAACTGCGCAATACCGAACTCGAACTCCAGGAAGCCGAGCACCGGCGCGACGAGATCGAGCGTCAGTTGACCGGCGAGGAGCCCACCTTCGGCATCATGGACCAGATGGCGTCCGGGGCCTCCGGGCGGCGGTCGGTCGATCCAGAGCTAGAGGCGCGCATCCAGCGTCTGCAGGAACGGCTCGACGAGCTGAGCCTGAGCTTTACCGATCAGCATCCGGATATCCGTTCGATCAAACGCACGCTCGAACAGCTCGAACAGCAACGCGAGGACTTGCTTGCGCAGTTGCCGGCAGAATCGCCGATGCAACAGGGAGGCAATCTGGAGGCCAATCCCGTGTTCCAGCAACTGCGCATGGCGAAATCGAACGCCGAGATCGAGGTCTCGGCGCTCCAGGTGCGCGTCGCCGAGCAACGGCGGCGGATCGAGGAGTTGCAAGGGTTGGTGAACACCATCCCCGAGGTCGAGGCTGAACTCAAACGCTTGAACCGCGACTATTCGGTCAACCAGGAGAACTACAAGGCCCTGCTGCAACGGCGCGAACAGGCCAATCTGTCGCAGAATGTCGAGGATCAGGGGGAGCAGGTCCAATTTCAGGTGATCGAGCCGGCGCGCCTGCCCAAGTCGCCTTCCGCGCCCAATCGTCCGGCCATGTTCAGCGGCGTCTTGGTGCTCGGTCTGGGGGCTGGCGGCGGGCTGGCCTTCCTGATGTCGCAGTTGCGGCCGGTGTTCGACGATCGCCGCACGCTCAATCGATTGACCGGCTTTCCGGTGTTGGGCAACGTCGGGTTCCATGGCTCCGAGCAGCAGCGCAAGCGCGAGCGCCTCTGGTTGCTGGCGTTTATCGGGGTTGCCCTGCTGTTGTTGCTGGCCTATTTCGTCACCGTTGCAACCGCCGGCAGTTATCTGAAGCCACTGGGGCAATTGTTCTGATGAGCGCAGAGACCGGAAACGACACGAGCCTGATCGAGCAGGCCGCCAAACGGCTGCGGCAACAGCAGTCGGCGGAACCGGCGCCCGAGCCGACGCCTGCCTCGGCGAGCGCAGCGACGGAGGTGCCGAGCGCCGCCGCCGAACCGCAAGGTGCGCGGACACCGCCCACGGCGCAGGCATCGCCCGAGGATGAGGATGAGGATCGCGGTGCTCGGGTCACCATCGATCTTGCCCGGCTCAAGGCCGAAGGCTGCGTGACCCCGGATGGAGACCGTTCACGGGTGGCCGAGGAGTTCCGCATCATCAAGCGGCCCCTGTTGGAGAACGCCTTCGGGCGAACCGCGTTGCTGGTGGAGCAGGGCAACCTGATCATGGTGACCAGTTCGCTGCCGGGCGAGGGCAAGACCTATACCGCAGTCAATCTGGCGATGAGCATCGCCATGGAGATGGATAAGACCGTGCTATTGGTGGATGCCGATGTCGGGCGTGCCCGCGTCCACAAGATGCTCAATATCCCGATGGGGCCTGGGTTGATCGATCTGATGGTCGATCCGTCCCTGGATGTCGGCGATGTGATGCTGCGCACCAACATCCCCAAGCTGCGCATCATCCCGATGGGGAAGTTTCATCCGCATGCCAACGAGTTGCTGGCCAGCGGCGACATGCAGCGCCTGCTGCATGAAATGGCCAGCCGCTACGAGGATCGCGTGATCCTCTTCGACTCACCGCCGCTGCTGGTGACCAGCGAGGCGGTGGTGTTGTCGAATCTGGTCGGGCAGATCGTCTTCGTGGTCGAGGCGCAGAGGAGCCTGCAGCACTCGGTCAAAGACGCGCTCGGTCTGCTGGATGCGTCCAAGCCCATTGGTCTGGTGCTGAATAAGACGCGTCATCTGGGTGGCGACTACTATTATGGGTACGGCGGCTATGGACTGGGCGGCTATGGACAGGGAGAGGAGCGGACGTGACCCCGCGCAATGCCTTGGGCGTCTTCTTGATGACGGTCACGCCCCTGGCCTTGGCGCTTGACGAGGCCTGGGATTTCACGCCGAGACTCTCGCTGAGTCAGGATTATTCCGACAACATTGGTTTGGCCTCGCCGGGGGAGGAAGAATCCGAATTCATTACCCAGCTCAACACCGGTTTTAATCTGAACCGCGATGGCGCGCGCGCGCGCGCCCAGCTTGGCTACAATCTGCAGAGCCTGTTTTATTGGCAGGACAGCAACGACAGCGCGCTCTTTCATCAATTCTTCGGCAATGGTCGCGTCGATCTGTTGCCCGAACGGTTCTTCATCGATAGCGCCGCATCCTTCTCGCAACGGCAATTGACCCGCGCCAGGGCCGGCGCCGACAACCTGAATCTGGACAACAATCGCGGCGATGTGCTGACGTTCAGCATCAGTCCAGTCTATGTTCAGCAATTCGAGGATCTGGCGACCGCGCAGTTGCGCTATAGCTATAATCGCGTCGATACCCAGGGTAACGAGGGCGGCAACAGTCAACTCAATACGGTGTCGTTGAATCTCGATAGCGGCCCACAGTTCTCGCGCTTCGGCTGGGGCCTGGCGTTGAATTACTCACAGACCGATGCCGATGGCGGCGCATCCACGACGCAGCAGAATGCCGAAGCGCTGGGGCGTTGGAATGTCACCGACCGCTTGGATTTGTTCGCGGTTGTGGGGTACGAGCAAGACGCATTCGACCAGGATGACGGGAATACGCAGTCCGATGGCCTCATCTGGCGCTTGGGCAGCACCTATGAACCAAGCGCGCGCACCTTGTTGGAGGCCTTCTTCGGCAAACGCGCCTTCGGCACCAACTACGGGGCAACGGCGCGCCATCGGATGCGCAACAGCCAGTTCACGCTCGATTACACCGAGAGCGTCACCAGCGTCACGCAGTTCGAGATCGATCAGACCATCCCGCGTGGGGTCAATCAGACCATCGAGGAGGCGCTGATCGTCGAGGGCGAGCCGTTCTTGTTCGATCTCGAGACGCCGGAGTTGCGCAGTGGTTCCTTCGTCAGCAAACGCCTGAGCGCGGGCTACACCGGGCAGCGTCGTAAGCTCGGCTGGGGCCTGCGCGTCTTCCATGAGCAGCGCGACTACGAGATCAGCAACGACAGCGAAGAGGCGCAATCGATCGCCGGCAATCTCTCCTGGCAGTGGCGGCCGCGGACCTCGGTGTTCGCGAATGCCAGCCGGCAGGAGAGTACCTTCGCCGGTCAGGCTGGCGAGGAGACGCTGTCTGCTACCCAATTCGGGATCAGCCGCCAGTTCGGCAACCAGGTCAGCGCCTCGGTGCAATACAGCTATCGCGATCTCGAATCGAGTCGGCCCGAGAGCGACGGTTATCAGGAAAATCGTGTGTCGGCCACGCTCCAGAAAACCTTCTGAGGTCTGCTTATGCTCCAGCGCCCAAGTCTGACGGAAGCGCCCCGTAACGCCATGACCGTGGATGTCGAGGACTATTTTCAGGTCTCGGCATTCGAGCCGCATATCGCCCGCGAGCAATGGGAGCGGCTGCCGTGCCGGGTCGAACGCAATATCGAGCGCATCCTGGCGCTGTTCGAGGCGCACCAGGTCCAGGCCACCTTCTTCGTGCTCGGCTGGATGGCGGAGCGCTATCCACAGATGGTGCGGGGCCTGAGCGAGGCCGGCCACGAGGTCGCGAGCCACGGTTACGAGCATGTGCGGGTGGTCAATCAGACCCCGGACGCCTTCCGGGCCGATATCCGCCGCACCAAGGCGCTGCTCGAGGACACCACCGGCGAGCCGGTGCGCGGCTACCGGGCCGCGAGCTATTCGATCGGCCGGGATAATCTCTGGGCGCTGGATGAGCTGCTCGCAGCAGGGCATGAATACAGCTCCAGCATCTATCCGATTCGCCACGATCTCTACGGCATGCCCGAGGCACCGCGTTTCGCCTTTCGCCATGGCGGTGAGGCGGGGATTCTCGAGATCCCGGTGACCACGGTGATGCTTGGGCAGCGCAAGTTTCCCTGTGGCGGCGGTGGCTATTTCCGTCTCTTTCCGTATGCGCTGTCGCGCTGGGCGCTGCGACGGGTCAACCGGCGCGATGGCGCGTCGGCGGTGTTCTATTTCCATCCCTGGGAGATCGATCCGGAGCAGCCGCGCCAAGCCGGGATCGGCCTGAAGACGCGCGTGCGGCATTATCTGAATCTGTCGCGCACCGAGGCGCGCTTGAGCCAATTGTTGCAAGATTTCGCCTGGGATCGGATGGATGCGATCTTCCTGCAAGGGGCGACACGGCCTGCGCAGGAGATGGGGCGGGCCGCATGACGTCCTCGACTCCGCAAAGCGCGGCCGTGTCGGCTTCAGCGGCGACCTCCGTCCCTGCCTCGGCCTCGGCCGATGGGATGCCCGATCAAGTCAAGCGGCTCGACGCGGCCCCCAAGGCCGCAGTCGACACGCTGGCAGCCACCGAGGCGGCCTGGGATGCCTTCGTCGAGCAGTGTCCAGACGCCACCTTCTTCCATCGCGCCGGCTGGCGGCGCATTCTGGAAGAAACCCTCGGCCACCGCGCCCATTACCTGTATAGCGAACGCGCCGGCGCCATCACCGGCGTCCTGCCGCTCGGCCAGGTCAAGAGCCTACTGTTCGGCAATGCGCTGATCTCGGTGCCGTTCTGCGTCTACGGCGGCGTCGCGGCGCAGGATCAGCAGGCGGCGGCGAGCCTCACCGCGGCGGCTCGGACGCTGGCCGAGGAATTGGGGGTCGATTATCTGGAATTGCGCCATCGCCAGCGGCGCAATCCGGATTGGCCGTGCAAGGACGACCTCTATGTCACCTTCCGCAAGGCCATCGATCCCGAGCCAGAGAAGAACCTGCAAGCGATCCCGCGCAAGCAGCGCGCCATGGTGCGCAAGGGCATCAAGAACGCACTGCAGAGCGAGCTGGACCCGGGGATCGCGCGCTTCTATCCGATCTATGCCAGCAGCGTCCAGCGTCTCGGGACGCCGGTCCTGCCCCGGCGTTATTTCCAGGCATTGCGCCAGACCTTCGGCGACGCCTGCGACGTGGTCACCACCACCAAGGACGGCGAGCCCGTTTCCAGCGTGCTCAACTTTTATTTCCGCGACCAGGTGTTGCCCTACTATGGCGGCGGCACCGAGCAGGCGCGGGCATTGGCGGGCTTCGATTTCCTCTACTGGGAGGTCATGCGCCGCGCCTGCGAGCAGGGCTATCGCTGGTTCGACTACGGCCGCAGCAAGCGCGGCACCGGCTCCTTCAGCTTCAAGAAGAACTGGGGCTTCGAGCCGCAACCGCTCTACTACGAATATCATCTGGTGCGTGCCCAGCGGATTCCCGAGATCAACCCGCTGAATCCGAAATACCGGCTCTTCATCGCCGGCTGGAAACGCCTGCCGCTGTTCGTCGCCAACCGGCTGGGCCCCTGGCTCGCGCGGAGCATCGGATGAGCGGGGCAGGCGGGGCGGGCGATCTGCTGTTCCTCGCGCATCGCATCCCGTTTCCGCCGAACAAGGGCGACAAGATTCGCTCGTTCAACATCCTTCGACATCTTTCCGCGCATTTTCGCATCCATCTCGGTGCCTTCGTCGATGACCCAAACGATTGGCGTCATCGCGATGACGTCGCCGCGTATTGCGCCAGTCTCTGCCTGCTGCCGCTCAACCCCCGCGCGGCCAAGCTGCGCAGCCTCGCGGGCCTGCTCACTGGCGAGGCCCTGACCTTGCCCTATTATCGCGATCGGCGCATGCGCGACTGGGTGCGGGAGACCTTGACGGCGTCCGGCCCCATGCGCGCGCTGGCGTTTTCCTCGGCGATGGCGCAGTACCTGCCCGCGCTCCGCTCGGCTGAGCTGCCACACACGGGCGCGCTGCCGCAGGTGGTGGATCTCGTCGATGTGGATTCGGACAAATGGCGCCAGTACGCCCAGGGCCATCGCGGGCCGATGCGTTGGATCTATGCGCGCGAGGCCCGTCGGCTGTTGGCTTTCGAACGGGAAGTGGCGGCGCGGGCGAGCGCCTCGGTGCTGGTCAGCGAACCGGAAGCGGCCCTGTTTCGGGAGTTGCTTCGGGATCAGGAGCAAGGGCAGGGGCAGGGTCGAGTTCGGAAACGGCGAGCATGGGGACAGGCTCGGGAGCGGGTTGAAGACCAGGCGCCGGATCCGTCAGCGCGCGTGCATGCGATCGACAATGGCGTCGATACCGAGTATTTCTCGCCCGAGCGCGACCATCCCAATCCCTTTGCGCCGGATAGCGCGAACCTGGTCTTCACCGGCGCGATGGACTACTGGGCCAATGTCGATGCGGTCCGCTTCTTCGCCGATGCGGTCTTGCCGCGGATTCGGCACACAATGCCCGAGGCCCGGTTCGTGATCGTCGGCAGTCGGCCCATGCCCGAGGTGCGCGCGCTCGGCGAGCGCCCCGGCATCGAGGTGACCGGCACGGTGCCCGATGTGCGTCCCTATCTGGCCCATGCCATGGGCGCGGTGGCACCACTGCGCATCGCGCGCGGGGTGCAAAACAAGGTGCTCGAGGCCATGGCGATGGGCTGTCCAGTGGTTGCAACGCCGCAAGCGCTGGATGGCCTGCGCGACTGTGCCGGCATGGACTGGCTGGTGGCCGAGGACCCCGAGTCATTGGCGTCACTCGCGCTGCGCCTGCTCCAGCGACACGGCGAGGAACGGGCGCGGCTGGGAGCACAAGCGCGCGCTTGCGTGATCGCGCATTACAGTTGGTCCGAACACTTAGATCGCTTGCTTCGGTTACTGCAAGCCGAGCCCGAGTCCGAGTCCAATCCCGGCTCGGAGCCGATTGGAGTCGAGTCATGAGCGCATCGTCCAACCTCTATCTCCCTGGGTTTCCTAGCCAGATCCGCTATGGCTGGACGCTGGCGCTGACTCTGCTAGGGCTTTCGACACTGCTGACCCTGTGGCTGCTGTGGCCCTCGGCGCTGAGCATGGCGCACATCTGGTTCAACTCCCAGACCTATGCCCATGGCACGTTCATCCCGGCGCTGACGCTGTTTTTGATCTGGACCCGTCGCCAGGAACTCGCTCGACAGTCACCCGAGCCCTGGGCCTGGGGGCTGATCTGGATCGCGCTGGCCACGCTGGCCTGGATCTTGGCGCGCGGCGTCGATGTCAAGACGGTGCAGCATTTCGCGCTGGTGGCGATGTTGCCCGGACTGGTGCTGACCCTGCTCGGGCCAAGGTTGGCCTGGTCGCTGGTGTTCCCGCTCGCCTATCTGTTCTTCGCGGTGCCGTTCGGGGATTTCATCGTGCCACCGCTGATGGACTACACCGCCTGGTTCTCGGTGCTGCTGCTCAAGCTCAGTGGCGTGCCGGTGCACATGGATGGGCACTACATCAGCATTCCAGCCGCCGATTTCGTCGTCATCGAGGCCTGTAGCGGGGTGCGTTATCTCATCGCCTCCCTGGCCCTGGGGCTGGTCTATGCCTATCTGAACTACAACAGCCTCTGGCGGCGCCTGGCCTTCATGGTGCTCGCCATCGGTTTGCCCATGCTCGCCAATGGCCTGCGCGCCTACAGCATCATCATCACCGCGCATGTCACCGATGGACGCATCATCCTCGGCTACGGTCATATCGTCGTCGGCTGGGTGTTCTTCGGCGTGGTGATGTTCCTGATGTTCTGGATCGGCTCGTTCTGGGCCGATCGGCACGGTCCGGTCGATGCGCGCAACGGGGCGGCGCCGCGCGCGTCCTCGCAACCGGTGAACGCCTTCAACCTCGCCTTGATCATGCTGGCCGTGGTGGGCGTGCTCGGCTCGGCGCGCGGCACCGAGGTGTTGCTCCAGCAACGGGCCCAGCAAACGCGGGTCGAGGCCCCGATTCGGCTGCCAAGCGCGGTTCCCGGCTGGCAAGGCCCCGAGGACGTCGCCGACGTCTGGCGACCGGCTTACCATGACGCCGATGCCGAGCTTGCCGGCCGCTATCGCGACAACGGCGGCGCGGTGGAGCTGCACCTGTTGCATTATCGCAATCGCGGCCAAGGCACCGAACTCATCTCCTGGCGCAACCAGATCCATGAGCGCAACGAGACCTGGCGCCCCGTCGCCGGGCGGAGCAGAACGCTCACGGACAACGATGGTCAGCCCCGCGCGGTCCAGGAAACCCTGCTGCGCGGTCCCAGCGGCCGGCTGCGGCTGATTTGGCATTGGTACCAGATCGGCGAGCGCGCCACCATCGATCGCGTCGAGGTCAAGCTGCGCGAACTGCAAATGGTGCTGATCGGTGATGGGCGTGGCGCCTTCCTGGTCGCGCTCAGCACCCAGGGCGATGAGCTGACGCTGGACGCGGCGCGCCAACGCCTCGAAGATTTCGCGCGGGCATTGCCGCAGCCAGTGGGTTATCACGATCACGATGACTGAATCCAGCCAACCGGCAGCGCCTCCGCTCATCGCCCACATCATCCATCGGCTCGATGTCGGCGGCATGGAGAACGGGCTGGTCAATCTGATCAACCAGATGCCGCCACAGGCCTATCGGCACGCGATCCTCTGCATGACCGATTACACCGCCTTCAGCGAGCGTCTCCGGCGCGACGATGTCGGGCTGTACGCCCTGCACAAGCGCGAGGGCAAGGATCTCGGCGTCCATGCGCGGCTCTGGCGTCTGCTTCGCCAGTTGCGCCCGGACATCGTGCATACCCGCAATCTGGCAACCCTGGAAACGCAGTTGACGGCGGCCGCCGCCGGGGTACGAGCGCGGGTGCATGGCGAGCATGGCTGGGATGTCGGCGACGCCGATGGCACCAATCCCCGCAACCGTCGCCTGCGACGCCTGGTACGGCCTCTGGTGAACCAATACATCGGTTTGTCGCGGCATCAGATGGGCTATCTCGCGGAGCGGATCGGCGTGCCGCATGCTCGGCTCAATCAGATCTATAACGGCGTCGATACCGGGCGTTT
>NZ_JBKHDN010000049.1:0-15431 GCF_046541315.1 Halochromatium sp. | reverse complement strand
TCAGGCATGCGAAACCCATGCGTTACGACATGGGAAGGGCTACTTTCAACTGGACAGCTCCAATAGGATGCAGCGAGGCAAATAAATTAGTCTCGCTGGCTGCGGACTGTTGTCGTTGCACGTATATCGTTACGATCACCTCCTGACTGTTTGTTTTGAGTGGCTAAAGGATAAACGATAGAGCCGTTTTCATGCTACATCGTCTAGCTCGACCTGAGGAAGCTTCGGCTGCGTATTTTGGATAAACAGCTTGAGCAATCCGTTTCGCTCAAGGAACTGAACCAAGCCTTGTCTACGCGCCTGCGCTGGAAGGGTAAACGCAAGCATCTCCGCCAGCTTATGCTGATCCTGCACGTTCAACTCCGGCTCTAGCGAATCCGGAGAATCCAGCCGTTGGATGATCGCGGCTCCAGTGCTGCGGCGCCTGTCGCGGATCGCAGAGAGGCGCTGCTTGGATATCGGTTGTAGTACACGCTGGACGAATCGCTCGCCAACCGCCTGCAATGGCGGTTCTGGCGTCTCGTTACGTTTTGCATAGTGCTTGATCAACACGGGGTTGTCGCGCCGCAGGTCGACCTCGAAAGTCGACAAGATCTTACCGGTCGTGCGAGCGCGGATCGAGAACAGCGCGCTGTCGCCCGTCAGGCATTTCACGGCGTAACTGGCGACGCAATGCTCTTGCTCGCGCCCTTCAAGCTCTAGGGCCTGACGACTGGTAAGCTCGATCATGCGGTAGTGACCGTGGCTGTGCCCGGATGCGTTCTCGATGATTCTGGACCACTCCAGACTTGCTGCGGCCTTCGGGTAGCAGAGACCCAGCCGATCCAGGCTGAACTGCCGATAGGCGTCGCGCCATTGCAGGGCCATCTGCGCCAAGCGTCGCAAGCCGACCTGTCCGAACCAGGCTGCGAAGAAGGCGACGGGCGGATCTTCGACGATCTCAACTGCTTGCCCGCGCTTGGCCAACTCCGCTTCCAACGCTGGATACAGGCTATAACGATAGGTCGCGCGGGCGAACGCGTAGATCGCGTCGAAGTCGAGCGCTGCACCCAACTTATCGGTTAATGCTCGATGGCCCTGAGCCCATCCCTGGGCGAACGGAGCGGCGAGTTCACGGACATCGCGCTGCAGCACCGCCGCAAGATCGACGAGCGGCTGCCAGAGCGTTCGGAACACGCGATGATCGGCATCGGTCTTGGGCAGATACTCGACCGGCAACTGATCGAGCTGAGCCAGCAGTGTGGCTCTATGCTCCTGGTCAATCCGCATGGGCTCGAAGTGACGGCAATGCTGAATCGTGCGCCGCTGCGTCTGATAAACATCGGCGAGCGTGCGTACCAACGGCGCCCCGCGATCAACCTGTTGGCGCAAGCGCCAATCGGTGCGCAGGGCTTGGCTGAAGAATGGGAAACGGTGCGCGGCTTGAAGCCGGTTACGGTTGGGGTGGCCGGCAGCATCCAGATAGAAGTTGTACGCATCCCAATCGCCTTGCCCTTCGCGCTGCAGGATGGCGACGACATCGGCTCTCAGGCTCTGTGAGAACGCAGCGATGGCAGCGCGCAGGATGGCATGCTCCACCCGAGCCAAGAGACTCTGCGCCATTCCGTGCGGGCATGCAGCAAGTCCCGCGCCGGATGCCTGCCGTCCGAGCACGCGCGCAGCCAGCGCATTGGCCAAGGTTTTCATCCAAGCGGAATCGGGTTCCAGCACCGGTTTGCCTTGCATCACCGTGCCACCAATCTGCGTCGGATTGCAGGGGCTCTCCAGCCCGTAAAGGAAGAGCTTGCGATTGTCTTGCTCGACCAGCCAGAGCCCGCGCTGCGTTCCCAGTGCATCTGACTCACCGAGCGGAGATCCGAGGTTGATCGAGAGTGCTTGGCGCATGCCGGAGATGCCACTGTCGCGATACAAGCAAGCACGATACTCGCGCAGCAGTCCGCTCCGGAACAACTGCCGGAGCAGTGCAGCGGCGGCTTGGTTGGTCGAATCGTCGCCGATCATTCGATGCATCCAATGCGGGAAGACTTGGCCTTGTTGAAACATCCTACGCCCATGCTGCTTTGGTGTCGCGGGGACTAAAGCAGGGAGCATGCCATCATGGCTCAAGCTCGTATTTCTTGAGCCAGTTGTTCAGTGTTGTCGGGTTCCCAAAGCCGAGCAGCTTGGCAGCACGGGTCTTGTTGCCCTGCGAGACCGCCACCGCACGCTCCAGATAGTGTCGCGCAACGTTATCTAGAAGTGCTTTTAGATCAAAGTCTTCTCTAAGCTCCCGGCCAAGGATTGACGCGTCGTCAGCGTCGCGGCTCGGGCGTGGCAACAACGCATCGCGCGCATCGGCGGCGTCGATGGTCGCGCCGGGCGTCCAGACCGCAGCACGTCGCAGCGTGTTCAACAGCTCGCGGACATTGCCGGGCCAGCTGTGCTCGAGCAAACGTTTTCTTGCAGCTACTGAAAGTTTCTTTGGCTCATAGCAGGGCTCGGTCTCGCTCTCGCGGTTGACCTGCTCGAGCAGGCGATCGAGCAACAAAGCGGTGTCGCCGTTGCGCTCGCGCAGCGGCGGCAAGACGATGACCGCCACTGCGAGCCGATAGAACAAGTCTTCGCGGAACCGACCGGCGCTCACCTCCTGGCTCAGGCTGCGATTGGTCGCGGCGATGACGCGCACGTCGACGCGGGTGGCGCGAGTGGCGCCCACGCGAGTAATCTCCCCTTCCTGGAGCGCACGGAGGAAACGCACCTGGGCGGCCTTTGGCAGTTCGCCGATCTCGTCCAAGAACAGGGTTCCGGTGTCGGCGGCCTCGAAGACACCTTGGCGGGCACCGGTCGCTCCGGTGAAGGCACCCTTCTCATGGCCGAACAGCTCGGATTCGATGAGCTCTGGTGCAATGGCACCGCAGTTGACCGTGACCATGGGCCGATCGCGGCGAGGGCTTGCCTGATGGATGGCACGCGCGAGCAATTCCTTGCCGGTGCCGGATTCGCCTTCGATCAGGACCGGGATCGAGCGCAGCGCAACGCGGCGGGCGCGTGCGACCACACGCTGCATCACGGCGCTCTGGTGGATGATGGCATCGAAGGCCGGGGCGGCAGGTGGCAGGCCGGCAGTCAGCCGCGTGAGTTCGGCATCCGGACGGCGCAGCAGATCCGGGATGAAATCTGCGGCCATCTCGAACGGAATCGAGACCGGTCGCACACCGTGGCGGATGGACGATTCGATCAGTTCGGCTGGGAACCGGGTCTTGGCGAGGATGATCCAGACCGCAGCCATCGCGGGTGTGCCAGGACTGAGGTGAAAGGTGAATTCGGGCTGGCTGGGGGGGCGGTCTGCGAGCGTCTCGGCAACGATACGCCGCGCATGCCGATAGATGGCATCGAAGTCGGTTGGGCTGTCCAGCTCGACCTGATGCAGTGTGACGGGAGTCAGATCACGCTGTCCAAGCCAGTCGAGATAGTCCTGGGTTTCTGAGACACTACAGTCGCAGATCAGCGCCAACTCGCTAAACCAGCCGGTCGCCAAGGCTTGCGCGACCGGCCCGATGCCAACGTCGTTCACTCCTTGAGCGGCCCGGAGATCAGTCCAGCCGAGCCAACTGAACAAAATCCTCTTGATCACCCCTCTTCAGCCTCTTTCACAGCAAATGCAAGCTCCATGAACTTTATACGGCCGCCCGATGATACAGGACGCCCAATCCGCTGACATCCGTTGGCAACAACGCCTGAACAACTCTGTGCGCGCGCTGGCGCAGCTTGAAGAAGCTGTGCAATTGCACAATCAGCGTCCGCTGTCACGCTTGGAGCAGCAAGGCCTGATCAAGGCCTTCGAGTTCACCCAAGAGCTTGGCTGGAACGTCATGAAGGATTACTTTGAATACCAAGGCAACCCGACGCTGACCGGCTCCCGCGATGCGATTCGCGAGGCCGGCCTGCTGCTACGCCAGACATGATGATGGCTCAAGATGGCTTGTCACGATAAGCGACACAAACTAAACTCACTGGACTGAGTTTAGCGCGACAAACATCATGCGAACCATCAATATTCATCAAGCCAAGACCCACCTGTCGCGTCTCGTCGAGCAGGCCGCTAGCGGCGATGCCTTCGTCATCGCCAAGGCTGGTCGGCCGTTGGTCAAGGTCATGCCGATCGATGCGCTCGAAGCCGGCGTTCCCAGGCGGTTGGGCTTCATGGCGGGACAGCTCAGCGTGCCTGATGATTTCGATCGCATGGGCAATGACAGCCTCGCGGACCTGTTCGAGTGCTGAACGTCAACCACCTCGCCTTAAACGGTGCGGCTTTTTTGCGTTAGAACGGATGAGGCTGCTTCTGGATACGCATGTGTTGCTCTGGGCCGCCGGCATTCCAGAGCGGCTTTCCGTCGAGGCTCGCGCACTGATAGAGGCACCGGAGAACAGTCTCCATTTCAGCGCCGCCAGTCTTTGGGAAATTGTCATCAAGCGCGGACTCCGCCGCGACGATTTCAAGGTCGATCCAAACAGGCTACGTCGTGGCCTGCTAGACAATGGCTACCATGAGCTGGCGATCAACGGCCTTCATACACTGATGGTCGAAAATCTGCCGGTCATCCACAAAGACCCCTTCGACCGTCTCCTGATCGCTCAAGCCATGGTCGAGGGGCTCACCTTATTGACGGCTGATGGGCTGGTGGCACGATATCCTGGACCGATTCGTCAATTGTAGCTTCCAAATCGCCAAGCTCGCCGTCGAACTTTCCCCTTTACCTTCTACAACGCGCGCTGAGCTTTGGCTCGCGCGCCCTGAGACAAGCACGGGTGCCACCTTCGGCATCACCCGACTGCCCGACTGCGACATGGCTGCTAGAATGGGGACCATGATTGCCCAGCCCGGCCCCAAGGCCCTTGCCCCCATGGACATCCTTCTCGCCAATCCACGCGGCTTCTGCGCCGGTGTCGATCGCGCCATCGACATCGTCGAGCGTGTGCTCGAACTCTATGGCGCGCCCATCTACGTCCGCCACGAGGTGGTGCACAACCGCTATGTGGTCGACGATCTGCGCAAGCGCGGCGCGATCTTCGTCGACCAGATCGCCGCGATCCCGGACGGCGCCATCTGCATCTTCAGCGCCCACGGCGTCTCTCGGCAGGTGCGCGAGGAGGCCGCCGCGCGCGGTCTGCGCATCTTCGATGCCACCTGCCCGCTGGTGACCAAGGTCCATCTGGAGGTCGCGCGCCACTGCAAGGCCGGCTTCGATGTGGTGCTGATCGGCCATCGCGGTCATCCGGAGGTCGAAGGCACGCTCGGCCAGTGTCAGGCCGATGGCGGGCGCATGCACCTGATCGAGACCGCCGCCGAGGTCGCCGATCTGGTGGTCCAGGATCCGGACCGGGTCGCCTATGTCACCCAAACCACGCTCTCGGTCGACGACACCGCCAGCGTCATCGAGGCCCTGCAGGCGCGCTTCCCGAACCTGACCGGCCCGCGCAAGAGCGACATCTGCTACGCCACCCAGAACCGCCAGGACGCGGTGCGCGCGCTCGCCGCCGAGGCCGATCTGATGCTGGTGGTCGGCTCCGCCAACAGCTCCAATTCCAACCGCCTGCGCGAACTGGCCGAGAGGCAAGGCATCCCCGCCTATCTGATCGACGGCGCCGAGGAGATCCAGCGCGATTGGCTGCACGCCGGCGCGCGGGTCGCGCTCACCGCCGGCGCCTCGGCCCCCGAGCTGTTGGTCGAACAGGTCATCGCCAAGCTCAGGGACTGGGGGGCCGCCACGGTGGACGAACACTCCGGCCTGCGCGAGCAGGTGGTGTTCGCGCTGCCGAAAGAACTCCAACCGACAGGTGCCGAGCCGCGCGCGCAGCAGGCCGGTGCCGAACAGCATCACGTTTGAGCATGACAACCAAGATCCTGATTATTGGCGGCGGCGTCATCGGCCTGATGACGGCGCGTGAATTGATCCAGGCCGGCGCCGAGGTGACGCTGGTCGAGATGGGCAGCACCGGCAAGGAATCGTCCTGGGCCGGCGGCGGCATCCTCTCGCCGCTCTATCCCTGGCGCTACCGCGGCGCGGTCACGGCCTTGGCGAGCTGGAGCCAACGCGCCTATCCGGCGTTCTGCGAGACGCTGTTCGAGGAGACCGGTGTCGACCCCGAGTACAGCCGCTCCGGGATGATGATCCTCGATCCCGAGTCCCCCGAACTGGCGCTCCGCTGGGCGGACACCGAGCAGGCGGCGATGGAGCCGCTGGACCGCGCCGCGATCGCCGAGAAGGAGCCGGGCCTGGCGGTGGAGACCGACGGCGCGCTGTGGATGCCCGAGGTCGCGCAGATCCGCAATCCGCGCCTGACCAAGGCCCTGCATGCGAGCATCGGCAAGCGCATCGAGATGCACGAGCGCGAGGAGGTGCTGGATCTGCTGGTCGAGGATGGCCGCGTGCGCGGGGCCAAGACCACCGCCGGGCGCATCGAGGCCGAGCATGTGATCGTCTGCACCGGGGCCTGGACCGCGCAACTGCTCGAGAAGCTCGGGCGCAAGCCCAATATCCATCCGGTGCGCGGACAGATGATCCTGTTCTATGCCAAGCCTGGCCAGATTCGCCATCTGTCGCTCTACCGCGAGCGCTATGTGATCCCGCGCAAGGACGGCCGGGTGCTGATCGGCAGCACACTGGAGGAGGCCGGTTTCGAGAAGCGCACCACCGCCGAGGCCAAGGAGGAGCTGTATCGGGTCGCCACCGAGATGTTTCCGCTCCTCAAGCGCACCCCGATCGAGGATCACTGGGCCGGGCTGCGGCCCGGCTCGCCGAGCGGCATCCCCTATATCGGCCCCTACCCCGAGGTCGAAGGGCTCTACGTCAACGCTGGCCATTTCCGCAATGGACTGGTCACCGGCCCGGCCTCGGCCCGGCTGATCAGCGACCTGGTGCTGGAGCGCGAGCCGATCCTGCCGCCATCGGCCTATGCCCTGGATAGCCCGCGCGGATAGATCCGCATTGGTGGGGCGGTCGGGCATCCTTGCCCTTGTTTCCGGGACGCGACCCTGATCCAGGGTGGCTTTGCTTTAGCCGGCCTTGGACCCCGCCTTGGACTCGGTCTCCGAGGCGTTCTCATCGCCCTGCCGCCCAAGCAGCGCGCCGATCCTGTCGCCAATCCACTGGAACATGACGTACAGCCCCGGGATCACCAGGATGCCGAAGATGGTCGCCGCCAGCATGCCGCCGAGCACGGTGAAGCCGAGGTGAAGCCGTGAGTTGGCGCCGGCACCGCTGGCCAGCACCAGCGGCAAGAGACCGATGATGAAGGCCATCGCCGTCATCAGCACCGCGCGGAAGCGCATCCGCGCCCCGGCGATGGCGGCGTCGAAGCGGGTCTTGCCGTCCTCGCGCTGCTCCTTGGCGAACTCGACGATCAGGATCGCGTTCTTCGCCGCCAGGCCGATCAGCAGCACCAGGCCGATCTGGGTATAGAGGTTGTTATCCAGACCGATGATCCACAGCGTCAGCAGCGCGCCAAGCAAGGCGATGACCACCGAGGTCAACACCGCGAAGGGGATCGCCCAGCTCTCGTAGAGCGCGACCAGGAACAGATAGCCGAACAACAGCGCAAGCCCGAAGATGGCGGCTTCGCCACCGGCACTCTGCGCGGCCTCCTGATAGGACATCCCGGTCCATTCATAGGAATAACCCTCGGGCAACGACTGCTTGGCGGTCGCTTCCATCGCTGCCATCGCCGCGCTGGTCGATGTGCCGGGCGGCGCGCCGCCATTGATCGCAGCGGTGAGGAATTGGTTGTAGCGAAACACCAGGTTCGCGCCCAGCTCGCTGCGAATATCGGCAATCACCTCGATCGGCACCATCTCGCCGGTGTTCGAGCGCACATAGGTCGAACCGATGTCGGCGGCCGCTGAGCGTGCGTCCTGCTCGGCCTGCAAGTTGACCTGGAAGGTCCGGCCGAGATAGGTGAAGTTGTTCACATAGCTGCTGCCGAACACCGATTGCATGGTGTTGAACACCGCCGCGACCGGCACATCCAGATATTGGGCCTGGGTGCGATCCAGGTCCAGCTGGATGCGCGGGGTATCGGCATTGAAGGTCGAATAGGCGTTCGCCACGTCCGGGTGTTGATTGGCGGCGGCCAGATAGCCCTTTAACACCTGCGTGAGTTCTTGCGGCGACTGCCCGCCGCGCGCCTGCAGCTGCAGCGCGAAGCCACCGGCATTGCCAAGCCCCGGGATCGGCGGCGGCGGGAAGAGCAGGATATTCGCCGCCGGTATCGCGTTGAACTGGGCGTTTAGGGTCTGGATCAAGCCGCGCAACCCGGTCTCCGGCGTGGTGCGTTCATCCCAGGGGTCGAGCACGATGACCGCCAGGCCGGCATCCGACGACGGCGAGCTGGTCAGCAGGCTGAAACCCGCCACCGTCAGCACACTGTGCACGCCCTCGGTCTGCTCGGCGATCTCGCGCACCTGCGCCAGCACCTCACTGGTGCGCGGCAACGCGGCACCACTCGGCAGGCTGGCATCGAGGAACAGCACGCCCTGATCCTCGTTCGGCAGGAAGCCCGTTGGCAGTTGCTCGATCATCAGCGCCGAGACGCCACCCGCCAGCAGAATCATGAGGCCGGCAATGGCCGATCGGCGCGCGAGCAGCGCGACGACCTTCACATAGCCGTTGCGGGTCTGCTCAAGCCTGTGGTTGAACCATTTGAACGGGCCACCGCGCGCCGCCTTCGGAACCCCGAGAAACAATGAGGTCAGCACCGGCGACAGTGTCAGCGCATTGATCGACGAGATCGCCACCGCCGCCGAGATGGTCACCGCGAACTGTCGGAACAGCTCGCCGGAGATGCCGGGGATGAAGGCGACCGGGGCGAAGATGGCGAACAACACCAGCGTGGTCGAGACGATCGGCCCGGTGACCTGCTCCATCGCCTTGAGGGTCGCGGCCCGGCGGTCAAGCCCCTCTTCGAGCATGATGCGCTGCACGTTCTCGACCACGACGATGGCATCGTCGACCACCAGCCCGATCGCCAGCACCACCGCGAACAGGCTGATGGTGTTGGCCGAAAAACCGGCCGCGAGCAGGACGATGAAGACGCCGATCAGCGACACCGGAATGGTCACCGCTGGCACGATGGTCGCGCGCAGATCCTGCAGGAACACGAACACCACCAAAAGCACGATCACGGCGGTGATCGCCAGGGTGACGACGATCTCGTCGATCGAGGTAGTGACGAACAGCGTCGAGTCGTACATCACCTCGGCGGCGACGCCGTCCGGGAAGCGCGCCTTGAGCGTCTCCAACTGGGCGCGCACCCCCTTGGCGACACCGAGCGCATTGGCCCCGGGCGCTTGGTAGATGGCGATGCCGGCGGCGGGCTTGCCGTTGAATTTGGTCACCGCGTTATAGGTCTGGGAGCCAAGCTCGACCTCGGCGATGTCGGAGAGGCGCACGATGGCACCGTCATCGGCGCTGCGCACCACGATCTGGCCGAACGCTTCCGGCGTGATCAACTGTCCTTCGGTGACGATGGTGAATTGCGAAACCTGATCGTCGCCGATCGGCGGCGCACCGATCGAGCCGAGCGCGGCCTGGATGTTCTGCTCCTGAATCGCCTGCTTCACATCCTGCGGCGTGATGCCAAGCGCGGCCATGCGCGCCGGCTGCAGCCAAATGCGCATCGAGTAGTTGAGCGGGCCGAACTGATTCGCCGCGCCGACGCCGGTCACCCGCGCCAGCTCGTCCTGGATGTTGATGGTGGCGAAGTTCGACAGGAAGAGCGCGTCCTTGCTCTCGTCGGGCGAGTAGACCGACACCACCAGCAGCAGATTGGTGGACTCGGCCTGCACCTTGACGCCCAGCGCCTGCACCTCTTGCGGCAGCAAGGCCAGCGCCTGCGAGACCCGATTCTGGGTGTTGACCTGGGCGATATCGGCATCCGTGCCAACCTCGAAGCTGACCGTGAGCGTGTAGCTGCCGGCACTGGAAGCCACCGAGGACATATACAGCATGCCCTCGACGCCATTGACCTGTTGCTCGATCGGACTGCCGACGGTATCGGCGATGGTCTGGGCATCGGCCCCCGGATAGGTGGCCGTGACCTTGACCACTGGCGGCGTGATGTTGGGATACTGCGCCACCGGCATGGCAACGATCGCTAGCAAACCGGCGACCACCAGCACGATGGAGATCACCGCCGCCAGCCGCGGCCGCTCGACAAAGGTCTTGGCGATCATTGCGAGTCGCTCGCGCCGTTGCGGGTTGCGGTCGCCGCCGACCCGTTGCCGCGCCGCTCCGCGCGCGCGCTCTGGGTCATCGGCGTCACCTCCATGCCGGGCTTGACCTTCTGCACGCCGGAGACGATGACGATCTCGCCGCTCTGCAAGCCCGAGGTCACGGCATAGCCCGTGCCGACCTGGATCCCGGTCTTGATCGGGCGCTGCTCGACGCGGTTGTCCTTGCCGACCAGATAGACCTGTTCGCCCTCGCGGGTGCGCAGGATCGCCGCGGCCGGCACCACCGGCTCCTGCTGGGTTTCGGCGGTGCGCACCACGGCGGTCACGAACTGCCCCGGCAGCAGCAACCGCTCCGGATTCGGGAAGTCGGCGTAGATCGGGATGGTGCCGGTCGCGGGGTTGACCCGGTTGTCGGCGAACGAGATCTTGCCCTGGTGGTCATAGGTCTCGCCGGTCGGCAGGATCAGATGCGGCACGAACAGCGCGCGGGCATGGTCGGCGCCGTCGTCGGCCACCCGCTGCTGGATGCGCACGAAATCCGCGCTCGGAATCGAGAACACGGCGCGGATCGGATCGAGCTGCACGACCGTCGCCAGGGTGCCGCTGCCGGGATTGACCAGGTTGCCCTCGGTGTAGTTCGTCGCGCCGATGCGCCCGGCGATCGGGCTGGTGATGGTGGTGTAGCCGAGATTGATCTTCGCCGTCTCGATCGCCGCCTGCGCCTGCTTGATGCGGGCCTTGGCGTTCTCGACAGTGGCCTTGGCCTCGTCGCGCTGTGCCTTGGCGCGGTCGAAATCGGTCCGCGAGGCGTCGCCCTTCTTCACCAGCACCTCGAAGCGTTCGAAATCGGCCTGCTTGTCTGCCAGCGTCGCCTGGGCGCTGGCCAGTTCCGCCTCGGCCGCCGCGAGTTGGCCTTCGGCATTGGCCAGGGTCGCTCGATATTGAGCCTGCTCGATCCGATAGAGCAGTTGCCGCTTCTCGACCGTCCGGCCCTGCTGGAACGCGACCTGCTCCAGGAAGCCCTCGACGCGCGCGCGCACATCGACCGACTGGATGGCCTTGATGGTGCCGATGTAACGCCGCTCGGCGGCCACATCCTGGTTCTGTACCGCAGCGACGACGACCGAGGGCGGTGGCGTCTTCGACGCGTTGGCCTGGCCGCTGCCCTTGTCAGGCGGGTCGCTGTCGTCGTCCGCAACGGCGATCGTCGTCACCATGCACAGCAGCGCGCTGGCGACGAGCGCGGAGGCCCGCCCGAGTCGGCGACTGTGCCGCCGGCCTTGCCATCTCGGCCAGGTCGGGCTGGAGGCGGCCGCCTCGCCGACCTCCGGGAGGTCATGCGCGCGCCTGTGACGCGCCCCGAATTGCGAGGGGATCCGACTCATCTGTATCCTCCGCGAATGACCGCATTCCGCTAAAAGAAATCTGGCTCCGGTGGCCGTGGCTTTGGCAGTTGGCGCAGAGCCTCGGCCACATCCTGGCTGAACCGGCCGAGACAGCGGCTCATCGCGGCCACCATGGCCTCCGACGCATCGGCGGCAGCCATCATGCCCGCAGCGGGCCCGGACGGGGATTGGTTCTGACGCGGCGCCGACGCGACGGGGCAACGATACAGATCTTCACGCGCGACCAGGGATTGCTCGAGGCGCTGGTCCATCACCGCCCAGCGCACCTTGAGCGTGGCCTCGTCGCCCCGGCGGCCCTCAAAGCTCACCACCTCGGCGGTGATGCGAAAATCCAGTGGCAGGCGCGCCTCGGACGGCAAGATGAGGATGCGGCTGGTGTTGAGCAGATATCCCAGGTTCTCGCCCCAGACGCGCAAAAAGTCGTCCTGCAGGGTGCCGCCCCAGCGGTTGAATTCCTCCAGCTCCAGCCGATTGGAGCCATCGCGCACGACCAGCTGCGGGCGATCGAGGAACTGCGGAAACACCACCGGACCGATGCCGATCGCCAGGTCGCCGCCACGGATATCCGCGCCGCGCCCTGCGGCCTCGGGCAAGGGCGTCAAGGTGTAGAAGCGCGACGATGGCGAGGTGGCGCAGGCGCTCAGCAGCGCGAGCATCAGGATCGTCAGCACCGGCCGTCTGAGTCCGTCGATCATCGTTGTCTTCCTCCCTTGCCCTGAATCAGGGCCTCCGGATGTCGATCCAGGTAATCCGCAAAGGTGCGAATCGAGCGCGCTGCCGCGCTGAGTTCGCGCATTGTACGCAAGGTCTCGCCACTGAGGGGACCATCGGGACCGATCAGGCCGTTGACGCTGACCAGCGTCTGCCCGGCCTGGCGCAGCACCCTGTCCAGCTCGGGCGCCAGCGTGGCGTCGAGTTGGCCGGACACCGAGCGCAGATCGGCGATCGTGCGCTCGAGGTCGGCGAGCGTCTGTTGGGTCGCCTCGGCATCGACCAGTTCGCGCGTACTGGCGAGGATGCCGCTGAGATCAGCGCCGATCTGCGTCAGCGGCAGGGCCTCGATCTCGGTGAGGATGTTCTTGACCTTGGTCGTCACCTCCGCGATCGGCGCCGGTCGCGTCGGCAAGACCGTATAGCCATTGCGCTGTTCCAGACTCGCGCTCGGCGCGTCGGGATGGAAATCCAGATCCACATAGAGCTGTCCGGTGAGCAGGCTGCCGGTCTTCAACTGTCCGCGCAGGCCGCTGGCGACGAGCTGATTCAGCAGATTGGGATCGTTGACCAGGGTCCGCTCGACGCCCTCGTCGACGCTGATGCGCTCGGGCTCGATCTCGATCAGCACCGGGATCGAGAAGTCCAGTTCATCGGGGTCGAAGCGCAACTGGATATCGAGCACCTTGCCGATCTGGATCCCATGCAGCAACACCGGCGCGCCGACGCTGAGTCCGCGCACCGAGCCCGAGAACACCATCAGATAGCGCTGCTTTTTAAGGTAGATGCGCTCATGCGCCGCCCGCCGGTTCGGGTAGAGCGGGAAGAACTGATCGGCGGTGGCCGGCGCGCCCTTGGCGTCGATCATGTCCGGGGTATCGAAGGCGATCCCGCCGAGCACCAACGCCAGCAAGGATTCGGTATCGACACTGATCCCATCGGCGGAGAGGCTGACATCGATCCCGCTGGTGTTCCAGAAACGGGTGTTGACGAAGACCAGGCGATCATGCGGCTGGGTGACGAAGACATCGATGGTGACGGCGTTGCCATCCGGATCGAGTTCGTAGTTCACCACCTGACCGACCTGGATGTGGCGAAAATAGACCGGCGAGCCCAGATTCAACGAGCCGAGCGTCGGCGAGCGCAGCCGAAAGCGCGTGCCCGGCTCATTGGTGGCGATCACCGGCGGATCGGTCAGGCCCTGGAAGTCGCGCGCCGGCTTGCCCTCGGTGACCGGATCGATGGCGATATAGGCGCCCGAGAGCAAGGTCTCCAAGCCGGAGACATGACTGGCGGTAACGCGCGGGCGCGCCACCCAGAAGCGGGTCCGCTCGGTGAGATAGCGTTCCGAATCGCGGGTCAGCTCCGCCTTGACGACGACGCCGTCGAGGTCGTCACTGAGGCTGATCGTCGTCACCCGACCGATCTCGACATCGTTGAACTTGACCTTGGTCTTGCCCGCCTGGAGTCCGGCCGCGCTCTTGAAACCGATGGTGATGGTCGGCCCCTGTTCGGACCAGGTCTTGTAGGCCAGCCAGCCGCCGACCGCCAGCGCCAGGAGCGGCAGCAGCCAGACCAACGACAGCCGATCGGCCTTGACCACGCGCGCCTCGGGTAACGGGGCATCGGGCATCGGCAGGCCGCTGTCCCACGTCTCGGCGACCTGGTTTGCGTCGGATTGGTCGGATTCAGCCGACATCGACAACGGCCTCGCTGTGTGCTCGTGGCGCCTTGGGTGCTGCCTTGGAAGGCGCCTTGGGCAGGGCCGGGGCGCGATTCGGCGCCGGTCCGGTCTCGGCGGCGGCATCCCAGATCAGGCGCGGGTCGAAGCTCATCGCCGCGAACATGGTCAGGATCACCACCGCGCAGAAGAACACCGCGCCGGCCTCGGCCTGGATGCTGGCGAGATTGCCGAGATGGACCAAGGCGACCAGGATGGTCACCACATAGACATCGACCATCGACCAGCGGCCGATGGCCTCGGTGATGCGATAGAGCCGGGTGCGGTCACGCGGACGCCAGCGCGAGCGCCACTGCACCGAGAGCAGCAAAAAGATCAGGATCAAGAGTTTCAACAGCGGCACGAAGACACTGGCAATGAAGAGGATGGCGGCCAAGGGCAGCATGCCATGCTCGATGAGGAAGACGACGCCGCTGAGGATGGTATCCGATTGTGTCTGCCCGAGGCTGGTCACCGTCATCACCGGCAAGACATTGGCCGGCACATAGAACACAAGCGCCGCCAGCACCAGCGCCCAGGTGCGCTGGAGGCTTTTCGGCTTGCGCCGGTGCAGGATGTGACCGCAGCGCGGACAGCGCCGGTGGGCGTCGCCGACGGGCACCGCCAGCGCGCTCTCCAGACTCGCCTCGACTTGCGCGCCCAGACCCTGGTCGCGGAGCGCCTCCCGCTCCGGCACCACCAGTTCGCAGACCGTGCAGCCGAGCACGCGCTCACCCGCCTGCGGCGGCCGCCGCACCCGCGCCGGCAGCGGCACCCGCTCCCAGACGATCTCCGGATCGAGCGCCGCCTGCGCCGCCGCCAGCGCGAAGATCAACAGCACGAAGGCGAACAACGAGGTCCCCGGGACGATGGTCGCCATGTCCGCGAGCTTGACCACCGACACCAGGATGCCGATCAGGAACACATCCATCATGCCCCAGGGCAGCATGGTCTTGAACCAGCGGAACAGCGTCGGATAGCCGGGCGGCAGGCCGCGCCCGAGCCGCAACGGCGCCAACACGATCAGCAACAGCAGCAACTGCAAAGCCGGCGCCAGGATCGCGGTGAAGAACACCACTGCCGCCACCTCGGCCTTGCCCTGTTCGGCGAGCTCGGCGACACCGCTGAACAGCGTCGTCTCGGTGTGCTGTCCCTGCATCTCGAACGATAAAAACGGAAAGCTGTTGGCGACGACGAACAGGATCAGCCCGGTGAGCGCGAAGGCCAGGGTGCGATCCAGGCTTGCCGGCCGATGCCGATGCAGCCGATGGCCACAGCGCAGGCAACGCGACGAACCGCGCGGCGGCAGCGGGGGACTGCGCTGGAGCAGATCGCATTCCTCGCACAGGCTGAGAGGATGGTTGGGCATGGGAGTCCGATGTCT
>NZ_JBKHDN010000048.1:0-15433 GCF_046541315.1 Halochromatium sp. | reverse complement strand
CCGCGTTCGAGGCCCGCTATTGGGGCCAGGACAAGAAGATCGTCATCGCCGAAAAGGCCAACATCATGCGTTCCGGCGCCGTCTCGCAGGGCCTGTACGCGATCAATTGCTACATGGGAACCCGTTTCGGGGAAAACAACCCGGAAGATCACGTCCGTTACGCGCGTATCGATCTGATGGGGATGGTCCGCGAGGACCTGCTGTTCGACATGGCCCGTCACGTCGACTCGACCGTGCATCAATTCGAGGAATGGGGCCTGCCCCTGATGCGCGACCCGAAGACCGGCGCCTATCAGCGGGAAGGCCGCTGGCAGATCATGATTCACGGCGAGTCCTATAAGCCGATCGTCGCCGATGCGGCGAAAAAGTCGGCCGACAAGGTCTTCAACCGCATCTGCGTCACCCATCTGCTGATGGATGAAAGCAACGCGAACCGCGTGGCCGGGGCGGTTGGCTTCAATGTGCGCACCGGCAACTACCATGTCTTCAAATCGAAGACCGTGATCTGCGGCGCCGGTGGCGCCTCCAACATCTTCAAGCCGCGCTCGGTTGGCGAGGGCGCCGGCCGCGTTTGGTACGCGCCTTGGTCGTCCGGCTCCGCGTATGGCCTGATGATAGGCGCCGGCGCGAAGATGACCCAGATGGAGAACCGCATCGTGCTGGCCCGCTTCAAGGACGGTTACGGCCCGGTCGGTGCCTACTTCCTGCACCTCAAGACCTACACCCAGAACGGCTATGGCGAGGAATACGAGTCCAAGTGGTTCCCGGCGCTCGAGGAGATGGTCGGCAAGCGCTATCTGGACATCGAGGCGTCACACCTAACCCATCGCCCGATTCCGACCTGTCTGCGCAACCATGCGCTGATCAACGAGGTCAACGCCGGTCGCGGACCGATCCACATGGTGACCATGGAGGCGTTCCAGGACCCGCATCTCGAAGAGATCGGCTGGCACAACTTCCTCGGCATGACCATCGGACAGGCGGTTCTATGGGCGGCCACCGATGTCGATCCCAAGAATGAGAATCCGGAGCTGACGACCTCCGAGCCCTATGTCATGGGTTCTCACGCGACCGGCTGCGGCGCCTGGTGCTCGGGTCCCGAGGATGTCTCGCCGCCAGAGTACTTCTGGGGCTACAACCGCATGACCACGGTCGAGGGTCTCTTCGGTGCCGGCGACGCCGTCGGCGGCACGCCGCACGCCTTCTCTTCCGGCTCCTTCACCGAGGGTCGCCTCGCGGCCAAGGCGGCCTGCCAGTACATCGATGACGGCAAGGCCGAAGGCATCGTCGTCTCGGATGAGCAGATCAACCGTCGCAAGGAAGAGATCTATCGGCCGATGGAGCACTACAGGATCTATCGCAATGAGATCACGGCCGGATCGGTCAACCCGAACTACATCAACCCACGCCAGGGCCTTGATCGGCTGCAGAAGCTGATGGACGAGTACTGCGGCGGCGTGACGGTCGGTTATATGACCAACGACAAGCTGCTGAACATCGGCTTGAAGAAGATGAAGGTCATGGAAGAGGACCTCGAGAAGCTGGCCGCGGAGAATATCCACGAACTCCTGCGGGCATGGGAACTGAAGCACCGCCATATGACCGCCGAAGCGGTCTTTCAGCACACCCTGTTCCGCGAGGAGACCCGTTGGCCGGGCTACTACTATCGCGGTGACCACATGAAGGTGGACGACGACAACTGGCATGTGCTGACGGTATCGCGCCGCGATCCAGAGACCGGTGAATACACCATGGAAAAGGCGCCCTGTTATCACCTGGTCGATGCCTAGGACGAGGCGCCTCTGAAGGCGCGGGGCCCGCGAGTAGCGGGCCCCGCGCCGTTCCTGTACAGAAATCCCCGTGAATGAATATCAACGATTTGACCGACGAAGAGCTACTTGAGATCGCGCATCCCATGTGGGATGAGCTGATCAAGTATTCCAACGAGGGCGATTACGGCAATTTCATCAAGAAGTTCTCGTATGGCCTATTACTTGGCCTGAACGAGGTGGAACTGGGTCATCAGTTTGCGCACAGCGAGCTGGCGCGAAACCTGGTCGAGGAGAGGGACTTTCTTGGCCTGATCAGGCGTGGCGAGCATGTCACGGCCCTCTACCGCGTGCGGAGCCAAACACGAGAAGGCGAGTGGCTAGGACGCATGGTCCTCGGCTACGAGAAGGGAGAGGTGAAGATCTTTGCCGCTTCGATCTTCTGACGCCATGCAACGGACTAACAGACACACCATCGAGGACAACAAGTTTGTCGAACTCACCTATCGGGTCGTCGATCGGAAAAGCGGCGACGTCCTGACGGCGGTGGAATTCCCGCTGGGATACGTCCAGGGTCGTAACGAGGTGCTGGCGCCACAAGTGATGGCGGAACTCGCGGGACGGTCGGCGGGAGAGACGATCAAGATCCCGATCGATTGCACCGATCTCTACGGTCCCCGAGACGAGTCCCTGGTCATCACCGACCGGATCGAGAACGTCCCGGTCGAATACCGAGAAGTCGGCACCGAGATCCTGATGGAGAACGACAAGGGCCAAACCAAGCGCTTCTTCGTCACCCGAATGGACGACAGGACGCTGACCATCGATGGCAACAATCCGCTGTGCGGCCGACAGGTCGTCTTCGAGCTTGAGATCCTCAGCGTGCGCGATGCGACCGATGAGGAGATCCGCGCGGGCGGCAAGGTGGACAGCGGCCCGGACACCGGCGGACTCCCAACCCGACCCCTCTGATCATAATCCGCGGCGATCCCGACCCGATCTCATCGCCTCGGCCCAGTCCGCGAGCGATTGGGGCAATCGCTAAGGCGATTGCCGGAAAAGCTCATGTCGAATTGCGCAGGATTTTCGTTTGCCTTCGAGGAGCATCGCCGGGAGCATCGCCGGGCTCTGTGACCGGCGCCGCGACGAAGAAGGCGAGCGAAAAGACCAGCAAGGCGGTATGAGCTTTGACAGAAATCGCCTAAGCGGGAAACAGCTTCCGCATCGCGCCATAGACGTGTTCGTAGGTATTGGCGTTTTCGCCGCAATGAATGAGTTCGTCGGACTCGGTGCGGAAGGTCAAATAGGGATGCACCTCGACACCCTCGACCTCGACCCCCGCGACATCATCAATAATGCCGGCGATGCTCAATGCGATACTGGCCGTCAGGTCTTCTAGCTGATCCTGCTCGACGCCCCCTTCTTGGAGCTTGAGCTTGATTCGTTCGACGATTTCGGCGACGAATAGCGCCTGCTGTTCGTCGAATTGCGCGCTCGCCACTGTCAGTTTCACGTTCGATACCCTGGTGATCCCGTCTTGGTCAGGTTTCCCGAAGCCAGCAGATAGCATTTCCGATCATCTGTCACGGCTTTGACCCCGCAAACGCGCGGCCTGGCGAACGTGGCGGTTCACCCGGCCGCCGTGCTCAGGCGTCTCAGGGTTTCTTTGGGGTCTGATACTCGACCTCTTTCTGAAACTGTTCCCAAATCACCTCGTATCCGACATACCCCTTTTCATTGGGCGGCATCTGACGGGTCAGACAAAATCGGCTGTGGCCGTCGGGAACCTTCGGGCGCGTTTTCTTTTGTTCGCTCATCGATCACCTCTTTGCTTGGAAGGCCAGCTCGGCGTATGCGCGAGACAGCAATGAGGAAGCTATCCCGGCGGAGCGAGGCTGTCAAGCCACCGCAAGGAAAAGCCGCCTGGACATCTCTTGTAAATATCAGTCCTGTCGCCATTCGCCCAGACTTGCGGATACGGCCATTGCGTTGGATCCAGGCTTGTGGGCGAGTATCGTCCGGCGCTCAGGTCGAGCGGCGATAAGACGGCATCGGTGCCATGGCATGATGGAATTCGCGGCATCGACGACCTTGGGAACCGGTCCAACGGCCCCGCTCGATCCAGCCGGCCGCTGTCAATCGGTGGCGGGCAGGATTCCACGTTGCACGAGGTGATCGATGACCTCGATGGCGAGCGCTTCCGGCGTCCCCTCGCCCGCATGGACGACGAGTTCCGGGTTCTCTGGCGCTTCGTAAGGATCGTCGATGCCCGTGAAATGCTTGATCTCCCCCGCGCGCGCCTTTTTGTACAGGCCCTTGGGGTCACGCCGTTCACAGATTTCGAGGGGCGTATCCACGAACACCTCGATGAAGTCGCCCGCGCGCATCGTTGCCCGCACGCGATCGCGATCCAAGCGATAAGGGCTGATGAAGGCGGTCAGCGCAATGGTGCCGGATTCGCAGAACAGTTGCGCGACGGCACCGATGCGACGAATGTTTTCTTCCCGATCGACAGCGGAAAATCCTAAGCCGAAACGCTCGGCATAGGCCTCGCCATGGGTCTCCCGCAGCATGCCGGGGCCGGCATTGAGCCCATGGCGCACATTGTCGCCATCGAGCACCGAGCTTTTCACGCCCCGGGCCGCGAGCATATGATCCACCACATTAGCGATGGTGCTCTTGCCAGAGCCACTCAGGCCGGTAAACCAGATCACGCAGCCACGATGGCCATGCAAGCGCTCGCGCTCCTCGCGCGAGACCCGGTGATCGTGCCAAGTTACATTCGTATCGTTCGCCATGGAGGAATCTCGATGCCAGAAGACTGAAGCGATGGAGTGGACAGGGAAGGTTAAGGGAGCGGGTCGAGGCTGGCAATCATCCGCGAGCGACGACGCCGGGCAGGCTGTTGCGGTCGCGGCGTGATCGCGCTCGCAAACAAGGCGCGGCGACCTGGACAGTTCCGCGACCATGTATTAGTATTTGCTTATTCACTAACAGAATGGAGTCCGGTCATGTCGTTCAATTGTCGCACCATGCGTTCTGCCGTCATCCTCTCGGGCCTGATGCTTGCCGCAGGCCTGCTGCTCGGGATGATCGCGATCCTCGCGGGTCTCTCGATCGCCACGAGCCAACTCGCGCTGATCCTGGTGCTTGGCGCCGTCTTCCTGCTTGCCGTCGTCTTCCTGGTCGCGCTGCTGCCAGGCGCCGCACAGCGGATGGATGAATGTCGTCACTAGGATCGGTTCCCGGAGCTGATGCGGCATCTGGCGGACCAAGGCTTGGTCAAGGCCGCCCTGGCCATCGCGCAGACGGCAGTCGTGCAGAGAGGCATCACGGTCGGCCAGCGGATCGGCGGCGAGCCGCCAGATCGCAGCGGTGGGCTTGAGCTGGGTGGAGGACTCGCCACTGTTGAGCGGGGGACCGTAGAGATCGGCCCAGCCCTAGCCGAGTAGGGCCTTGAAGACGCAGTCGATCTTGAAGGTCGATGAGGTGGCACATGGGCGCAGTCTAGCAGCGAAGCCCGCTGCACGCGCCTACTCAGAGCGCCCGCCACAGCACCCGCTCCACCCCCAGCGCAACTACCGCAAAGGCGCGCAGATCCTTCAAGCCATGACGTTCGATCAGTGTGCCGCCGTAGTCACGCGCCTGGGCCTCGGCTTCATCGAGCTTGGCTTTCACGGCTGGGCGCTCGGCGAGCGCCTCGCGCGGCAGCTCGCGGACCTGCTCGCCGTTGAGGCCAAGCTCCTTCAGGCCCAGGTATTTGAACTCCAGCAGCAGATCGAGCGCCTGAAAGCGGCGCTTGTCCGGGCGCACGATGAGCGCGAGATCCGCATAGCCGCGCTCGGTCTCCAATTCGGAGACGGCCATGTAGAGCCGGTCATCAAAGAGTAGGGTCAGGAAGGCGAACTTGACCAGCAGCTCATTGCTCCAGCGATAGTCGCGGTTGGAGAGCACGCGGAAGTAGCTCTGTTCGATCAAATCGCAGAGCGGCGTCAGATCGCCCGTCAGGTAGAGCGCTTCGCTGGCGCTGCGGGCTTGGCTGCGGATCTCGGGGGCCGGCAGCCAACGCTCGCGCAGACGCTCGACATAGAGCCCGCGGGCGACCAGGTTGGGAATGCGCAAGATCAGCTTGGCAAGTGTGCCCTCGCCGGCCAGGGTCAAGATGCCGAAGAAGTACAGCAACGAGGCCATGAACGGCTGATCCTTGACCGCCGCGAGCACATCGGCGACGCCGAAGCGCTGCACCAGCTCGGGGATCAGGATGCGGTCATCGCCGCTGAGGGCCTCGATCAGCAGGTCTTCGCCTTGGGGCAACTGGGTGATGTACATCAGCTTGTTGCGGTCCATGGCCAGGTTTTCGTCGAGCATGCGGCGGGGGTACTGGCCCTGGGTGGCAAGGGCCTTGAAGAAGTAGAGGCTGAGGGTGGGGTTGTAGAGGCCTTCTTCAGCGGCTTCGCTGAAACGATAGCCATTGTAGAAGGTGCGCATGGTCTCGAGCGCGGCGGGGGCGGTCCAATCGCCGCCCTCCCCGCCCTCCTCGGCCAGTTGGCTGAGCACAGTCGCGACTTCGGCCTCGGTGAAGCCGCAGAGATCGTTGAACTGGGGCAGCAGGTAGATGTCTTCGCCGACGTTGTAACCGCTGGTCATATCGCTCATGACCACTGGCGAGACGCCGGTGATGAACACCCGGTCCAGCCCCAGCCCGCCGGCAGCGGCCTTGACCGATTTGAACACCGTCTTCAGCAGCCCCTCGCCCTGCAGCAGGGTCTGGTAGCGATCCTGGCTGCCAGGGCGCGCGGCCATCAGTACTTCGTTGGCGAAATTGTCGTACTCGTCGATCAGCAGGTAGAGCTTGTGCGGGGTTTGCGAGAGGGTGCTGAGCAGCGACTCCCAGGAAGAGATGGCGTGCTCTGGCGTGATGCTGATCGGTCGGGGTAGCTGCGAGGCATAGCGGTGCTGGAAGGCAGTGATGCGATCATTGATATGCCGATGCACCGCGTCCTCGATGTCGGCGATCTCGCCATGGGCGGGAATCAAGGAGAAGTCCCATTTGAGCACGAAGTATTGATTGTGCAGCGGGGTCGGCTCGCGGCCGATGGCGAGGTTGCCGAACAGCGCCGCGAACTGCTCGGCGCGGTTGAGATCGTAGTAGTGCTCGAGCATCGACAAGAGCAGGCTTTTGCCGAAGCGGCGCGGGCGCAGGAAGATCAACTGATCGCCAGCGGCCTCCAGGGCAGGGATGCGGTCGGTGCGGTCGAGGTACCAATACTCCTGCTCGCGCAGTTTGCCAAAATCGCTGAGGCCGTAGGGAAAGTGCATGGGGCGCGCCTGTTGCTGTTGCTGTTGCTGTTGCGGGTGCGGGTGCGAATACGGTTGCGGTGTGTCTGAGCATAGCAGTCGTGCCGCTGAATTCGCTTGCGCAAGATGAGGCGAAGCTTTCTAGCCTCGGCATGGCGTTGAGGCGATGGATCAGCCGCGCGCGGTGGGTTTCAGTCCCAAGCAGGGCCATGAAGACGCAGTCGGGCTTGGGGTCGATGAAGTGACACATCTTGCCGAGACTGCCGAGTGAGGCGGTAAGATGCTGGTCATGAGCCCGACTCGGATGAACAAGACCAGCAACAGCCGCACGCGCCTGAACGCGCTGGAACGCCTGGGGCTGGCGGCGGTCACGCTTCTGCTGTGCTTGCAGCTTTACCTCAACATCCTGCTCGGCCGCGCGCAGCTCGATCTGCCGGCGCTCGCGCGCGCCTTGCGCCAGGCGGGACTCTCGGTGTTGCCGGCATTGACGCTGATCGCCGTCGCCGCCGGCGTCATCCTTGGCCATCAAGCGGCGCGGCTGCTCGCCGAGATCGATCTGCCCGGGCTGATCCTGGTGCCGGTGATCTACGCGGTGGTGATGGAGTTGATCCCGCTGCTGGTCGGCGTCTTGGTCGCGGGCCGGGCCGGCGTGGCGCTTGCCGCCCGTCAGGCCACCCTGATCGCCAGCGGCAAGGTCGATGGACTGTTGGTGAGCGGCATGAATCCGATCCAGTTCACCACCGGGCCGGTGCTGCCGGCGATGCTCGCGATGTCCTTCGCGCTCAGTGTCTGGGGCACGCTGGTGGCGCTGAGCGCGGCGCTGCTCTGGCTGCTGGCGATGGCCGATGTTCCGCTCTACCTCTTCAACGAGGCGCTGCGCCAAGCGCTGTCGCCGAGCGATCTGCTCGAAGCGCTCGCTAAGCCGCTGATCTTCGCGCTCGTGATCGCCCTGGTCGCCACCGCCAACGGCATCGCCGCCGGGCGTGACGTGGCCGGCGTCAGCCAAGCCGCGACCGATACCATGATCGGCGCCGTCACCGCGATCCTGCTCATCGACCTCGCCTTCGTGCTGGCGCCCTGAAGGTGGATGCCATGAATCGGACAGCCGCCCAGTCGACGCCAGCCAGCCTCTCCCCAGCCGGTGCTCCCTCGGCTAACGAGCCGCACTCGGCCAATGCTCCCCTGGCCGAGTTACACCAGGTCTTCCAGCACGTCAAAGGCCACTGCGCGCTCAGCGATCTCTCGCTCAGGGTCGACCAAGGCGATGCGCTGCTGCTGATCGGTCCGAACGGGGCCGGCAAGAGCCTCACGCTGCGGCTCCTGCTCGGCCTGGATCATCCCTCGGCAGGATCGGTGCGCTTGTTCGGGCAGGATTTGGCGCATTTGAACGATACGCGCATGAATCGCTTGCGCGGTCGCCTCGGCGTTGTGTTGCAAGGCGGTTCACTCCTCGATGAGTTGACGGTGCTGGAGAATCTGTTATTGCCGATGCGCGCGCAAGCGAACACCCGCGCGCGTCTCGCCCGCGCCGCCCGACTGGCGATCACTCAGTTGCAGCTCGATGGCATGGAGCATCAGTTTCCACGCGCGCTGTCGCTCGGGCAGCAACGCCGGGTCGAGTTGGCGCGCGCCCTGATCAATCAGCCCGAGCTGTTGATCTGCGATGGCCTCAGCGACGGTCTCGACCAACCGGCGCTGCGCGAGATCCTGGCGATCTTGCAGGTGCAGCGCGCCAGCCGGGGATTGAGCCTCATCGCCACCGATAACAGGATGTTGGAGATCATCGGCCCCGAGGATCGGGTGGCGGTGATGGATCGCGGCCGGCTCCTGTTCGCCGGCACCCGCGTTGGCTTGGAATCTCGCTGGCGCGACGATCTCGAGCTGCGCACGATCTTTGAAGGACATCCTTAGCGGTCGATTGTAGGCTGATCACCAGCATGAGTAGGTTAAACCGTCTCTATTCCCCGCCCGAGCTGGGCGCGCCTGGCAAGCGTCAGGCCCACGACCGGCATCGCGACCTGACGCTGGCCGGGCTCTTCGTGCTCTTGATGGCCGGCGTGGTCGTCGCGATCCTGCTGCTGCTCGTCCCCGGTTTGTTCGGCGGTTACAGCCTGCGCGCCTACTTCCTCGATGCGGATGGGCTCGATAGCGGCATCGAGGTGATGCAGGAAGGCTTCACGATCGGCCAAGTGCGCGCCTTGGAACCGGTCTTCCAGCACGACCCCGACCGCGACGATTGCCCGCAACCAAGCGCCGAGCGCGCGCCCGACCTGCCCTGTTTCCGCGTGATGCTGAACATTCAGCAGGCCTGGCCGGTGCCCGCCGACAGCGTCGCCCAATTGGCCTCGGCTGGCTTGTTGCAGGGCAATATCATCCGTATCGTTCCGGGAACCTCGGCCGCGACCCTGAGTCCTGACAGCGCCATCCCGACGATTGAGCGCGCGCCCGATCTGGGGATGCAGATCACCGCCGCGCTGGCGCAGGCGCAACAGACCCTCGACGAGAGCATTCGCCCGGCGCTGATCCGGCTGCAAGAACGTCTTCAGGGCCTCTTGGCGATGTTCGGCGAGCAGGCCGAGGATGGCGAACTCGGGGCCGATCTCGGGCAGGGGCTGGGCTCGGTGCTGGATAACCTGGTCCAGCTGAGCGCCGACATCGAGCAGAGTATCGACCCGCAACAGATCCAAACGATCCTGAGTACCGTGCAGCGCCTCTCCGACAATCTGGCCACCGTATCCTCGACCCTGCCGGCGCGCACCGACGATATCCAAGCGGCGGTCGCCCGCTACGGCGCGCTCGCCGACGAACTCCGCGGCCTGGTCGAGACCAGCCGCCCGAATGTCGAGGGCTCGCTCGACGATGTGCAATATGTGTTGCAAGAGCTGTCGGCGACCCTGACGCCGATCCTGGCCAACATCGAGAACGCCTCGCGTAACCTGTCGGCGCTCGCGCGCGAGCTGCGCGAGCAACCCACCTCGCTGCTGCGTGGCCGCGAGCAGGAGGATCAAGCCCCATGGTTCGAGCGTTGATCGGCATCCTCGGCCGGCGGCGATTGCCACCGCCCCGCCCTCCGCGCGCGCGCTTTCTTAGTGCCGATTCAGCCGAGCCAGCCGATTCGGTTAGGCCAGCCGGATCGGTCTGTATTGGCGGCCTCTGTCTGTTACTGCTGATGCTCGGCGGCTGTGGCGGCTCGGGACCGCCAGTGCGCGAGCAGTTCTACAGCCTGCAGCCCGAGATCAGCGTCACGCCAAGCGCCCGGAGCATCCCCGGCACCCTGCTGGTGACGCCTCTGGGATCGCGCGGTTTCCTGGGCGGAACCCAGATCGTCTTTCGCACCGCCGAGGAGCCGCTACAGGTGCAGCGCTATGACGACTTCCTCTGGGAGGCGGTGCCCGGGCAGGCGCTCGCCGAGGCGTTGATCTCCGCGTTACGCGCGGCGGACACCTTTGCCTACACGGTCGCGATCGCCGACCGGGCGCGGGCCGACTTCATGCTCAACGGGGAACTCACGCGCCTGGAACATCGGCCCACCGCCGACCCGCCCTCGGTGAGCCTGGCATTGAATCTCACGCTGATCGCCGGCGACGACCGCGCCACCCGCTTTTCGCAGGCCTACAGCGGCACCGAGCCCACCCGGTCGAGCACCCCCGAGGCGATGGTGCGCGCCTTCAATCGTCTGAGCGGGCGGCTGCTCTCGGAGGCCGTGCGCGACCTTCAGCGCCAAGCGCCCCAGTTCGCGCGCAACGCGACGGGTCGCGACTGAGCCTTGTCTCGACACCGGCCTCGACAACGACTGCGACACCGCGCGGACCCCTTCGCGCCGCTGATGCCGGCCGAGATCGGCCACATGCCGGTGGCCTGGCATCGGTTACGCATCCCGGGGCCACCGCCGGCCTTTGCGCTGAGCGCGCAAGAGCGGTACGGCAGCACGCCAATGGCGCGCTTCCAGCGTCGTTGCATTCAAACCCTGACAATCCCGCGCGCGGATGGCGGCGCGCCTGGAGCCAGCGCCAAAGCCGACCCTGGGGCCAGGCTCGGAGTCGATCCTGGAGTCAGCCCCGGTGCCGATCTCGGTGCCAGACCCGAAGCGGGTCGCGGGCAACACGCCCCTCCCAGCGATCGCCTCGCCTTGATCGACAAGGCCGCGCCGCATGCCCTGTTCGATCTGATGCTGAGCGAGGTCTCGTCACCGAGCGCGGAGCAACCGGCGAAGGCCGATGCCAGCGCGGTAGCGCCCGCCACCGGCCGCGTCCTCTGGCAGACGGCGGCGAACTTCCGCCGCTTCGTCGCCAGCCCCGAGATCCGGCGCGCGTTCGACCTCGATGGCGGCTGGTTGCAGTTGGCGCTCAACTGCGATCCCCACACCCATGATCGCGAGAGCGTACAGGCGCTGAAGCAGTTTCATCTGCACCTGATCTACTGGCGGGCCTGTGAATTGCAGCCCTTGCAACAGGTCGAGCGCTTCGCCGATCAGCGCGACCCGATGCTGATGCGTCAATGTCTCGATCCGCTCAGCTTTCTCGGCCCGACGCTCTTGTACGAGCGTTTGGCCGATCTCGCGCGCACGGGCATCACCCTGCTGCCGCCCGATCCAGCCGCGACCTGCGCCGGTCAGCGGCCGCTCGGATGTTTGCTACAGATCGAACACTGGGATGTGCTGGCGACAGCGGCCTTCGAGCGGTACATTCGCAGCCTGCATCGCCGTCTCGCCGAAACCGCGACCCTGCTGCTGCAGGCGTTCACCGGCGCCACGCAGCCGCCGGCACCCTGGCAACGGCATCGGCTCCTGCCGAGCGCGCGCATCGCCGAACAGCTCGACCAACTCGGTCTGAGTGCCGCGAGCAACGCCGGCCTGCTCGCGCTCGCCCACGGCCTGCGTGACCTTCCCGACCCGGTCGCCCAAGCCCTACGCCGCGCCGCGCCGGCTCGGCGCATGCACTGCATGACCCTGAACCAACCCTGCTATAGCCTGACCCTCAGCCCCATGGATGCGCGCGGCCATCCGAGCCCGAGCAGCGATGGGCCGCTGTTGCTGAGTCTTCAGGTCAAGCTCCTGTCCGGCATCGGCGGGGCCGGGCTGTTCTCGTTTCCCGGCATCCCGAGCGTTCGCGTGCTGCGTTCCCAGGGCTGTTTCACGGACGCCGATTGGCGCCAGCGCGCGGACTTCCAACGCCGCTTCGCGGCCTATAACCGCCACGCTTTGCACGACCTCGCCACGGGTTGGTCTCGGTAGGACGCTCGCCATGGACTTCGCCGCCCATGCCCATCTGTGGATCCTGTTCTCGCTGCTGTCGGCGTTCTTCCATGCCTCGCGGCTCGCGGTCACCAAACACCTGAGCCTGAGCCTGTCGGCGCGCGCGCTCACGCTCTATGTCAACCTCGCCAGTCTGTTGGTGACCCTGCCATTGACGATCTGGTATCGCCAATTCCCGCTCGACGACCCGGTCTATCTCGGCGCCGTGCTCCTAGGCGGACTCCTCTCCGGCCTGGGCGGCTGGTCGTTGAACATCGCCATCAAGCGCAGCGAAATCTCCCTGGTGGGGCCGATCCTGACGCTGACACCGGCGTTCGTCATCATCCTCGAATGGCTGCTCACCGATGCCCTGCCCGGTCCCCTCGGCTTCGCTGGCATCGGCTTGCTGATCATCGGCAGCTATGTGCTCGCCCTCAGCGGCGGCGAGCAGGACTGGCAGCAACCGCTGCTGCGCCTGTTCACTAATCCGGGCAGCGCCTTCACGCTCATGGCAACCGGCTGCTTCGCCGCCGCCTCCACCCTCGGGCGCATCGGCATCGAGCGGTCCGACCCGCTCTCGTTCGCGGTGGTGGTCGCGGTGGTCAATCCCATCGTCCTGTTCACGCTGTTCAGCCTCCAGGATCGGCGCTTCTATCGCGAGGTCTTGCCACCGGATCTGGCCCGCCAGACCAAGCCTTTGCTGCTGCTCGGGCTGCTCTTCGCGCTCATGCGCATCGCCGATCAGATCGCCCTCAGCCTGACCCTCGCGAGCTATGCGATGGCGGTGAAGCGCGCCGCCGGGATGTTCTCGGTGCTGATCGGGCGCTGGTTCTTCGCCGAGGGCGGCACCCGCACCAAGCTGCTCGGCAGCGCCATCCTGCTGCTCGGCCTGTTCGTGCTGACGCAGCTCTAGCCGTCAGCGCCGCGAAGGATCCCGCGGCCCTGCCCGTTCCCTCGGACGCTTGCCGCAGCCCTGCCCCCGTCCCTCAGCCCGACGCGATCCGATCGACATCGACCGACACCGCCAGGCTGTGCTCGCCACCGCCATAGAACACCCCGCGCACCGGGGTCACGTCCCGATAATCGCGCCCGATCGCCGTGGTGATGTACTGATCGCCGATCGGGCAATCGTTGGTCGGATCGAGATCGACCCAGCCGCCGGTCGCCTGTGCCTCCGGGCAATAGATCGCCAGCCAGGCATGCGAGGCATCGGCCCCGCGCAGCTTGGGCTGATCGGGCGGCGGCAAGGTTTCGAGATAGCCGCTGACATAACGCGCCGCCAGGCCGAGTCCGCGCAGCGCGGCGATCGCCAGATGGGCGAAGTCCTGGCAGACCCCCCGGCGCTGGGCGAGCACCTCGGCGAGCGGGGTGGCGACCGTGGTCGAGGTCGGATCGTAGTCGAAGTCGCGGTGGATACGGCCGATCAGATCCAACGCCGCTTCCAGGAGCGGTCGTTGCGGGCTGAACGACGCGCGCGCGTAATCGGCCGCGAGCGGCTCCAGCGGCACCGCCGGCGACGGCAAGGCGAACAGCCGCGCCGAGGCGCCCGCGGCCGCGCGCAGCGTCTGCAAGCGCGCGCGCGTCTTCTCCCAGGACTGCGTCGCGGCCGGCTCCGGCAGCGGTGGCGCCGTGACCTCGATCTCGGCGCTCGCGCTGATCTCCAGTTGCAGGTGCGACTGCTGGATCGAGAAATAATTGACCCGATTACCGAAGAAGTCGCGATGCTCGCGCACCACCGAGGGCCAGGGATTGATCCGCAGGTTGGCCGCGATGCAGCGCTGGCAAGGCGTCTCGCGCGGTTTCAGATGGGCGATGCTGTGACAGAGCGAGACCGGATCGCTGTAGCCATAGCGCGTCAGATGGGTGACCTGATACCTCATCGCGCCTCCCCCTGCAGGCATCCGCCCGCGCCCGCTCCCGTTGCCCCCAATCCAGGCGCGCCCAATGCGGTTGCCCGCCCGCCATTCGCTCCCCGTTCCGCGGCACCGAATGCCGTCGTGCGCACTCCGAGCGCGTCCTGCCCCGAGGCCTGGGAACGCTGCCCGATCAGATGATGTGGCTGTTCCTCATGGCGGAAGTATTGCGCGGTGATCGCATCGGAGAGGGCGCTGATCGAGGTTTCGACGCTCGCCAGCAAGCCCTCCAGCGCCTCGCGGCGCAGACCGCCCTCGCTGGGGCGCGCGAGCAGATCCAGCTCGGCCAGGCGCAGTTCGGCGAGCAGCCGCAGCAGGATGCGTTGGGCCGGCGTGCGGCGCGTCGACAGGCTGTCGCCGGGCATCTCGTCGACCAGCTGCGACAAGCGCGCGATCTGGTACGCCAATGCGCGCGGATTCGTCTCATCCTGCAAGACCAGATCCAGCATGGCGCCCACCCGCGTGCCGGCCTGGTAGCGCCGCCGATAGGTGATCAGGCTATCGGTGACACCGAGCACCGCCTCGACCAGGATCGATTCGCCGAAGTCGGGACTGACGCTGATCAGCGTCGAGCGCAACAGCGAGGCGGTGTGCAGACCCCGCTCCAGCCGCCGGCCGGCCTCGAGGAAATGCCAGCCCTCGTTATGGGTCATGTTCTCGTGGGTCAGCGCCGAGAAGGCGACCAGCGAGGTGATCAGCGGGTCGAGCAGATCCAGGGCCCGGCCGAGTCCGCGCGGCGGCGCCTGGGTGAGCAGCCGTTGCCGGCGCTCGATGTCGTTGGTGACCCGCCAGGTGTCGTTGGACAGGCGCTCGCGTACCGACCAGGCCGCCTGCCCGAGCGCCTGCAGGGTCTGCGGCAGCGTGCCGGCGCGGGTCTGATCGCTGATCAGCGACAGCACCTCCGGCACCGGTTGCGCCAGCCGCTCGGCGGCGCCCTCGCCGACGAAGCCGGGAAAGCTCTGGGTCTGCCGCGTCAGCGCCGCCAGCAACAACCGCAGGCAGCCATCGGCATCGGTCTCGTCGGCCAGACTGCTGCGCTCGCTGATCTGGATGATGACGATGCGCAGCAAGCGCACCAGCCCCTCGGCGCGCTCGGCATAACGCCCGATCCAGAACAGGTTGTCGGCCACCCGGGACGAGACCTCATTCTCCTGCACCACCGCCGGCACCACCGCCGGCGCCTTCGCATCCGGACTGACGATCAGCGTCTCCTGGCGCTC
>NZ_JBKHDN010000047.1:0-15536 GCF_046541315.1 Halochromatium sp. | reverse complement strand
TAGCCATCCTGTGCCTGATCGCGGGCTTGGTCGCGGGTAGGGCCTGGGCGCAGCCGGATCAGCCGCAAGCGCCTGGGGTGATTCTGAGCGAGGCGCGAACCGAAACCATCGCCGATCGCGTCGAGGCCCTGGGCACGCTGCGCGCGAACGAGTCGGTGACGATCACGGCAACGGTCACCGAGACCCTCTCGGCGATCCATTTCGACGATGGTCAGCGGGTCGCGGCCGGCGACATCCTGGTCGAGATGACCAGTCGCGAGCAGCATGCGCGCCTGGAGGAGGCGCAGGCCAGGCTCGCCGAGGCCGAGCAGCAGTATGAGCGGGTGAAGTCGCTGGAAGCGAGCGGCTCGGCCTCGGCCTCGTTGCTCGATGAGCGGCGCCGCGATCTGCGCGCCGCGCGCGCGACCTTGGCCGCGATCGAGTCGCAGCTCGCCGATCGGCTGATCAAGGCGCCGTTCGATGGCGTGGTCGGTCTGCGTGACATCAGCCTGGGCGCACTGGTCGAGCCTGGCGATGTGATCACCACGCTCGATGAAGATCGCGTCATGAAGCTCGATTTCCCGGTGCCCAGCCTGTTCTTGCCGTCGCTGGTACCGGGGCTGGCGATCGAGGCGCAAGCGTCGGCCCTCGGGGGGCGGACCTTCGCGGGCGAGGTCGCCAGCGTGTCGAGCCGCGTCGATCCCGTCACCCGCAGCGTGCAGGTGCGCGCGTTGATCGACAATCCAGAGCGCCTGCTACGGCCCGGCCTGCTGATGCGCGTGGAACTCTTGCGCGATCCGCGCGAGGCGGTGATGGTGCCGGAGGCGGCGATCCTGCAACGAGGTCGCGAGCAGACGCTGCTGGTGGTCGAGGAGGATGCCGAGGGGCGGATGATGGCACGGCGGCGCTCGGTGCGGGTCGGGCTGCGGCGCCCCGGCGAGGTCGAGATCGTCGCTGGCCTCTCGCCGGGCGAGCGCGTGATTACCCACGGTGCGGATAAGGCGCGCGCGGATCAGCCGGTGCGGGTACGGGCGATCGACGATGGCAGCCGACCGCTGAGCGAACTCATCGCGCAGCCGGCGGAAGCAAACGGTCAGGATACGGAGCGGATGCCGTGATCCTGTCCGATCTCGCCGTCACGCGCCCGGTCTTCGCCAGTGTGCTGTCGCTGCTGCTGGTCGCCTTCGGGCTGGTCGCCTTCGATCGCTTGCCGCTGCGCGAGTATCCCGATATCGATCCGCCGGTGGTCTCGGTCGAGACCGTCTATCCGGGCGCGGCGGCGTCGGTGGTCGAGACCCGCATCACGCAGCCGATCGAGGATCGCATCGCCGGGGTCGAGGGCATCGAGCGCATCGAGTCGACCTCCGAGGACGGCGAATCCAAGATCACCATCGAGTTCCAGGTCGGGCGCGATATCGACGGCGCCGCCAACGATGTGCGCGATCGCGTCTCTGGCGTGCTCGACCAGCTCCCGGTCGAGGCCGATCCGCCGGACATCCAGAAGGTCGACAGCAGCGATGACGTGATCATGTGGCTGAATCTGTCCAGCGAGCAGATGAGCGTGCCGGAACTCACCGACTACGCGCGGCGCCACCTGGTCGATCGTCTCTCGGTGCTCGATGGCGTCGCGCGGGTGCGCCTCGGCGGTAGCCAGACCTACGCGATGCGGGTGTGGATCGACCGCAATGCGCTGGCCGCGCGGGGACTGACGGTGAGCGATGTCGAGCAGACCTTGCGCGCGGAGAACGTCGAACTGCCGGCCGGCGGGGTGGAGTCGATCGATCGTCAGTTCAGCGTGCGCACCGAGCGCAGCTTCCGCACCGCAGAGGATTTCGCGCGCTTGGCGATCGCGCGCGGCGAGGATGGCTATCTGGTGCGCTTGGGCGATGTCGCGCGGGTCGAGCGCGGCACCGAGGAGGATCGCACCCTGTTTCGCGGCAACGGCAAGCCGATGGTCGGCTTGGGCATCATCAAGCAATCGACCGCCAATACCATCGCCGTCGCCGACGCGGCCAAGGCCGAGATAGCGCGCATCAATCCGACGCTGCCCGAGGGCATGCGGATCTTCCAGAGCTACGACACCTCGATCTTCGTCAAGGACGCGATCCACGAGGTCTACAAGACGTTGGCGATCGCGATCCTGCTGGTGGTGCTGGTGATCTTCCTGTTCCTCGGCTCGGTGCGGGCGATGCTGGTGCCGGCGGTGACGGTGCCCGTCTCGTTGATCGCGACCTTCAGCGTGCTGCTCGCGCTCGACTTCTCGGTCAATATCCTGACGCTGCTGGCACTGGTGTTGGCGATCGGCCTGGTGGTCGACGATGCCATCGTCGTGCTCGAAAACATCCATCGGCGCATGGAGCAGTATGGCGAGACGCGCTTGGTCGCCGCCTATCGGGGCACGCGTCAGGTCGGCTTTGCGGTCATCGCCACCACCATCGTCCTGATCGCCGTGTTTCTGCCGATCGCCTTCCTCCAGGGCGACATCGGGCGGCTGTTCTCGGAGTTCGCGCTGACCATGGCGGCGGCGGTGAGCTTCTCGACCTTCGTCGCGCTGACCCTCTCGCCGATGTTGGCGTCGAAGGTCTTGCCGCAGGCGCATCGGCGGATCAGCCTGACTGCGGGCATCGACTGGGCCTTCGAGCGCTTGCGTGGCGGTTATACCTGGCTGTTGGCGTTCTTCCTGCACCAGCGCTGGCTGATCATGGCGCTGTTGGTGGTCACCCTGGGGCTGGCCTGGTGGCTGTTCGAGCAATTGCCGAACGAGTACGCGCCGAGCGAGGATCGCGGCGCCTTCTTCGTGCTGGTCAACGGTCCCGAGGGCGCGTCCTTCTCCTACATGGAGGACTACATGGACGAGATCGAGCGCCGGCTGTTGCCCTATGCCGAATCCGGCGAGGCGATCCGGGTCTTGGTGCGCGCGCCGCGCGCGTTCGGCAACACCGAGGTGTTCAACAGCGGCATCGCGATCATGGTGATGGCGCCGTTCGGCGAGCGCCGGCCGAGTCAGGTGGTGATGGATGAGATCCGCGCCAAGCTCGACGACTTGCCCGGTGTGCGCGCCTTCCCGGTGATGCGCCAGGGCTTCGGCGGACGCATTGCGAAACCGGTCCAGTTCGTCATCGGTGGCGGCACCTACGAGGAGCTATCGGACTGGCGCGACACCCTGGTCGCCGAGATCGAGAAGGACAACCCCGGTTTGCAGGGCCTGGACTGGGATTACAAGGAGACCAAGCCGCAACTGCGCGTGGAGATCGACTACGACCGGGCAGCCGATCTAGGCGTGACGGTCGAGACCATCGGCCGCACCCTGGAAACCATGCTCGGCTCGCGCCGAGTGACGACCTATCTGGATGCCGGCGAGGAGTACGATGTCATCATCGAGGGCGAGCGCGACGAGCAGCGCACCCCGGCGAGCTTGAGCAATCTCTATGTGCGCTCGCAAAAGACCGCCGAGCTGATCCCGCTCTCGAACCTGGTGCGAGTCACCGAGACCGCGGCCTCCAAGAGCCTGAACCGCTTCAACCGGGTGCGCGCGATCACGCTGGAGGCCAATCTGGCCGATGAGCTGCCGTTGGGCGAGGCGCTCGCCTATCTGAACGCGCTCGCGGCCGAGCATCTGCCCGATCAGGCGATCGTCGATTACAAGGGGCAGTCGGCGGACTTCCAGGAGTCCAGCCAGGGCATCCTGTTCGTCTTCCTGCTCGGCATCGCGGTGGTCTATCTGGTGCTGGCGGCCCAGTTCGAGAGCTGGGTGCATCCGCTGGTGATCATGCTGACCGTGCCGCTGGCGATGGCCGGCGCCTTGTTCGGCCTCTGGCTGACCGGGCAGTCGCTGAATATCTACAGCCAGATCGGTCTGATCATGCTGGTGGGACTGTCGGCGAAGAACGGCATCCTGATCGTCGAGTTCGCCAATCAGCTGCGCGATGAGGGCAAGGACTTCGATGCGGCCTTGCTGGAGGCGGCGGATGTGCGGCTGCGGCCGATCATCATGACCGGCATCACCACCGCCGCCGGCTCGATCCCGCTCTTGCTCAGCAGCGGTGCCGGCGCCGAGACCCGCACCGTGATCGGCACCGTGATCCTGTTCGGCGTGCTGGCAGCGACGCTGTTCACGCTGTTCGTGGTGCCGGTCGCCTACTCGGCGCTGGCGCGGGGCACCCAATCGCCTGGGGCGGTCGAGCGACGGCTGGAGGAGGAACAGGAGCGCGCGCGGCAACCGGCGCAGTCGCCGCCGCTGACTCCCAAGCCTTAACGGCAGAAGCCTCAGTTACTTGATCTTGCCTTCCTTGTACATCACGTGCTGGCGCACGACGGGATCGAACTTCTTGATCTCCATCTTGCCCGGCTGATTGCGCTTGTTCTTGCTGGTGGTGTAGAAGTGCCCGGTTCCAGCGCTGGAGTTCAGGCGAATCTTTTCGCGTGCGGCCTTGGCCATGGTTGCTCGCTCCTAAGGGTGATGTCGATGGATGCTCAGACGCGCTCGCCGCGCCCGCGCAGGTCGGAAAGGACCGCGTCGATGCCGAGCTTGTCGATGATGCGCATGCCTTTGGTCGAGACGCGCAGGCGCACCCAGCGGTTCTCGCTCTCGACCCAGAAGCGATGGTAGTGCAGGTTCGGCAGGAACCGGCGCTTGGTCTTGTTGTGGGCGTGGGAAACGTTGAAACCGGTCAGCGGCCGTTTGCCGGTGACCTGACAGATCTTGGACATGATGCAAGGCTCCGATGCGGAATGATCTCTGGGGCGATGGGGCGGTCGAGTCCTTGGGCGATTTCCGTCAATCGCCTCGAGCCGGCCGCTGCCGCGACGCGCGCCGCCGAGACGGGAAGCTGGCAGGTCGCGACGAGGGCAAAAGACTAAGCCGATAAACGCTAATGGAAAATGCGGCGAGCGTCAACTGCCAGATCTTGCCGCTGTCTCTGTGCGACCCCTCCTCGGTGTCTAAATCAGGCCGCGCTCGGCGAACGAGGTGCCGTCGCCCGCGCCAACGATGATGTGATCGAGCACGCGCACCTCGACCAATTGAAGCGCCTCTTGCAGGCGTTTGGTGATATGCAGATCGGCCTGGCTCGGCTCGGCGACGCCGCTGGGATGGTTATGGGCGAAGATCACCGCCGCGGCGTTCCAGCGGATGGCCTCCTTGACGACCTCGCGCGTGTGCACACTAGCCCCATCGATGGTGCCGCGGAACAGCTCTTGATACTCGATGACGCGGTGGCGGTTATCGAGGAAGAGGCAGGCGAAGACCTCGTGCGCGAGTCCGCGCAGGCGCAATTTGAGATAGTCGCGGGTGGCGTCCGGGCTGGTCAGCACATCGCGGCCGGTGATCTCCTCGCGCAGGTAGCGGCGGTTGATCTCCATCACCGCCTGGAGTTGCACGTATTTCGCGTCGCCGAGGCCCTTGGCCTTGCAGAACTCGTTCTGGCTCGCGGCCAGCAGGCCGGACAGGCCGCCGAAGGTCGCGATCAGGTCGCGTGCCAGATCGATGGCGCTTTTGCCGGCGATGCCGGTGCGCAGGAAGATCGCTAGCAGCTCGGCATCGGTCAGCGCGTTGGCGCCGCGCTTGAGCAATTTCTCGCGTGGGCGCTCGTCCTCGGGCATGTCGGTGATCTTGGTCATCGCAATCTCCTTGGTTGAATCCCCGGTCTTCAGGGCGGACGCTGCGAAAGCGCTGGCTGGACCTTGGATGACCGGGGCGGTCCCTCAATCATGCCTGTGATGGCGCGGCAAGGGGCGCGCGATCGGGTATCATTCGCCGATGTCTTCCACCAAGTCCGAACCCTCGACGTTGCCGTCCACGTCCAGCGTGCCAGAATCCGCGCCCAGCACGCCAGCATCGCCAGCGCGCCCGTTACGCCTGCTGCTTGGCGTCAGCGGCGGCATCGCGGCCTACAAGAGCGCGGAGCTGGTACGACGTCTGCGCGAGCGCGACGCCGAGGTGCGGGTGGTGATGACGCGCGCGGCGCAGGCCTTCATCACGCCATTGACCTTGCAGGCGGTGAGTGGCCGGCTGGTGCGCACGGATCTGCTCAGCCCCGAGGCCGAGGCGGGGATGGATCATATCGCGCTGGCGCGCTGGGCCGATCAGGTGCTGATCGCGCCGGCGACCGCCGATCTGATCGCGCGTTTGGCCGCGGGGCTGGCCGATGATCTCCTGACCACGCTGGTACTGGCGACGACGGCACCGGTCGCGATCGCGCCGGCGATGAACCCGCAGATGTGGGCGCATCCCGCCACGCAGGAGAATGCGCGACGTCTGGCCGCGCGTGGGGTGCGTCTCATCGGCCCGGCGGTGGGCGCGCAGGCCTGCGGCGAGCAGGGCGCTGGGCGCATGGTGGAGCCGAACGCGATCGCCGAGGCCATACTGGCAGGACTGAAAGACCAAGGCGCGCGGCAACAGGACGCTGCCGCGTCAGGCCTGGCCAGAGGGACGACGATCCGGCGGGATTGGGCCGCCGAGGGTTCGGCCTCCGGCCTCTCCGCGGGCCACCCGTTGGCCGGGCAGCGGGTGCTGATGACGGTGGGACCGACGCGCGAGGCGATCGACCCGGTGCGCTTCATCGGCAATCGCAGTTCCGGCAAGATGGGCTATGCCCTTGCCGAGGCGCTGCGTGCCTGCGGTGCGCAGGTGACGCTCGTCGCCGGGCCGACCAGCGCGTCGGCGCCGGTCGGGATTGCGCGGGTGGAGGTTGAATCGGCGCTGGAGATGGAGGCGGCAGTGATGGCGCGCGTTGCCGACTGCGCGCTGTTCGTCGCGACCGCGGCGGTGGCCGACTACCGGCCTGTGACCGCTGCCGGGAGCAAGCTCAAGAAGTCAGCGGAAGAGATGACCCTGCGGCTGGTACGCAATCCCGATATCCTGGCCCGCGTCGCGGCGCTGCCGAGCGCGCCGTTCACGGTCGGTTTCGCCGCCGAGACCGACGACCCCGAAGGCCATGCGCGCGGCAAGCTCGAGGCCAAGCGCCTGTCGCTGATCGCCGCCAATCGGGTCGGCGCCGGGCCGGGCGGGTTCGAGTCCGATGAGAATGCGCTGCTCTGCCTGTGGCCCGACGGCGGCCGGCGCGAACTGCCACTGATGCCGAAGCCGGCGCTGGCCACGGCGCTGGCCGAGCTGATCGCCGAACGCTATGCCGCACAGTCTGCAAGTTAAGCTGTTGGATCGACGGCTCGGGCGCGATTTCCCGCTGCCGGCCTATGCCACCGCCGGCGCGGCCGGGTTGGATCTGCGCGCGATGCTGGAGACGCCGCTCGACTTGGCCGCCGGCGCGGTCGAGCTGATCCCGACCGGCTTGGCGATCCATATCGCCGATCCCGGGTTGGCGGCGATGATCCTGCCGCGCTCCGGGCTCGGGCACAAGCATGGCATCGTGCTCGGCAACCTGGTCGGGCTGATCGATTCCGATTACCAGGGCCCGCTCATGGTCTCCTGCTGGAATCGCGGCGTCGAGCCGTTCCGCATCGAGCCCGGCGAGCGCATCGCGCAGCTGGTGCTGGTGCCGGTGGTGCATGCCGAGCTTGAGTTGGTGAACACATTCGACGCGAGCGCGCGCGGCGAGGGCGGTTTCGGGCATAGCGGCCGGCACTGATCGCCGGCACGGATCGCCGATCGGGCGCCGGTCATGGCTCCCGATGCCCCCTTCTGCAAACCTGTCTCAATCGGTCATCCTTGGCGGCCGATGTTTTGATGCGAGGAGTTTCGATGTCGATCGCTGCATACAGTGCCCAGAATATCGCCCACGTCCTGACCGAGGCGCTGCCCTATATTCGCCGCTTCTCGGGCAAGACCATGGTCATCAAGTATGGCGGCAACGCCATGGTCGAGCAGGCGCTCAAGGATGGCTTCGCGCGCGATATCGTGTTGATGAAGCTGGTCGGGATCAATCCGGTGGTGGTGCATGGCGGCGGGCCGCAGATCGGCGATCTGCTCAAGCGGCTCGGCAAGGCGACCGAGTTCGTCCAGGGCATGCGCGTCACCGACAGCGAGACCATGGACGTGGTCGAGATGGTGCTCGGCGGGCTGGTGAACAAGGAGATCGTCAACCTGCTCAATCGCCATGGTGGCGCGGCGGTCGGTCTCACCGGCAAGGATGGCGATCTGATCCGCGCCCGCAAGCTCGTGCTGCACCGCGATGCGCCGGAGCTGGAGGCCCCCGAGATCCTCGATCTGGGCCATGTCGGCGAGGTCGACAGCATCGATCCCGGCGTGATCAACATGCTGGTGCAAGGCGATTTCATCCCGGTGGTCGCGCCGATCGGCGTCGGCAAGGATGGCTTCTCGTACAACATCAACGCCGATCTGGTCGCCGGCAAGATGGCCGAGGTCCTGCGCGCCGAGAAGCTGGTGCTGCTGACCAATACCGCCGGGCTCCTCGATGAACAGGGCGAGCTGATCCGCCAGCTCGAGGTCGCGCGGGTGAATCAGCTCATCGCCGCGGGCGTGATCCAGGGCGGCATGCTGCCGAAGATCCGTTGCGCGCTCGAGGCGGTGCAAGGTGGGGTGCGCGCCGCGCACATCCTCGACGGCCGCGTCGAGCACGCGGTACTGCTCGATCTGTTCACCGATGAAGGGGTGGGAACGCTGATCCGAGGGCGTTGAACGCGTCGCCAGCCCTGCGCGCTAGGCGCAGCCGTACTCGGCGCGATAGTCGGCCAGGGCCGCCAGCGTCGCCGCTGAGACCGTCCCGGTCTCAGCGGCGAATTGGATCAGCGCGTCCAGATCGACGATGCTCTGCACCGGGATGCCGTAGCGCGCGCGCGCCTCCTGGATGGCCGAGCTACCACCTGCACCGCGCTCTTGGCGATCCAATGCGATAATCACGCCGGCGAGTCGCGCGCCGGCCTGCTCGATCAGGACCGCGGATTCGCGCACCGAGGTGCCGGCGGTGATGACGTCGTCGATCAGCAGTACATCGCCGCGCAAGGGACTGCCGACGATCAGGCCGCCCTCGCCGTGATCCTTGGCCTCCTTGCGGTTGAACGCGAACGGAGTCTCGCGGCCCTGCTCGTGGGCGAGCGCGATGGCGGTGGCGGCGGCGAGCGGAATGCCCTTGTAGGCGGGACCGAAGAGGACATCGGTCCGCAGGCCGGTGGCGACGATGGCTTGGGCATAGAAATGGCCGAGTTTGCCGAGGCTCGCGCCGGTATTGAAGCCACCGGCATTGAAGAAATACGGGCTGACGCGACCGGACTTGAGGGTAAAGCTGCCGAAGCGCAGCACGCCGGTCTCGATCGCGAAACGGAGGAAATCTCGTTGATAGGAATGCATGGCGCCGTTTGGTCTCTGTCGTCATCGTCTCTGGCGTTGTTATCGGGCCGGCATCATAGCCCGAGTTCGGCGTCGCGTCCGCAGGCGCACAGCGCGAGCCTGCGATCTCGCCGCCGCGTCTGGCCAGCGTCGCGTCCGCAGGGGCAATCCCCGTTGCGCGTCCGTTCTTGCCGAGCCTTCCGGCGCGCGGGGCATCCGCGCGGGGGCTGCCGATGATCGCCGGTTCATTGCTGACGGCCTGGCTGGTCGGCCTGCTCGGCGGGGTGCATTGCGTGGGCATGTGCGGCGGGATCGTCGCCACCCTCACCGCCGGGCTGCCGCGTGAGCAGCGTCAGCGGTTCTCGCGCCAGTTGCCGTTCCAGTTGGCCTACAACCTCGGGCGCATCCTGAGCTATACGATCGCCGGCGCGCTGATGGGCGCGCTGGGCGCGGTCGCGTTCGAGTTCCTGCCGCTGCATCTGGCCCAGCGCGCGCTCTATCTGATCGCCGCGGGGTTCATGCTGGCGCTCGGGTTCTACCTGGGCGGCTGGTGGCAGGGGCTGACCCGCGTCGAGCGGCTCGGGGCGCGGCTCTGGCGGCGGATCGAGCCGCTCGGGCGCCGTTTCCTGCCGGTGCGCCATTGGCGCCAGGCGTTGGCCGTCGGGCTGGTCTGGGGCTGGCTGCCCTGTGGGCTGGTCTACAGCGTGCTGATCTGGTCAGCGGGCTCGGGTGGGCCGCTGCGGGGGGCGCTGTTGATGCTGGCGTTCGGGCTCGGAACCTTGCCCAATCTGCTCGGGCTCGGCCTGCTGGCCGGCGCCGCCGCGCGCCTCGGCGAGCAACGCTGGTTGCGCCAGCTCGCCGGCATCTTGGTGATCGGATTCGGTCTCTACGCGCTCTGGCAGGTGTTGGTGCTTTAGGCATCAGCGCTCACCACGCGCAGCCACGATACCCAGCGTCAGCCGTTGCGGGTTCGCGATCCGCAACTGCTTGGTGCGGCTCTGCTGACCACTGACCAGCTCGACCGCGCTGCGCGGCACGCCGAAACACTCGGCGATGAAGCGCAGTAGTTCGGCGTTGGCGCGGCCATCGACCGGCGGTGCCTTGAGCTTGACCTTGCGGGCATCGCCGAACGGTTCGGCGAAGGCGTTGCGGCCAGCGCGCGGTTGCACGCGCAGCCGCAGCAGCAGGTCCTCACCGTCCCAGCGATACCAATGCGTGTCCTGCGGGTCGGACATCGGCACATCCGGCTCAGAACGGACTTCCGGTCAGCAGCCGCAGCGGCGGCAGCAACAGCATTTCGAGCAACACCAGGCCGATCATCACCACCATCGGCGACAGATCGATGCCGCTCATCGTGGGCAGCAGGCGCTGGGCCGGCCGCATGATGGGTTCGGTGACATCGTTGAGCAGCATCACCGCCGGATTGTACGGGTCGGGATTGACCCAGCTCAGGATGACCCGGATCAGCACCGCGAACAGGAACAGGCTGATGATCAACGAGACCAGTCCCGGCAGGGCCCAGGCGAACGCGGCCAGGGGATTGCGCCCGAGTCCCATCAGCATCGACAAGAGCGCCAGTTCGCAGGCCTTCAAGACCCAGGCCAGCACGATGGCGGAGAGATCGAGCCCGGCATAGCCGGGGATCACCTTGCGCAGGGGCCGCAGCACCGGCGAGGTCAGCTTGACCACGAACTGCGAGATCGGATTGTAGAAGTCGGCCCGCGCCCATTGCAGCAGGAAGCGGATGAGGACCAGGCTGATATAGAGCCCGAACAGGGTCTTGACCAGAAAGATCAAGGGGTTGGTGAAGTAGGCCTCGGTCATTTGTCCTCCGCGATCAGTTCGGAAAGCGCATGCGCGCGCTGCCGGGCGGCGGCCAGCGCGCGCCGCGTCAGGGCCGGCAGCCCGCCGTCCTCGAAGACGGCGATGGCGCGTTCGGTGGTGCCGCCGGGCGAGGTCACGCGTTGGCGCAGTTGGCGGGGCGATTCATCGCTCTCGACCGCCATGCGCGCGGCGCCCAGGGCGGTTTGGATGCTGAGCAGGCGGGCGCCCTCGGCATCGAGACCCTCGGCGATGGCGGCTTCCTCCAAGGCCTCCATGAACAGGAAGAAATAGGCCGGGCCACTGCCGGAGAGCGCGGTGACCGTGTCCAGCTCGGCCTCGGTCTTGACCCAGTGCGTGAGCCCGCCGGCGCGCATGATCTCCTCGGCGAGGTTGCGCTGGTCTTCCTGGATCGCCTCGGCGGCGTGCAGGCCGATGGCGCCGGACTGCACCAGCACCGGCGTATTGGGCATGGCGCGCACCAGCGGGATGGGTTGCCCGAGCCAGCCACGGATCGAGGTCTCGCTGACCCCGGCCATGACCGAGATCACCAGCGGCAGCGGCGCGGGCAGATGCATGGCGAGTTCGCGACAGACCCCGGCGGCGACCTGGGGCTTGACGCACAGCACCACCACCTCGGCCCCATCCAGGGCCGTCGCGCTGCTCGCGCAGGCGCTGATGCCGAAGCGGCCGGCGAGGGCCTCGCGTTTGCTGGTATCGGGGTCGCTGACGGTGAGCCGCGAGGCCTGGTAGCCGTCCGCGACCAGCCCGGCGATCAGGCTGCGGGCCATGTTGCCGCCGCCGATGAAGGCGATGCGCGTGTTGGTTGTGGGCATAGGCGAGACGAATCCTCGACGTCGTGGGCGATGGTGGAGAGGATGGCGGTGCCGCGTTCTAGGGGTGCCGGGGTCTGGGACCGAACACGGCGGTGCCGATGCGCACCATTGTAGCGCCCTCGGCGATGGCGGCCTCGAGATCGTCGGACATGCCCATCGAGAGGGTTGCGAGCGGCTGCCCGGGGGTCGCGAGCCGATCGCGGAGCGCGCGCAAGGCGGCGAACGGACGGCGCTGGGCGGCGCCATCCTCGGCCGGTGCCGGCAAGGTCATCAGGCCCTCGATGCGCAGCCCGTCGACTTCGGCGCAGCGCGCGAGCAGCTCCGGCAGGGCCTGCGGCTCGACGCCGGCCTTGCTGCCTTCGCCGCTGAGGTTGACCTGCAGGCAGCAGCGCAGCGGCCGATCGCTCACCGTCAGGCGATGCGCGCCGAGGCGCTGGGCATGGCGCGGGTCGCCGAGCCCATGGACCCAATCGAAGCGTTCGGCGATGGTCTTGGTCTTGTTGCTCTGGATGCGGCCGATGAAGTGCCAGTCGAGCCTCAGATCGGCGAGCAGCGCCTGCTTGTCGCAGGCCTCTTGCACATAGCTCTCGCCAAACGCGCGTTGGCCGTGCCGATGGGCGGCGCGGATCCGTGCGGCCGGCTGCACCTTGCTCACCGCGAGCAGTTGCACCGAGCCCGGCGCGCGGCCATAGCGCGCCTCGGCGGCAGCGATGCGTTCGCGCACGGCGTCGAGTTGGCTGGCGATCGCGGCTCCGACGGCGTTGTTTGGATCGTTCGCGGTGGCGATCATGGCCGACCTCCGAACGGATCTATGCGCGCCTGCGCGCCGGCTGCGTCGGCGTCGGTACGCCGATAGGGCGTCGGGCGTTCGAGCAAGGCCGCGATCAGCGCGCGTAAGGCCTGGCCGCGGTGGCTGAGCGCGTTCTTGGTCTCCGGCTCCAGCTCGGCGGCGCTCTGGCCATGCGTCGGCACGCCGAAGAGCGGGTCGTAACCGAAGCCGCGTTGGCCGCGCGGGGCGTCGAGGATCAGCCCCTCCCAGGTGCCCTGACAGATCAAGGGGGTCGGGTCGTCGGCATGGCGCAGATAGACCATCACGCATTGGAAACGGGCGCTGCGGTTGGCGTCGGGCTGCTCGGCCAGCGCGCGCAGCAGGGCCTCGTTGTTGGCCTGATCGCTGCTCTGGCCGTCCTCGGCGTGCGCGTGGCCTGCGCTGCTGGCCATGGCGGTATTGGCTGCGGTGCTGGCGCCTTCGGGGCTGGCGCCTTCGGGGCTGGCCGCAGTGGCCGGGTCGGCGCTATTCGCCGTCGTGGTGGCCGCGGCGCCCGCTGTCGTATCGGCTCGGTGAGCGTTGATGCTGGCATAACGCGCCGAGTAGATGCCGGGCGCGCCATTGAGGGCATCGACCTCGAGCCCGGAGTCGTCGGCGATCGCGGCAAGGCCGCTGCGGCGGGCGGCGTGACGGGCCTTGAGGATGGCGTTCTCGACGAAGGTTAAGCCGGTCTCCGCGACGGACTCGATGCCGAGTTCGCCTTGCGTGAGCAGGCGCAATCCGGCCGGTTCGAGCAGGGCCTGGATCTCGCGCAGCTTGCCGGCATTGTTGCTGGCGAGGACGATGGGGCTGGTGTCTGGGCTTGCGTGCATCGGTGAGGGTTCAAGTCTCGCTCAGGTCGGTGATGGCTCGATCGGTGAATGCGGTGCTGGGCGGCAAGGATCTGTGCAATCGATGCGCACGGCGCGTTGGGCGGCGCTGACCCGCTCAGTCGATCAGCACGGCGCGTTGGGCGGCGATGATCTGCGCGATCCCCTGCGCGGCCAGGTCGAGCATCGCGTTCATCTCGGCGCGCGAGAAGGGCGCCGCCTCGGCCGTGCCCTGCACCTCGATCAGCCCGCCTGCATCGGTCATCACCACGTTCATGTCGGTCTCGGCGCTGCTGTCCTCGGCGTAGTCCAGATCCAGGACCGGCGTACCGGCGTAAACGCCGACCGAGACCGCCGCGATCTGCCGTTTGAGCGGGGACTGTTGCAGCTGACCGCGGGCGATCAGTCCTTGGAGCGCGATCTGCAAGGCGATCCAGGCGCCGCTGATCGCTGCGGTGCGGGTGCCGCCATCGGCTTGGATGACATCGCAATCGAGCGTGATGGTGCGCTCGCCGAGTTGCGTCAGATCCGCCGCCGCGCGCAGCGAGCGCCCGATCAGGCGCTGGATCTCCAGCGTGCGCCCGCCCTGTTTGCCGCGTGTCGCCTCGCGTGGCGTGCGTTCACCGGTCGCGCGTGGCAGCATGCCATATTCGGCGGTGATCCAGCCCTGACCCTGGCCGCGCAGGAACGGCGGCACCCGCTCCTCGACGCTGGCGGTGCACAGCACCCGCGTCTCGCCGAACTCGGCCAACACCGATCCCTCGGCCTGGGTGGTGAAGCCGGGGGTGAAGCGCAGGGAGCGCAGCTGATCGGGTTGGCGGGCGGATGGGCGCATGGGGACTCCAAGGGCGGTCGCGTGGTTCGTTCGGGACATTGTCGCATGCTCGGCGCGGGGCCGCCGCGAGGACATTGTCTGGCGATCCGCGCAAGCGGCCATGCCACATCAACGGTCGCCAGCGTCGTGATCCATCAGCCATGGATCAAGATCGGTATCATCGCGACAAGCCCCGTCACAGCGCAGGAATCCTCTATGGTAAGAAGTATGACCGCCTTTGCCCGCCAAGATCGCAACACCGATGCAGGCGCGTTGACCTGGGAGGTGCGTAGCGTCAACCATCGTTTCCTGGAGCCTCATCTGCGCCTGCCGGATGACATGCGCGCGCTTGAGCCCAGCGTGCGCGAGGCGCTCAGCCGCTGGCTCGCTCGCGGCAAGATCGATCTCAGTCTGCGCTTGGGCGGACGCGATCCTCAAGAGGGCGGCAGCGCTGAATTGCGTGTCAATCAGGCGTTGCTCGAACAGCTGCTCAAGGCCGCCGATCAGGTGGCCAGCCGCATCGGCGAGCCGGCGGCGCCGCATCTGTTCGACCTGATGAGCTGGCCTGGCGTGCTGGAAGAGGCGCCGAAGGATCTCGAGGCGCTGAACAGTGCCGCCATGGAATTGCTGGAGCAGACGCTGACGGCGCTGGTCGCGGCCCGCGAACGCGAGGGCGCGCGCATGAAGACGCTGCTGCTGGAGCGCTGCGATAAGCTCCTCGAGCGCGTGGCCGAGGTACGCGCGCGCATGCCCGAGGTGCTCTCCGGTCTCCGCGCCCGCATCGGCGAGCGCCTCGCCGAGGTGCGCGATCAGCTCGATGAGACCCGCCTTGAGCAAGAGATGGCCCTGCTCGCGCAGCGGCTCGATGTCGACGAAGAGATGGATCGTCTCGAGAGCCACATCACCGAGATTCGCGACAATCTCGACGGCGACGAGCCGATCGGCCGCCGCCTCGACTTCCTGATGCAGGAACTCAACCGCGAGGCCAATACCCTGAGTAGCAAATCGACCGATGCCGCCGTCACGCGCGCCGCCGTCGACATGAAGGTGCTGATCGAGCAGATGCGCGAGCAGGTGCAGAATATCGAGTAGGGGGTTATGGCTGCCTTGCCACACAGCTTAGACTGCAAAGAAGCTTGAAAAAGCTAGAAAATCTGTCCTATTCAATCTTCCGTTGTCTGATGCTGTCGGCTATACTTTGAGT
>NZ_JBKHDN010000046.1:0-15600 GCF_046541315.1 Halochromatium sp. | reverse complement strand
CATGCATCCGTTCACCGCCCGGCGCTCCGCGGGCAACCCGTCCGCCCGTTCGTCATCCACCCGTCCGACTCCCATTGTCAACCACAGGAATCATCATGCCAGAGCCAACCGGGGCGCCGATCCTACTCGGCGTCAATATCGATCATATCGCCACCATTCGCGCTGCCCGCGGGACCCGTTACCCGGAACCGATCCAGGCCGCGCTCGTCGCCGAGCAGGCCGGCGCCGATGCCATCACCCTGCATCTGCGCGAGGACCGGCGCCATATCCAGGATCGCGATGTGCATCTGCTGAAGGGTATCCTGCAGACGCGCATGAATCTGGAGATGGCAGCGACCCCGGAGATGGTCGAAATCGCCTGCGCCCTGCATCCGAGCGACTGCTGCCTGGTGCCGGAGCGGCGCGAGGAACTGACCACCGAGGGCGGGCTCGATGTCGCCGGCCATCTTGAGATGCTCAAAGAGCAGACCGCGCGGCTCACTGAGGCCGGCGTGCGCGTGTCGCTGTTCATCGATGCGGAGACAGCGCAGTTGGAGGCCGCCGCCGAGATCGGTGCGCCGGTGGTCGAGATCCATACCGGTCGCTATGCCGACGCCCGTTCGTTATCGGCGCGCGCGCAGGAATTGCAGCGCATCGCCGATGCCGTGGCGCTGGGCCGGCAACTCGGGCTACAGGTCAACGCCGGACATGGGCTCGACTATGCGACGGTCGAGGCGATCGCGGCCCTGCCGGGCGTGCGCGAACTCAATATCGGCCATGCCATCGTCGCGCGCGCGCTGTTCTCGGGACTCGAGCGCGCGGTCGCGGAGATGAAACGCTTGATGGTGCAGGCGGCGCTGTTGCGCCAGCACGAGCGCGTGTAGTGGAAAAGGAACGTCTTTTGCTTCATCTTCCGAGACATCCATCAACCCAAGGTATTTTCGATCATGACCACCACCGCAGAGTCGGCAACCCCGAGACGCCCGGTCGTCCTGGTCATCCTCGATGGCTTCGGCATCAACCCAAGTAAGCTCCACAATGCCATCGCCCAGGCGAGGACGCCACGGCTCGACGAGTATTTCTTCCGTTATCCATTCACCCAACTCAACGCATCCGGTAGCGGCGTGGGGCTGCCGACCGGGCAGATGGGCAATTCCGAGGTCGGGCACATGACGCTCGGCAGCGGCAGTCTGCTGCGCCAGGATCTGGTGCTGATCGACGACGCGATCGCCGACGGCAGCTTCTTCGAGAATCCGGCCTTGCTCGCGGCGATCCATCGGGCCAAGGACAAGGGCCGCCCGTTGCAGCTGCTCGGGCTGGTCTCGGAGGGCGGCGTGCATAGCCACGCGCGCCACCTGCTGGCGCTGATCGAGTTGTGCCGGCGCGAGGGGGTGACCCCATTGGTGCATCTGATCGCCGATGGACGGGATACACCGCCGAAGTCGGTGCTCAACGGCCTCGGCGAGATCGAGGATGCGCTGGCCGGGGCGGGCGGGCGCATCGTCACCGTCAGCGGCCGCTACTATGCGATGGATCGGGATCGGCGCTTCGATCGCACCGAGCGCGCCTGGCGCGCCATCGTGCTCGGCAAGGGGCGCAGTGCCCGGAGCGCGCGCGCGGCGATCGATGCCGCCTATGCGGCCGGCGAGGGCGATGAGTTCATCCATCCCAGCGTGATCGGCGATTGGCCGGGGCTCGAGGCCGACGACCCCATGCTGCTGTTCAACTTCCGTAAGGATCGGCCACGGCAGATCGCCGCCGCGATCGCGTTGGACAGCTTCGATGGCTTCGATCGGGGGCAGGCGCCGCGCGCCGATCTGACCTGCATGATGGTCTACGACAAGCGCTTCGGCTTGCCGCATGCGTTCGATCCCGAGGTGCCCGAGATCACGCTGAATCAGGTGATCAGCGCCCAGGGCATCGAGCAGTTCCACTGCGCCGAGACCGAAAAGTACGCGCATGTGACCTTCTTCTTCAACGGTGGACGCGAGGAGCCGGTCGCCGGCGAGGTGCATCGATTGATTCCGTCCCCAATGGTCAAGACCTACGATCTCAAGCCCGAGATGAGCGCGCCGCAGGTCGCCGACGCCGTGGTCGAGGCGATCGAGGATGGGCGCTATGGCTTCCTCGTCGTCAACTTCGCCAACGGCGATATGGTCGGCCATACCGGCGATATGGAGGCCGTGGTGCGGGCGGTCGAGGTGGTTGACGAGCAGGCCGGTCGTGTGCTAGATGCAGCCACGGCGAATGGATATTCGGCGCTGCTGACCGCCGATCATGGCAATTGCGACATGATGCGGGATCCCGAGACCGACGCGCCGCATACCCAGCATACGACCAATCCGGTGCCCTTGCTGGTCGTCGACAAGGAGCGTTGGGTGCTGCGACCGAGCGGCACCCTAGCCGATGTGGCCCCGACCGTGCTTGAGCTGATGGGGCTGCCGCCGGCCGCTGCGATGTCCGGGCGCTCGCTGCTGTTCGAGGCCATGGTCCCGCAGCCGAATGTCGCCCTCGATCGGCTCGGGCTTGCGAGGACCGGCTAGGCCCAAGGCGATTGCCCAAGGCGATTGACGGCAATCGCCTAAGCCGCCCGCAATCGGGCTAGCCCCACGCTGGGGCGGTGTTTCCGCCCCAGCGTGGGGCGTCTGCCCGTCGGCCTGTGCCAGAATGATGCAGAGAAGCCGGCGCTGCCGATCGCTCGCCTCGCTTTCAGTCCACTGCCGATCAAGAGGTGTCGCCATGTCACCGCATCGCCGTGTGTTATTCGTCGTGCTCGGACTCGCAGGGGTTGCCTTGGCCTACAATGCCTTTCGGATTATCAACAGCGAGCCCCGTCCGGGCTGGCCTGATGCGCCGATGACCTGTTGCCGCCACGAGCCGCCGCCAGCCGGCGGGAGTTAGCCGCGAGGCTGGATCATCGCGTTGAGTCAGCGCGGTCGGGCCTGTCCATCGTCGTTGCTCCGTAAGACCCTGAGAACCGTCCATGCCTTCGAAGACACTCACCTTCGTCTTTGCCGCCGAGCGGGGCACGCCCAAGCCGCTGACCGAACAGCGTTGCAAGGCGGCGGTGCCGGTGGCCGGTAAGTATCGCGTGATCGATTTCACCCTGGCCAACTGTCTGCACTCGGGGCTGCGGCAGGTGTTGGTCCTGACCCAGTACAAATCGCACTCATTACACAAGCATCTGCGCGATGGCTGGTCGCTGTTCAACCCCGAGCTGGGCGAGTTCATCACCGCGGTACCGCCGCAGATGCGCGATGACAGCGGTTGGTATCGAAACGCGATGGACGCGTTGCGCCAGAACCGTTACCTGATCGAGCGCAGCCCGTCGGATAGCGTGTTGCTGCTCGATGGCGGCCTGGTCTATCGCATGGATTACGCGGAGCTGATCCGCTTTCACCGCGAGCAGGGCGGGGGCATCAGCTGCGCGCTGCGGCAGGCCGGACCCGGCACCGCCAGCGGCGGGATGGCGGTGACGGTCGACGCGGCGGAGCGGATCGTCGCCATGCGGCCAGCGCCGGAGACCGGCGAGGCCTACCTCTCGACCATGGGCGTGGTGCTGATCGACAAGGCCCTGCTGCTCGAACGGATCGAGACCCTGGCCGGGGTCGTCGAGTCCGGGACGGCAGCGGGGATGGAGTCGGGCGTCGACCTCGTGGCCCAGCTCCTGGCGCCGTTTCTCGACGGACGCCTGTTCACGCCGACCCCGCCTGTCGCCTATGGCTTCGGCGGTGAGCGCGGACGCGTCAGTCAAGATCGGTATTGGAGCGACCTCGGCTCCACCGACGCCTATTTTCGCGCCAATATGGACCTGCTCAAGGCCGACTCGCCCTTGGATCTCTATCAGGCCGACTGGAATATCCTGACCTATCAGGGGCAATATCCGCCGGCGCGCACCGTGCCTGGGCCAAGCTCTGGGAACGAGGGCATCTTCGTCAACTCGATGCTCGCCGCCGGAACCCTGATTCGCGGTGGCGGGGTCAGCCATTCGGTGCTCTATCCGCGGGTGGAGGTCGAGGACGGCGCGATCGTCGACGAGGCGATTTTGTTCGAGGGGGTTCGGGTGGGTGCCAATGCGCGTATCCGGCGCTGTATCTGTGACAAGGATGTGGTGATCCCGGCGGGGGTCAGCATCGGTGAGGATCGCCGCGCCGACGCCGAGCGCTTCGAGGTCTCGGAGGGGGGCATCGTGGTGATTCGCAAGGGGCAGACGTTCTGAGCCGGACGCGCGTGCCGGAGACCCGCCTCATCACGGCTGAGCGCGGCAACGGTGGCCAGGGCGATCCCGCGCTGGCTCCGGATCGCGATCGGGCTCAGGATCAGGGGCGGGCCCCCGATCTCGCCGAATCGCTCGCGGCGAGCGGCGATGAGGCGATCCGGGCACTTTACCAGCACCTCGCGGCGGCCTATGGGGAGCAACATTGGTGGCCCGCCGACACCGGCTTCGAGGTCATGGTCGGTGCCATCCTGACCCAAAACACCGCCTGGACCAATGTCGAGCGCGCCTTGGCGCGGTTGCAGGCGCGGATACGGCTCAGTCCAGAGGCGGTCCTAGGGCTTGCCGAGCCGGCGCTTGCGGAGCTGATCCGGCCCTGCGGCTATTACAACCTGAAGGCGCGGCGCTTGCGCGGTTTCTGCGCGGCGCTGATCGAGGCCGGCGGCGAGGCCGCGTTGGCGGCGATGCCCACCGAGCCGCTGCGGCGCTGGCTGTTGGGGATCAATGGCATCGGCCCCGAGACCGCCGACGATATCCTGCTCTATGCCTTCGAACGGCCGGTATTCGTGGTCGACGCCTATACCCGACGGCTGTTCCGCCGGCTCGGGACGATCGACGGGGACGCGGGCTATGAACAGATTCGTCAGCGGGTCGAGGCGGCGCTCGGGCCGGATGCGGCCTGCTTCAATGCCTATCACGCCTTGATCGTGCGCCACGCCAAGGCGGTCTGTCGCGCGCGCAAACCGGCCTGTGACCTCTGCGCCCTGCGCCGCCGCTGCCAGCAGCGCGGCGGTGACTGAGGCCCGCTCAGATCAGAAGCGGCAGATGGTCTCGCCGCCGTGCTCGATCCAGCCGTGGATCATCTTCTTGGTGGTCATGCCGCTGGCGCAGTGGCCGTCGCGATCGATGCAGATGAGGCCGCCGCGGCCCTGGAGTTTCCGGCTGAGGTAGGCGAGCCCGTCAGCGACCGCCGAGCGCGCGTCGCCGCCGCAGAGTTCGATCAGGTCGGCGACGGTCTTGGCGAACACGGTGCGCATGAAGTCTTCGCCGTAGCCGGTGGTGGAGACGGCACAGCTGGCATTGTCGGCATAGACGCCGGCGCCGATGATCGACGAATCGCCGACCCGGCCCATGCGCTTGTTGACGATGCCGCCGGTGGAGGTGGCGGCGGCCAGGTTGCCTTGGCGGTCGCGGGCGACGGCGCCGACGGTGCCGTATTTCTGCTCCTCGCCCTCGTCGTCGTGATCGAGCGTCATGCGCCCACGCAATCGCGCCTGCTCCAGCTGCTGGATGCGATCGGGGGTGAAGAAGTAGTGATCGGGCGTCAACCGCACCTGGCAATGCTTGGCGAACTGCAACGCGCCGTCGCCGATCAGCATCACATGCTCGCTGCCATCCATGATCAGTCGCGCCAGTTGCACCGGGTTGGCGATGTTACCGATGCCGGCAACGGCGCCGGCGGCGAGATCGCGCCCATCCATGATCGCGGCGTCCATCTCGACCTTGCCGTTCTCGTTCAGCACCGAGCCGCAACCGGCATTGAACAGGGGGTCGTCCTCCAGTTGCGAGGCGCAGCTCTCGACCGCCTCGACCGCGCTCGCGCCGCGCTCGAGGATGGCGCGCCCGTGCTCGAGGATGACGCGGATGCTCTCGAGGTAGCGCACGGCGGTGCGTTCATCGGCGACGTTGTCGAGCGCGCCGGCGCCGCCGTGGATCATCAGGGAATAGGTATCGGTCATGCTCTTTACTCAGAGGCGCTGGCTGAGGGCTTGCTCCAGTGCCTGTTGTCGCACCGGCTGAGCGGCGAGCAGCACCAGCAGCTTGCCGACCAACACCGGCCCCCAATTCACCAGGATAACCCCTTCGCCGCTGCTCGGGTCATATTCGAGACCGGTCAGGTCGATCTCGGCGAGGTTGCGATATTGGGTCGGGAAGGTGCGCGCCAGCCACTGCTCGATGCCGAGCTTGTGCGCGATCTTGGTCGGATAGGAGGCGCCATTCCAGCGCGGATTGCACTCGATCGCCAGGTGCTCGACGCCTGTGTCGCGCTCGACCACGGCGACATCGAAGGCGAAGACCCCTTGCATGCCCTGCTCGACGAGCCAGTCGGCCATGGGCTCGACGACCTCCCAGGGCGGGGCCGGCACCGGATGGCGGTTGCCCTGATGCACGCAGCCTTCGAGGATCTGCTCGGTCGCCGCGAACCGCTCTGCGCGGCCATCGACGGCCTCATACTGGAGATTGAGGAAGCGGTCGGTCCGTACCTCGGCCTGGATCTGGACCGGGATGTCGGGGGCGAAGGTCTCGATGGCGGTGCGCAGCGCCTCCCGATGCTCGCAGCGGTGGATGCCCACCCCCGAGACCGAGACCGCCGCCTTGAGATAGCAGGGGTAGGGCGCGGCCTCGAGATCGATGTCCGCGATCTGCCCGGCCGCCTCGAAGCAGAGGGTGCGCGGCACCGGCACGCCGAGATCATCGGCGAGGGCCATGAACCGATTCTTGGAGTTGATGTAATCGACGACGCGATACCAGCGTTCATCCGGGCGTTTGCGTTGCTCGGCGGCGCCGAAGTAGAACACCGAGGGCAGGTGCTGCGGATACGCGGCGAGCCGGCCGGGATCGATGTCCCAGATCACCTCGCTGCTGTGGCTGAGACCGATCCGCCGATAGTGGCCGCAGATCGCTGGCCATTGGGGCTCGAGGTCGGGATGCAGCTGGATCAGGTCGCCGGGATCGCTGACGCCGAGGGCGCGCCCGGAGTAGAGGTGATTGCCGAGCACCCCCTCCGCAGTGCAGCCCATGATATCGTGATTCAGAATCCTTGGCGCTCGAGCCGGCGCGATCATGCCGGCCAGATCGGCGGTCAAGGTTGGATTGCGAGCCGAGTCATTGATGCTGACACCCATAACGTCCATCCATCGAGTTGCTAGCGACTGAAAGACGTTGGGAATGAAGCAAACGCCAGGCCAATAGTCCGAGCGCGGTCAGCCAGGCGGTTCGGACTGCTGTTCCCGACGCAGCCGAGGCTCGATGAAGGCGCGTCGGAATTGATGGCAGGTATCGATCAGCTCGCGGCAACTCTTGGGCATGGGCGCGCGCGCGCGGACCATGTGGCTGACGAGATCGGTGCTGGATTTCAGGATGCGATTACCTTCCTGCGCCTCGTGCACCTCGGCCGCCGAGGGTGCCGGCGGCAGGTGGGGCTGGATGTTGCGCAGCCGATCGCTGGCGACGACGAAGGCAGGCCAGACATCGAAGATGGCCGGATCGGTGCGCAGGATCTCGCATTTGCGCTTGGCGGATTCGCTCAGCTCGGCCAGCAGCGGCGCGAGCCCGCTGACCTGGGTGCTGCCCTCGAACGTCGTGGTCAGCGTGGCGGTGATGCGGTCGACATCGCGCATGGTCATCGCGATCTTGAGGTAGCGGCTCTCATAGAAGGCCGAGATCGGCTGACTGAAGGCCTTGAACGGCTCGCCCCAGAGTTCGTCGATGCCCTCGTCGCCGCCGCGATGGCGCACCATGTGCCCGAGATCCAGGGCCTCGAGCAGATAGTCGCCGCATTCGCGCATCAGGGCGTCATCGGGCTCGATCTCGACGCCGTCGGCCTGCAACTCGACCAGCTTGGTGAAGATGGTCGCGGCGCGGTTGAACAGCGCGCCGGCGAGCATCGCGCCATTGACACGCTTGCGCTCGGGGTTGGTCTCGGCCTCATAGGCCGCGCGCGCCTCGGCCAGGCGGACGCCGGGGATGTTGATGCCGTGCTCGACGTGGTTGAACAGGCGCCGCGTCAAGGCCTCGATCAAGGCCTTCTTGGCTGTTAAGGTCTCCGGTGGCGGCTCATAGTGTTTGATCCAGTAGCCGTCGTAGTAGATACGGCGCTGGCCCTGCACCTCGGCGATGGTTCCGTTCGGGATCGTGTCGCTCATCGTGCTTTATCGTGTGCTGTGCGTGAGGGCCGGGGGTGGCTCGGTTGTGCGATGCTCGGTCATTGGCGGCTGGTGATGTCTTTTCTCATCATCCTTAAGAGGGTGTCGGAATGCGATGGTTAGTGTCCAATCTCATGCTCTTGCTCGTCATCGGCCTCGCGGCGACCGCTACCGTCGCCGATCTCGCGCAGGCCAAGGCGTTCACCGAGGACAGCGCGTCGTCGGCACCGCTGTTACCAACCCCGCCAAACGAGCCAGTGCCAAGCCGCGCGGCGCTCGAGGCCTTGGTCGAGCGCACCGCCAAACGGTACGGGGTCGAGGTCGATCTCGTCGACGCCGTGGTGATCGCGGAGTCTGGCTATGATCCCCATGCCGTGTCTCGCATGGGTGCGATCGGGTTGATGCAGGTCATGCCGGAGACGGCTGCCGATTACGGTGTCGACTCGATCGAGGCCTTGTTCGATCCGCAGACCAATGTTCGCACCGGCGTGCGCCACCTGAAACGGCTGCTCGGGCAGTTCGGCATCGGCAAGGCGGTGATGGCCTATAACGCCGGCGAGGGCGCGTTGAGCCGCCACAATGGCTTCGTCACCTATCCAGAGACGCAACGCTACACCTACCGGGTGCTGACGACCTATCTGCGCCGAAAAGGCATCGCCCCGCATTCGCCGGAAGCGCGTGCGCTGACCGGAATCAGCCTGACGCCGGCGATGGCCAAGGCAAGCGGTCCGGCTCGCGGTTCGCACCTGATTCGACCTCCTCGGCTGCGCTTGCGGATTCGCCCGACCCTGTCCGATCGCGCCTTGGATCCCGGGCTGCATAGCAGTGGACCGAACAGCCAGCCCATGTTCAAGCTGCAGCCGCCCCGGCCCATCGACTAGGATCGGCACGGGCCGGCCGGCACGGGCAGACCAGCGGCGGGCTGCTCGGCTCATGCCCCCCAGCGGATCGATCAGCGGATCAATCAGCGGATCAATCAGCGGATCAATCAGCGGATCAGCCGCCGGCGAGTTTATCCTCGTACTCGTCGCGGAAATAGCGCAGCGTGCTCATGACCGGATTCGGCGCGCTTTGGCCGAGTCCGCACAGGCTGGTGGCCCGCACCACCTCGCAGAGTTCCTCGAGCAGCGCTAGATCGTCGCGCGTGGCATTGGACTTGGCGATCTTGTCCAGCAAAGCGTGCATCTGCTGGGTGCCGGTGCGACAGGGCACGCATTTGCCGCAGGACTCGTCCATGCAGAACTCCATGAAGAAGCGCGCGACATCGACCATGTTCGAGGTCTCGTCCATGATGATCATGCCGCCCGAGCCCATCATGGTGCCGAGCGTCTTGAGGCTGTCGTAATCGACGCCGATGTCGAGGTGCTCGGCCGGCACGCAGCCGCCCGAGGGGCCGCCGGTCTGCACCGCCTTGAAGGCCTTGCCGTCTGGAATACCGCCGCCGATGACCTCGATGATGTCGCGCAGGCTAGTGCCCATGTCAACCTCGATCAATCCCCCATTAACAATGTTTCCAGCGAGTGCAAAGACCTTGGTCCCTTTGGAGCGCTCGGTGCCGATGCCGGCGAACCAGTCGCCGCCCTCGCGGATGATGGGGGCGATGTTGGCGTAGGTCTCAACGTTATTGATCAAGGTCGGTAGGCCGAACAGGCCGGACTCGGCTGGATAGGGTGGGCGTGGGTGCGGGTGACCGCGACCGCCCTCGATCGATGCCATGAGTGCGGTCTCTTCGCCGCAGACGAAGGCGCCCGCGCCGAGCCGGATCTCAATGTCGAAATTGAATTGGGTATCACAGATATGATGTCCGAGAAAGCCTTGGCGCTTGGCCTTGCGAATCGCCGTCTTCAGGCGCTCTACCGCGAGTGGATATTCGGCGCGGATGTAGATGTATCCCTTGTTGGCGCCTACGGCGTAAGCGGCGATCGCCATGCCTTCAAGAACGCGATGAGGATCAGACTCCAGGATCGCGCGGTCCATGAAGGCGCCTGGATCACCCTCGTCAGCATTGCAGATCACGTATTTCTGCTCGCCTGGCATCTTGGCGACGGTGGACCATTTGAGACCAGTGGGATAGCCACCGCCCCCGCGACCGCGCAGGCCACTGGTGGTGATCTCGGCAATAACCTCAGTCGGTGTCATCTCGGTGAGTGCCTGCACCATAGGGCCATAGCCGCCGATGGCAACATAGCCCTTGAAGCTGTCGGGATCGATGACGCCCGAGTTTTCTCGCACGATCCACCTCTGTCGGGTGAAGAAGGGTTGATCGTTCGGGCACATCAACCGCTCGACGGGCTGTGCTGGTTGCTCAACAGTGGCGCTAGCCATTATCTCTGTGGTGTCGTCCAAACCGACTTCCTTGTAGATTGTCGACTCACGCAAGTCTGCCCCGGGCTCAGCGACTGCTACCATCGGTCCCATTGAGCAAAGGCCCATACAGCCGACGCCCTTGACGGCGCACTGTTCTAGGCCCTGATCTTTTTGTGCCTGTTTCAGTGCAGCGATCAATTCTTCGGCGCCAGCCGAGTGGCAAGCGGTGGCCACACAGACGCGCACCTCGCGCCTTACCGCGCTAGTTTCTTCCCGAAACCCACGTGCGATTTCCTCTAAGTCATCCAGGTTCATTCGGCAATCTCCTGCTCAATGCGTTGAACCAGCTGCTCAGTGTCGAGCTTCCCAATGAGGCTGCCATCGATAACGATGGCCGGCGCCAGACCGCAGGCGCCCACGCAACGTGCCGTCATCACCGAGAGCGATTTATCCGCGGTGGTCTCGCCGGGGTTGACGCCGAAACGCTGCTCGATGCCTTCAATCAAGGCTCCGGCCCCTTTGATATAGCAGGCGGTGCCGGTGCAGACCACGCAGGTGTGCCGCCCTTGTGGCTTGAGCATGAACAGGTGGTAGAAGGTGGCCACCCCGTAGACCTTGCTCAGCGGCAGATCCAGCGAGTCGGCGACGAAGGTCATGGCCTCGGTGTCGAGGAAGCCGAAGGCATCCTGCACACTGTGGAGGGCCTCGATCAGCGCATGCTCGGCATAGCCATTGCGCCGCATGGTGGCGTTGACCAGCTTCCAGCGCTTGTCGCTGCTAGGTAGGTCGGGTCGTTGTCTTTGCATCGTTGGCCCCTTTGTTGATGCCCGCAAGTGGACCTCGGCCAGGTTGGCTTAAGGCATGGCCGCAAGATGGCTGCAGCCGGCTCGATTCTCCGCCATTAGAACCCGTCTTGCTGCCCGGCTCCAAGCGCGGAATCCGAAACCGCTGATACCCTTCAATTATGCAAGGGGAAACGTCTATACTGGCCCCGATCCCAGTGCGGCCGCCGGGCCCCAGCAAGAGCCGAACCTTATGGCTGATTCCGACTCCGACCCGATCGATCGATCTGCGGCCGCGTCCCCCGCCGACCGACATCGTGGCATCTACCTGCTGCCGAATCTGTTCACCACAGCGGCGCTGTTCGCGGGATTCTACGCCGTCCTCTCCGCCAATGCAGGGCTGTTCGAGGCCGCGGCTCTAGGCATCTTCGCGGCGATGGTGCTCGACGGTTTCGATGGCCGCATCGCGCGCATCACCCACACCCAAAGCGATTTCGGCGCCGAGTACGACAGTCTCTCGGATATGGTGGCGTTTGGCGTGGCGCCAGCGCTGGTCGCCTATGAATGGGCGCTGTCCGGGCTCGGTAAGCTCGGCTGGCTAGCGGCCTTTATCTATACGGCGGCCGCCGCCCTGCGATTGGCGCGGTTCAATACGCAGGTCGGGATCGCCGACAAGCGGTGGTTCCAGGGGCTGCCGAGTCCGGCCGCCGCGGCGATCATTGCCGGCGCGGTCTGGATCGGCACCGATAACGGCATCAGCGGCGCCAGCGTCAGCCTGCTCATCGCGTTGCTCACGACCTGCGGCGGCTTGCTCATGGTGAGCAACTTCCGTTACCACAGCTTCAAGGTGCTGGACCTGCAGGGGCGGGTGCCCTTCATGTTCGTCGTGCTGCTGATGCTTGGATTCGCGCTGGTGGTCCTCGACCCGCCGGTGCTGCTGTTCCTGATGGCCTTCAGCTACGCGATCTCCGGGCCGATCTTCACGTTCGTCCGGCGGCGTCAGCGCTTGAGCGAGGGGCGGCGGCGGCGCGGCCGTTTGGGCTAGAGCGTTCTGTTTGCGGCCGACGCCGCAGCACACCGCCGGCTCGATGACGGCGGCGGTTTGGGAGGTCGCCAGGCCTTGCCGGGGCAAGCCCGCCGCGAGGAGCGGGGGTTGCCCCCGGTGGCTCGGTGGCTATTTGACGAGGATCAGCTTGTCATTGCGGGTCAGCAGCAGGGTGTAGCAGGCCTCGCCGTGCTCGATCACCACCCGCCGCGCTCCTTGCAACAGTTGATCGCTCTGCAGACGGCGTTCTTGCGCCGCGGCCGTGTTGGCGCGGATGACCTTGTCGGGAGACGGGATGGGCGTGCGTGGGCTCATGATCACCTCCGGTTGGATGCGGCACTGTCGGTGGCTTGCCGACAGCGGTATGACGTTACGCAATCACTCGAGATGCTAGCTCGCCGCGCCCGGTTTTGCAATAAAAATGAGATTGAATAGCATTAAATCGCAACGCTTACCCAACAAGCGTCTCGGGCGCGGGGCCAGCTCGGTCGCCTTCCAGCTCAAGCCGCTGCTGGTCGCGCTCGATGAGCTGATGCCCTGGCTCAAGCAATGGCACAACGCCCTCGATCCCGAGTTCGGCGAGCGGCTCGGCGACTATTACGAGGGCTTCCTGCTCGAAGAGCTGCGCCAGTTGGAGCTGGCGCGCGACGAGCGGCTGGCCTGGAAGCCAGCGGCGGCGCGGCGGGGACGCGGGCGGTGAAGCGGCTCAAGCAACGTGAAGCTCAATCTTTTGCACAGCATCGAGATCAACCGAGTTCCTGGCCTGCCAAAGGTCGAACTGGTTTTGCATGGCTAGCCAGCTTTCCGGGCTGCGGCCGAGGGCTTTTGAGAGCCGAAGGGCCATTTCAGAGCTGATGCCGCTGCTGCCCTTCAGCACCCGATTCAATGTGGATGGCGATACACCAAGGTTTGCCGCAAGCTGCCTTCCCGTCAGCTCGAACGGCTCCAGGTAGACCTCGCGAATAAACTCACCGGGATGCGGGGGACTGTGCATCGTCATCTAGTGATAATCCTCATAATCAAGTACATAGGCATGGCTCTCCCGAAACTCGAAGGTGACGCGCCAGTTCCCGTTCACCCAGATCGACCAGCGGCCTTGGTCGGGACCTTTCAACGAATGGAGCTTGAAGCCTGGGATGTCCATGTCGTCGATGCAGGTCGCTGTGATCAAAGCGGCAAGTTGCAGTCTCAAGCGTCTGGCATGATGGGGCTGGATTCCTGAGGACGACCCGGACTCATAGAACCGCCGGAGCCCCTTGTGTCTGAACGACTTGATCATGGGGCCAACTTAGCACGTTGCGCAACGCGCAACAAATGATGATCCTAAGCCACAGGCGCTCAAGCGATCGGAGGGTCGAGGGCATGCAGACACAAACGGTACCTGGCTATCGTTTCGAGGATTATCTGGCGATCGAGCGCGAGGCGATCGACGCCAAGCACGAGTATGTGGCTGGCGAGGTCTTCGCCATGACTGGCGGAAGCTATGAGCACAGTCTGATTGCCGCCAATATCACTGGCGAGCTACGACAGCAGCTCAAAGGCGGCACCTGCAGCGTGCTCACCAGCGACATGCGTATCCGCATCGAGGCCGCTGATGTCTGCGCCTACCCGGACGTCAGCGTGCTCTGCGGCGAGCCGGTCTTCCATGACGCGCGCCGCGATGTACTGACCAATCCGACGCTCATCGCCGAGGTGCTCTCGCCTGCGACCGAGGCCGATGACCGCGGCGGCAAGTTCGCGCACTATCGGCGCCTGCCGAGCCTGCGTCATTATCTGCTGATTGCCCAAGACCAGGTCTCGGTGGATGTCTTTACACGTCTGCCGGATGGGCGCTGGATGCTCGACGCCTATGATGACCTGGACGCAGAGATTCCGCTGGACGCATTGGGGGTGCAACTTTCAGTGCGGGATCTCTATGATCGGGTTCTGTTTGAATCAGACGATCCTGCGGATCAACCCCCTGCGGATCAACCCTGAGTCGTCGAGGAGGACTCATCGGATGTACGCCCAACAAGATTCACCGAGGCTCAGTGTCGAGGCCTATCTCGCCGGCGAGGAGGGCAGCGAGCTGCGCCATGAGTATATCGACGGTCAGCTCTACGCGATGACCGGCGCAAGCGATCGGCATGGCTTGATCGTCTCCAATCTGGTCGCGGGGCTTCGGCCTCTGATCCGTGGTCGCGGCTGTCAGCTCTTTGCCAATGACATGAAGGTGCGTCTGCGGATCGCCGGACAGGACATTTTCTATTACCCGGATCTGCTGCTGAGTTGCGCTGCAGACGATCGCGAGGCCTACTTTCGAACCAAGCCCTGCGTGATTGTCGAGGTCTTGTCCGAATCGACCGAGCGGATCGATCGGCGCGAGAAGTTCCTGGCCTATACGACCCTGCCGAGCTTGCAGGATTATCTGCTGGTGAGCCAGACGCGGCGCGAGGTCTGGCACTACCGCCGCTCGCAGGATTGGGCCGCCGAGGTGCTGAGCGATGGCGAACTCAGGCTTGACTGTCTGGGTATCGGCTTACCGCTCGATCTGATCTATGAAGAGATCGAGGCGCTTCAGGCAACCTGAAGCTCAATCGTTTTGTGCCGCGGCGAGATTGACCGCTGATCAAACTGCGCGAGAAGTCCCGTTTCTGAAGGGGCAGGGAGGGTGTCAACGCTGCACGGCAGCTTCGGCACCGGTAAGTCGCACTTCATGGCGGTGCTGAACCTGCTGGTGCAAGGCAACGCCCAGGCCAGGGCGATCCCGGAGCTGGCCCCTTCGGTGGCCAGGCACAGCGACTGGATGCAGCGCCGCAACATCCTGCTGGTGCCGTATCGATAATGCGTGTGTTACAAAAGTTGAAGCCCTGTCAAACGCACCTGCCGCCGGAGGTGCTCGTCGTCGGCGGCGGCACCGCCGCGCTCTGCGCCGCGATCTCGGCGCGCCGGGCCGGCGCCTCGGTGTTGCTGCTGGAACGCGCGCCGGCGGGCGAGCGCGGCGGCAATACCCGCCATTCGCGCAACTTCCGCTATGTGCATGAGGGGCCGTCACCGTTCTCGGCCGGGCCTTATCCGGAGACCGAGTTCCGTCGCGATCTGGCCCGTGTCGCCGGCAGCGATCAGGATCCGGCGCTGTTGCGCCTGCTGATCGAGCGCTCGCGCGATCTGCCCGACTGGCTCGCGAGTCTCGGCGTGCCGTTGCAGCCGGTGGCGGGCGGCGGACTGCCGCACTCGCGCAAGACCGCCTTTCTGCTCGGCGGCGGCAAGACCCTGCTCAATGCGCTCTACGCAGCCGCCGAGCGGCTCGGCGTGGCGATCCGCTATGGGGCCAGTGTCGAGGCCATTCGGTTCGATGAGCCGTCT
>NZ_JBKHDN010000045.1:0-15627 GCF_046541315.1 Halochromatium sp. | reverse complement strand
GAGGGAAACGCGTGATCCTAAATAGAGCAGTTGACATCGCATGCGCGCTTGTATCGCACTTACTGAGAGCCCCACCAGAAGGTGGGCTTGAGTTTGCTTCAGCATGCTAATGCATGCTAGCGAAAGAGCTGTCTGTGCACCTTCTCCTTGATCGCGTCGAAACGCTCGCGGAGCTTGTGCAGTTGCTCATCCTGGAGGCCGGTGGTCTGCCTCACTCAATGGCGACCTGTTCCAGGCTCACCACCTGATCCCTCCTCTTGGCAAAAAACTTGCTTAACCACGCGATAAGGTCTCTAGCGCCTTTCGCCTTACCATGAAGCAGCCGATAGGAGAGCACCCAATGGCCCGGCCGATTCCCGAGATCCTGACCGGTTCCGCCGAGTCCTTCAATAACCTGGACGACGCACCGACTGACGCCCTGCTGCAACGCACATGAACAACCATTCGAACATCAGTCCTAACGCGGCTCAGTCCAGTCTTTCAAGATCGCGGAGACCGGGATCGCAAGGCTTGCGTCTTGGTCGCATTGCCGGTATCGAGGTCACACTCGACTGGAGTTTGCTGATCATCTTCATCTTGATCAGCTTCACCCTCGCCGCTGGGGTATTGCCCACTTGGCACCCGGACTGGAGCCAGCTGATGATTCTCATCACGGCGGTCACCGCGGCGCTTCTATTCCTGGCGTCGGTCCTGCTGCACGAGCTCTCGCATGCGGTAGTCGGCCGCCGGCTCGGTATCTCGGTACCGCGCATTACGTTGTTCGTGTTCGGCGGCATGGCGCAGATGGAAGGCGAGCCACGCACCTGGAAGGACGAGCTCGGCATGGCCATCGCCGGCCCGATCACCAGTCTCGCGCTCGGCTTCGGCTTCCTCTACCTCGCCGGGGCCTTGGCCGCTCCGATCGAAGCGGACCCGCAGAAACCGATGGAATTGCTCTCCAGTCTGGGCCCCGTGGCCACCGTCTTCTTCTGGCTCGGGTCGGTCAACATCGTGCTCGGCCTGTTCAATCTGGTACCGGGCTTCCCCCTCGACGGCGGGCGTGTGCTGCGAGCGGTGCTCTGGGGAATGAGTGGCGACCTGCTACGCGCCACGCGCTGGGCCGCGGCGGCTGGCCAGGCCTTCGGCTTGCTGCTGATCGCGAGCGGCTTCGCGATGATCTTCGGGGTCACCGTACCGGTCTTCGGCTCCGGCCCCCTTGGCGGGCTGTGGCTGGCGCTGATCGGCTGGTTCCTGAGCAATGCCGCGATCATGAGCTACCGCCGTCTCGAGACCGAACAGGGGCTCGGCAGGATTCCGGTTACCCGCGTGATGCAGCGCGACTTGACCACAGTTACCCCCGAGATCAGCGTCCAGGCAATGATCGATGAGCACTTGCTCGGCCGACATCAACGCGCGTTTCCCGTGGTCGATGACGGCGATCGTCTGCAGGGCCTGGTTTGCTTGGCCGACATCCGTAAGCTCGAGCCGTCAAAACGCAGCGAAACGTCCATCTCGACCATCATGACAGCACGCGAGCAGCTCCATGTTGCGGCACCAGATGAATCCGCCAGTGCGGTGATGAACCGTCTCGCGGTCAGCGGCATCAATCAGATGCCGGTGGTGAAGGACGGGCATTTGGTCGGCTTGGTGAGCCGCGAGGACCTACTCACCTGGCTGTCGTTGCAGCGCGGCGCGGCCCATGAACCCGAGCTACCGGTTCGCGGTTGAAGGCGGCTGAGGCGCGGTCATCCGGAGGATGTCGACCGGCCGAGCGAATCGGCCGGTGCATTGCATTCCAGGCGGTGCCTTCCAGGAGAGCGCCTGACAACGACTCAGCAGGCCATAGGCCAAGTGCTGATATTGATGGCCGGAAAGGCGTCGCGCGCGCCGGCTCGGATACTCGCGGGCATGCCCCAGGCGCCATAGGTACCGCCCATGTCGCGGTTCAGACGGGCAAGCTCGTCGAAGAGACGTCGAGACACTCACCGCCGACGACACTCACCGCGCGCCCTCATCGATGACGCCACAGTCGACCATCCGCGCGCGGCAGGCCCTGAGCTCGCGCTGCAACGCGGCCAGCTCCCGTAGCAGGCGCCCTGCACTCAGCTCCGCCTGAATGCGCGCGCGCTGCAACTCGCTGAGACGATGGCGAACGGCTGAGACAGATTCGTCGAGTCGCGCTGCGCGATAGCGCTCGAGCTGGACGATGTTGGTTTGGGCTCGAGCTTGAGCTTGCAGCTGCGTTCCCGTTTGCAGGCCTTCAGTGGCATCTCGCGCGGCCGATGCGGTTTTTCTCATGGCACATTGACTCCTTGAGCGTCGGATCGATCAGGTGCCCGGGGACCTCTGCTCCCGGATCGATGCAGATGTAGCAACTTTCAGTCCTCCCTTATCTCCTCCCTTATCCCCGCTGTTGCTGCTGTGCGCATCTCCCCTCCCGCTCGGCGCGAACGGCAAATGAACCCGACATGGCTCAAAACACCCGGAACTCATTTGGGCCTCCTCCAAGGCGGTTTCTATCAATCGCCTAATGGATGTCGTCAGCAGAGCCGGTCTGCTCCTTCGCGCCGGAGTCACCGGCGTCGGAGTCGCTGCCGTTGGTCTGCTCGAGGTAGGCGCGCTCCGCGCCGGTAATCAGTGAGGCACTCTCCTCATCGACCAGAGAAAGCCGCGGCGCGATACTGAGATCGAGTCGCTCTGCCCAGCGGTCCTCGTCGACACTCTGTACCTTTGAGTGCTCACGCAATCGAGCTTGCACCCGATCCGACAGTTCGGAGAGGTAGTTCAGCCGCAACGTGCGGATGTAGGGAAGGACCCCGATTGGTCGAAAGCTCATCATGCCACCCGCATTGGAGCGTCCGCCCGTTAACCGGACGCGGCGAGATGAAAAGGCAACAGTGCAGCACTCAAGAAGAGCAGCAGCACGCCGACGAAGACCAGCCGCAACGCCCAGGCGCGCTGACGGGCACTGTGGGTGTTGCCGGCGACATAGCGCTGGTAGGCCACGTAGTAGGATGCCGTCAGCAGATCACGCGTCTGCGCCTCGACCTCCCGCTGCAATGCGGCCTGGTCGTCTGCGGCACCGCGACGATGGATCTCGCGCTCAAGCCGCAGGAATTCCTCGAGGTCCGGCGGCTCGCTGTAGACGAAACGCCATTCGGCGCGGAAACCATGCCAGACCGACACGAACAGCACGAACATGGCCGCGAGCGCGAGGGCGGTCATCGCAATCGACGGCGGATGCGCCTCCTGCAGCAGCCTGATCTCGAGATGGCTGCTCAGCGTGAGGAAGGCGAAGAGCGCGAACGAGAGTCCGGCGGCCGGGATGCCAATGCTGGCGCGTATGCTCTCGCGCCGCGAGCGCTCCGCGAAATAGAGATCGCGGAAGGTCTCGAAGCGCAGCAGGCGCGCGGTCTCTGGCGTCCGCGGTAGCTGCTCCGCGCTCACGGAAGCATTCGCAGCCGTCTGCCCGATATCCGCTGGCTGGGATGCTCGTCCATCGCCACCGCTGCTCACAGCACTCCCCCGTTCGGGCGCTCACCTCGAACAGTGTTGACGTGCGCGTTCGTTTCGGCCAGTAAGTGGCGTACCTCCTCGTCGGTCAAACGCGGGAAGGCCAGGTACGACTGCTCGATCGCGACAAAGGGCTGCGGCGCGCTCAGATGGATGACACGATCGGCAAGTTCGCCGATACACCCGAGCGCCTCGGGCGAGACCACTGGCAACGCGACCGCCAGCTCCATCGGCCGCTGCGCCACAACCGCGCGGGCGGCAACCTGCACGCTGGTCCCGGTCGCGGCGCCGTTATCAATCAGCAGGACGCAACGCCCGGTCACCGGCAGCGCCGCTTTGTGGTTCCGATGCAGATCCTCGCGGCGCTGCAGGCGTCGACGCTCATCCTCGGTAACACGATCGACCTCCTCGCTCGAGAGCGATAATGCGCGCAACACGCGTTCGTTCAGCACGCGAATGCCGCCGCTGGCGATCATGCCTATCGTCACTACAGGCTCTTGTGGCGCGCGTAGCGTCTGGGCGATCACTACGTCCAACGGAGCGCGCAGGCGGCGCGCAACCTCGGCAGCGACGGCCACCCCACCGTTGGGAATCCCCAGCACCAGGCAGTTGCGCCGGTCGCGATAATCGCTTAATGCATCCGCCAACCGCCATCCCGCCTCGAAACGGTCCTCGAACATCGGGTCCATTGCGGATTCTTTGCTGGTCGGCATTCGGCTGCTCGGCATTCGACCCCTCCATCGGGAAACTGGCGTTCTGCGCTCGCTGATATTGACCGCGCGCTTGGCCGCTGCGCAGTGCAGACGACGAGCCGCTATAGCGGTGGCTAGCAATTCGTGAACAAGCTATTAGCAAACACCTATTTGCAAACTCGATACCTGAATCGACCGCGATGCCTATCGTCGCTCAACCTGCTGCGCCTGAGAGACCGAGCACCCATGGCTCACCGCCATGCGAAGCGACCTTCCGCACCGGACTCAGAGCGACGTAACAGCTGCGTGCCCGTGGACGTAATGCGGTGGCGCCCCATAAACGGCGTCTAGCACGGCGCCGAAGATGATGTACAGCGCCAGCGTGGCGACGGGGACCGCAATCCCGATCTGCAGGCCGAACAGGCCGGCACCTGCCAGCGGCACGGGCATGATGGCGTGGTTCGCACTCACTCCGTGTCGGCGACCCGCGGTGCGGGGGCTTCCTCGGCGGCACCTACAGGGCGACCGCGAAGCTGTAACGGCAAGCAATGCCGGTGGATTACCACTAACGGGAGGGGCAATGACACCGCTGGGTCGACGAATGTGGGGGCTGAGCAGCGAGCTGACCGGGCCAAAGCCTTGTGGCATCAAGCTTGCTGAAACTGTCGTCAATCCGCTTCAATCTGCTGCAGCTCCGCGCCGTTCGCAATGCCGATCATTGCCAGGGTACGGTCTCCGGCTATGTCCATCGCGGCAAGGCGCAGGTCTATGGCATTGTCGACGCACTGCCACTCAGGCTCAGCCGTTAAATAGAGGTCGAGTTTTCGCAGTAAGGAGGTTCCATTGCAAACGATTACGGAGTTCCCCAACCCGGTCGTCGATCTCGAGCACGTCTGGATCAAGATGGCGGACGGAACGCGTCTCTCCGCGCGAATCTGGCTGCCCGAGGATGCCGAGCAGAACCCGGTGCCGGCGATCCTGGAGTACATCCCCTACCGCAAGCGCGATTCGATCCGGCTGCGCGATGAGACCATCCACCCCTACTTCGCCGGCCACGGCTACGCCGCGGTGCGGGTCGACCTGCGCGGCAGCGGTGACTCCGAAGGCTTGCTGCAGGACGAGTACCTACAGCAGGAGCTCGACGATGGCCTCGAGGTGATCCGCTGGATCGCGGAGCAGCCCTGGTGCGACGGCCATGTCGGGATGATCGGCATCTCGTGGGGCGGGTTCAATGGACTGCAGCTGGCCGCGCTGCAACCGCCGGCACTCAAGGCCGTGATCAGCGTTGCCTCGAGCGATGACCGTTATGCCGATGATGTCCACCACATGGGCGGCTGCCTGCTCGGGGACAATCTGTCCTGGGCCTCGACCATGTTCGCCTACAACGCGCTGCCGCCCGATCCGGAGCTGGTTGGATCGCACTGGCGCGAGATCTGGATGCAGCGCCTTGAGCACAGCGGTCTCTGGCTGGAGCAATGGCTGCGCCATCAGCGTCGCGACGCCTATTGGCGCCACGCCTCGATCTGCGAGGACTACAGCGCGCTTCGCTGCCCGGTGATGCTGGTCAGCGGCTGGGCCGATGGCTACACCAATGCCGTCTTCCGGATGCTCGCGAACCTCGAGGTGCCGCGCCTCGGCATCGTCGGTCCCTGGTCGCACAAATATCCGCATCTCGGCGTGCCCGGCCCGGCCATCGGTTTCCTGCAGGAGGCCCTGCGCTGGTGGGACCATTGGCTCAAAGGCACCGACACCGGTGTGATGCAGGAGCCGATGCTGCGCGCCTGGATGCAGGAGAGCGTTCCTCCCACGACCCACTACCGGCAGCGTCCGGGCCGCTGGGTGGGAGAACGCAGCTGGCCCTCGGCGCGCATCCTGCCGCTGAGGCTGCGCCTGGCCCCGCATCAGTTACTCCCCGAAACGGCCGAGAACGACATTGAGCGCCGGTTCGAGCCCCGGTTTGAGCCTTGGGCCGAGCCCAAACCCGAGCCCAATGAGGCATCGCAGTACCTGCACTCGCCACTCGGGCTCGGCCTGTTTGCCGGTAAATGGTGCTCCTATGCTGCGGCTCCCGATCTGCCCCACGACCAGCGCCAAGAGGACGGCGGAGCACTGACCTACGACTCGTCGCCACTCAAGGAGCCACTGGAGATCCTGGGGAATCCGAGCATCTTACTCGAGCTGTCGGCGGACCGTCCCGTCGCCATGGTGGCAGTGCGGCTCTCCGACATCGCCCCCGACAACAAGGCCACCCGGGTGACCTTCGGCCTGCTCAACCTGACCCACCGCGATTCCAGCGATGCGCCAACGCCGCTGGAGCCAGGCAGGCGTTACCGCGTCCGCGTGGATCTCAACAACATCGGTTACGCGTTCCCAGCCGGCCACCGCCTGCGCATCGCGGTATCGTCCTCCTATTGGCCGATGGCCTGGCCCGCCCCGGAATCGGTCGGCCTGAGCGTCTACTCAGGCAGCAGCATGCTAACCCTTCCCGCAAGACCGCCGGCCACCGACGACGCCGAAACAGGCCACTTCGGACCCGCCGAAGGTGCGGCACCCTCGGCCAGCCAGATGCTGAGCCCCAGCCAACACAGCTGGCGGGTCATCCGCGATCTCGAGACCGATGTCTCAACACTGGAGGTTATCAACGACCAGGGCGAGCGCCACCTCTCTGGCCCAAACCTGACCGACAGCACCAAGGCCCTCGAGTGGTACAGCTACTACAAGGACGAGTTCGATTCGCCCTACGGAGAGACCCTCTGGGAGCGCTCGCTCACCCGCGGCGAATGGCGCATCCGCACCCGAACGCGGACCCGACTCACCTCCGACAGCAAATTCTTCTACCTGATCGCCGAACTCGACGCTTGGGAGCATGACAAGCGGGTCTACTCCCGCAACTGGGACTATCGCATCGAGCGCGACCTCGTCTAGCGCCAGACGTCAAATCAGGAATTGCTGCCCACGCCGGAGACAAGGCAAAGAAGGTTGTTGAAAAGATCCAGACCGACCGTTCCCATGCGCTAGTGCGTGGAGAAGGGCGCGTTGCTCGCCGAGGCCATCACCTATCAGTTCCGGCAGCGTCTCGAAGAGCAGGGTGGCTGGGCCCCGAATGATTTGGTGATCCTCTTCGAACGAAACGCGGCCTGTGCGGCTAGCATCGACGGCGAGCCGGGCGGCATCTGGTATGTGGCCACCGAGACCTTCGAGGTCTTCGCCGACCGCACGGCGCGCACCGGCGGATCGTCTCAAGACGACCCTCGGTTGACCAACGCCGTCAAGAAGTTCAACTACGACCACCGTCGCTGGGGGATCTCCTGGCTCGGTGGTGCCGACTCGGAGCACGAGTACAATCTCGGCTTGAAGGACTTCAATGAATACGTCAGCGACCTACGAGCCGGTAACGCCACCAGCAACGTGCGCCCGGACGACTTGGCTGCACTGCTGGCCGAGCTTGGCGGCCAGAACGGGGCGATGGACAAGATCTATTCGCGCTTGAACGATGCCGAAACGGTGCCGCCCGAGCAGCGTCGCCTCAGGGTGTACTCGTCCATCTGCGCCTCGGCTGTCACAGCCGACACCCTGTCGGTCATCCGCTCCGCCTATGGGCTGGACTTCGACGAGGACGCGCTTGAGGGGCTCGACAAGGCCATCGATGCCCTGTACCGGGTCTCGCAACTGTATCCGCCGATCGTCCTCAATGGCGCCGACGACAGCCTCTGGCTGGTCAACCACGCCCGCAACATTGCGGCGATGATGTCGGCGACCTTCGACCCGATCCTTGACGCGGCGCGCTCGCTGCCGAGTGGCGAAGTCGCTCGCTGACGGCAAGCTCGAGGTTGCACTCGCTGGACCAAAATTCGCCCCACCCGGCGAGCGGCGCCCCGTCGGTGACCGCGGCATCCTGGCACACCGCCTGCCGCAAGGCATGGCCTTCAGGCACACCGCCTGCCCTCTGCTCTTGGCAAAAAACTTGCTTAACCAAGCTGCAAGGTATCGAGCGCGTTTCGCCTTACCCTGCGTTGGTGTCTCCTGTCTCGCTTTGGAAATGCCGAGGCCGCTTTTATGTCACTCAATGATTCGAGCGCCCTTCCAACGTTCGTCCTGATGGAGCTGAGGTTGAATGATGCCCGAGCTTCCTGACGTCGAAGTCTATCGCCAGCGTATCGACAGATGGGCCGTCGGCGGCAGGATTCAGCATGTGCACGCGCCGGAGCCCGAGATCCTGGAGGGCGTCTCAGCGCAATCTCTAGGCCGGGAGCTGGACGGGTGCCGCCTGCAGCGCGCTCGCCGCCATGGCAAGTTCCTGTTCCTAGGGCTCGATTCGGATCAATGGCTGGTGCTGCATTTCGGCATGACCGGCCGTCTCGAGCCGTTCGACTGTGCGCAGGAGGCGCCGGCGCATACCGACTTCAGTCTCGAGCTCGACGACGGCTCCTGCGTCGCCTACGTCGCACCCCGGAAGCTCGGGCTCGTCACCTTGACCGATAATCCCGACGACTTCATCGCCAAGCGCGAGCTTGGAGTTGACGCACTGGGATTGGATCAGGACAGGTTTCTCGAACTCGCCAAGGGTCGTCGTGGGAGTGTTAAGTGCTGGCTAATGAACCAGCAAAGCCTAGCCGGTCTGGGCAACGTCTACTCGGATGAGATCCTCTACCGCGCCCGGATGCATCCAAAGACCAAGCTTTCTGACCTCAATGACGAGGCGCTTCGCAAGCTCTTCGCCGCCCGCTCCGAGGTTCTAGAAATCAGTATCAAGGCAGACGCCGATCCGCGGCGTATGCCGGACGACTTCTTACTGCCGCACCGCGAAGCGGACGCGACCTGTCCCCGCTGCGACGGCACCATCAGCAGGCTCAAGGCCTGTGGCAGGACCTCTTACCTCTGTCCCAATTGCCAACCCTCGAACAGCCAATGAGCTCAAAAAGGGCCAGTCATCGTGCGTCTCACCACCAAGCCTCAGGATCTCGGCGTAGTAACCCGGGTGTAGGAAGAGGGCTTTAGCCCAGCGCACAGCACTCAGAGCAGTAGCAGACTCAGCGCCATCACCCCCATGCCAGCAATCAGCGCCTAGACTGTCGGATGGTGCTCACCATAGGTCTCGGCCGATGGCAGCAGGACGTCGAACGAGATGAAGATCATGATCCCGGCAACGGCCGCCAAGGAGACGCCGAGCAGGGCCTGCGACCAAAAGCCCGACAAGATCAACAGGCCGAGCAGCGCACCGAGCGGCTCGGACAGCCCTGAGAGCGCGGACCAGCCAAACGCCTGCCAGCGGCTGCCGGTTGCGTAATAGATCAGAGGCGTTTGGCATCATCCGTGCCTTTTCCTAGCCAAACTGACCCTTCGCTGGAGGATGCATGGCAAACGAGCTCAGTAACCGGACCATTGGGGTCCTCGTCGAACATCTCTTCGAAGACCTGGAGCTTTGGTATCCACTGATTCGGATGCGCGAAGCGGGCGCGCAGACCCAGCTCATCGGCACGGCCAAGACGACCTATCGGGGCAAGCATGGCCTGAGCGCTGACGCTGAGGAAGCTGTCGGCTCAGTCCGCCCGGACGCGCTCGATGCGCTGATCATACCGGGCGGCTATGCCCCCGATCGGATGCGTCGGGACCAGGCGCTGCTCGAGCTGGTGCGGGGCGTCGCGGCCTTGGAGCGGCCCATCGCCTTCATCTGCCACGCCGGCTGGGTACCGATCTCGGCCGGCATCGTGCGCGGCCGGCGTGTGACCTCCACACCATCGATCCAGGACGATCTGACGAATGCCGGCGCCGACTGGGAGGACCAGGCAGTGGTCGTCGACGGCCCGCTGATCTCGAGCCGACATCCGGGCGACCTGCCGATGTTCTGCCAGGCCCTGATCGCTCAGCTGAGCTGAGGGTCCTCATGCAATCGGTCGCCGGGCAAATCACCCGATCGGTGGTGGATAGCACCCGACAGTCGCAGCAACAGCGGAGGAACCGATGACCGAGCCTGATCACCGTTTCATGGGCCAGCAAGCTGCATCACAGTCTCTGGTCATCAATCAGATGAGCACACAGACATGACGGATGCCGGTAGTGCCAATGATGCGGTGCCGATCCTGCTCACCATCGGCGGGATCTTCCTGATCGGGTTGTTCGCCGATCTGCTCGGTCGGCGCACGCCCTTGCCGCGGGTCACGCTGCTGCTGCTCGCCGGGCTGTTGGTTGGACCCGAGGTGTTGGATCTGCTGCCGGCCTTCACCGAGCAGTGGTTTCCGATCCTGACCAAACTGGCACTGGCGATGATCGGATTCCTGATCGGGCAGACGATCCGTCCCGAGAACTTGCGCCGACTGGGTCGGCGAGTGCTGATCCTGTCGACGAGCAAGGTGATCCTCGCCTCGGCCTGTGTGTTTGGCGGCCTGCTGCTGCTCGGGGTGCAGCTCGAGGCCGCACTGCTGCTGGCCGGCATCGCCCCAGCCACCGCGCCAGCGGCCACCTTCGACGTCGTCCATGAGATCGAGGCCGAGGGCGAATTCACCGACACCCTGCTCGGCATCGTCGCCATCGACGATGGCTGGGGCATCATCCTGTTCAGCCTGCTGCTGAGTATTGCCGAGCGCATCGCTGGCGACAGCGGCTCGCTGGGTGTGCTGGGCTCGGCGAGCTGGGAGCTGTTCGGCGCCTTGGCACTCGGCGCCTTGCTCGCCGCACCGATGGCCTATCTGAGCGGGCGCATCACCCGCGGCGAGCCGACCCAGGCCGAGGCGCTCGGGTTCGTGCTGCTGTGCGCCGGACTCGCGCTCTGGGCTGAGGTCTCCTACATCCTCGCCTGTATGACGCTCGGCGCCTTCGTATCGAGTTTCGCGGCCCATCACAAGCGCCCGTTCCAGGCCATCGAAGGGATCGAGTGGCCCTACCTGATCCTGTTCTTCCTGCTTGCCGGCGCCTCGTTGCATCTCGACGCCCTCACCGCGGTCGGTTTGATCGGTGCCGTCTATATCCTGACACGCGCCGCTGGGCTGTATCTCGGCGCGCAGCTTGGAGGACGGGTCAGCGGTGCTCCGCCGCGCATCTACAACTGGATCGGTCTCGCGGTCCTGCCGCAGGCCGGGGTCGCCTTGGGCTTGGCGCTGGTCGCCGCCCATGCCTTCCCACCGCTTGAGAACCTGATCCTGCCTACAGTGCTCGGTACAACCGTGGTCTTCGAGCTGATCGGCCCCGTCGCAGCCCGCTTCGCGCTGCGTCGCGCCGGTGAGGCACACGCCTGAGTGCGCACTGCGCTGCTGATCGCCTCCTGCTGATTGGGTCAAGCGCATCCATCGATCGGCACGCAAGATGCTTCACTTCCAATAAGAGCAACCGATGCAGACCCAACCCACCGACCACAGGAGCAACAGCATGCAGCGCATCAGCGGTAAAACAGCGATCGTCACCGGCGGCAGCCACGGCATTGGCCGCGCGACCTGTTCCCGGCTCGCCACCGAGGGCGCCCGGATTGCGGTGACCGATATCCAGGATGACGAGGGTGAGGCGCTCGCCAGCACGATCCGCGACCAAGGCGGCGAGGCCCGCTACTGGCATCTCGACGTTGCCAGTGAGGAATCAGTCGAGCAGGTCTTCGCCGAGATCGACGAGGCGCTTGGAGCACCCCAGGTGCTGGTCAACAATGCGGGCATCTCTGGCACCGACAAACCGACCGATCAGCTCACTGAGGCCGAGTGGCAGCAGGTGCAGGACATCAACGTCAAGGGCGTCTTCCTCTGTACCAAGCATGTCATCCCTTACATGCGTCGCCTCGGCGGCGGCAGCATCGTCAACCTGTCATCGATCTACGGGATCATCGGCGCACCGGACATCCCCTCCTACCATGCCTCCAAAGGCGCGGTCAGGCTCATGACCAAGACCGATGCGCTGCTCTACGCGGGCGAGGGCATCCGGGTCAATTCGATCCATCCAGGCTTCATCTGGACCCCACTGGTCGAGGCACTGGCGAAGGATTCCGACCAAGGCATCGAGGCCTATCGCCAGCAGCTCGACGCGCTGCATCCCATTGGCCATGTGGGCGAGCCGGACGACATCGCTCATGGTGTCCTATACCTCGCGAGCGATGAGTCCAAATTCGTGACCGGCAGCGAGCTGGTGATCGACGGCGGCTATACCGCGCGCTGAATGCAACGGCCTCGATTCCTACGCAGTGTGCTTCATGAAGATTCTTGTCGCCGAAGACAACCACATCCTCGCCAATAGTCTGGTCGAGCATCTCAGGCTGCGCGGGCATAAGGTCGCAGCCGCTTATGACGGCCGCGTCGCCGCGATCTGTTGTCGGCGGCAGGATTTTGATGCCATCGTCATCGATTTTCTGATGCCCGACATCTACGGGATCGATGTGCTTGAGCAGCTCCATGCGCAGCGCCAGATGCCGCAGGCCATCCTGATGAGCGGATTCCCGGAGCTGCTCGATGAGATTGCACCACGCCTGGCCGCGATCGGCGTCGAGACCGTGATGCAGAAGCCCTTCCTCTTCACTGAGCTGGAGGAGGCATTGAAAAGCGACTCGGCCAATCCACCCTAGCCAAGCAGACCGGCACACAAGGGGGACCAAGACCGGGATAAGAACATCGGCCTCACCCCACGACCAGCGAATGCTCAGCCATCATCCATGAGTGCTGAGTACTGTCGCTCTCAGCAACGGGGCTTAAGCTGGTCGATCGGCTCTGCGGCGATCTACCTCGGTGATGACTGCACTGCACCAGAGGCACAGCCAAATGCACCGCGACGCTCTCTAGGCGTCACCTTCCCTTGCCGCCGCCCAGCCAATGGAGGCTGTCCCCCGAGAATAGCTCGGCGGCTTCGCCGAACGTCTCCGAGAGCGTTGGATGGGGATGGATGGTGCGCGCCAGATCCTCGGCAAGCGCGCCCATCTCAATCGCCAATACGGCCTCAGCGATCAGCCCCTCGGCGCCGCGCCCGACGAACCCGGCGCCAAGGACGAGGCCGCTGCCGGGGTCAATGATGAGTTTGGTAAGACCGGCCTCAGTACCCAGGCTCAGCGCCCGAGCCGCACCCTGCCAAGGAAAGCGGGTGACGGCGACCTCGCGTCCCTGCTGCTCGGCCTGTGCCGCAGTGAGTCCGCACCAGGCGATCTGCGGATCGGTGTAGATCACCGCTGGGATGGCCCGGGCATCGAAGGCGGCCGGCCGCCCGGCGATCACCTCGGCCGCCACCCTGCCCTCGTGCATGGCCTCATGCGCGAGCTGCTGGCCGCCCGCGACATCGCCAACGGCGAAGATCCGATCGGCCTTCGTGCGCCGTTCGGCGTCGACCTTGATGAAGCCTTGGTCGTCGGTCTCGACCCCGGCCTCATCAAGCCCGAGGTCGCCAATGCTCGGGCGGCGCCCGATCGCGACCAATACGCGATCGAACGACTGCTCGCGCGAGCCGTCGGCGTCCTCGAGCCTGACGGCCACCTGGTCTTGTCGCTCCTCGGCCGCCCGCACACTTGTCTCCAGCGCGATGGACTCGAACCGCTCCTTGATCTGCTTGTGCAGCGGCGCAACCAGCTCCGGGTCGGTGCCCGGCAGCAATTGCTCGGTCTGTTCGACCAGGCTGACCCGCGCGCCTAGCGCAGCATAGACGCTGCCAAGCTCAAGGCCGACATAGCCACCACCGACCACCAGCAGCCGCTCGGGGATGTCGGGCAGCGTCAGGGCGCCGCTCGAGTCCATGATCCGCCCCTGCGGGCTCATCTCCAGTCCCGGAGGCGAGAGCGGCTGCGAGCCGGTGGCGATGATCGCCTGCTCGAAATCGATGCTCGAGTACTCGGACGCCGAGAGCAGCAGCCGCCGCGGCCCGGCGAAACGCCCCCGGCCCTGGATGCGCTGGATGCCACGGTGCTCGCAGAGCCCGGCAAGGCCCTTCGTCAGACGCTCGACGATGCCATCCTTCCAGCCACGCAGCCGCTCGAGATCCCACCGCAGCTCGCCGACGCTGAGCCCCATCGCCTCGGCCTCGGCTGCGATGAACGCAGTCTCGGCGGCCTGCAACAACGCCTTGGACGGGATACAGCCACGCTGCAGGCAGACGCCGCCAAGCACTGGCTCATCGGTCACCAAGGTCACATCCAGCCCGAGATCAGCCGCCCGGAATGCGGCTGCGTACCCACCCGGCCCAGCGCCTAGCACTAGCACCTGGGTCTCGACCGGCAGATCGCCCATCACCATCTCGATACCTCCATCGCGCCACCGCGATCGCGACAGCTCGATCACGATACGGCGGCTTGCTTGCTCAAGCCGTTAGTAGCAGGCGTTCAGGATCCTGCAGCGCGGCTATGATTCGGTTGACGAAGCGCGCGGCATCGGCACCGTCGTTGACGCGATGATCGAACCCGAGGCACAGCGGCAGGCGAAGCTGGGCACTCAACGTCGGCTCGGCGGGATCACCCTCGGCAATTGGTTGCAGCGAGGCCCGGCCGAGCCCGAGGATGGCGACCTCCGGATGGCGGATGATCGGTGTGAACAAGGTCCCGCCGATGCCGCCAACGTTGGTCAACGTGAAGCTGCCGCCTTGCAGCTCGTCGCGCTCGGCCTTGGCCTCACGAGCGCGTTCGCTGAGGCGCACCAGCTCGACGGCGAGCTCGATGACGCTCTTGCGCTCGACATCGTGCACCACCGGCACCAGCAGACCCTGGCCGGTGTCGACGGCGACGCCGATGTTGTAGTAGCGCTTGATGACGATGCTGCCAGCGTCCTCGTCGAGGCTCGCATTGAAGCGCGGATAGGCCTTCAGCGCGCCGACCAGGGCCTTCAGCACCAGCACCGTGAGCGTCAGTTTGCCGCCCGCGTCCTCGACCTCGGCGGTGTGGGCCTGGCGAAACTGCTCCAGCGCCGTGATGTCGGCGGTGTCCTGGTGCATCACATGCGGGATCTGCGCCCAGGAGCGCGCCATCTCGCGCGCCGTGGTGCGGCGAATCGAGCGCAGTGCGATCTGCTCGGTCTCGCCCCAGCGGGAAAAATCCGGTCGCGCGTATCCGCGCTCGCCAGCCGGCTTGCGACCTGCCTTGGGCGCCTTTGGCGACTCGTCTTGCGGCTCTGCTGACGGCTCCTCTCGCGGCTCCTCCGCCGACGGCTCTTCTCGCTGTCGTTGCGGCTTGCTTTCGGTCGTGGATCTCGCTTCGCCGGCCGCCTGCGGCTCCGGGCGCTCGGCAAACGTGCGCACATCCTCAGCCAGCACCCGACCGCCGGGGCCACTGCCTTCGACCACCGCAAGATCGACGTCGAGCTCGCGCGCGATCCTCCGGGTGGATGGCGCGGCCGGCACCGGTCGGTCGCGGCTCGCCTGGTCCCGCTGCCCGTCGTCACCGCCAGTCGCAGACCGTCCGGCCTCTGCTGGAGGCTGCTCTGTTTCAGCGGTCTGTTCATCGGCGCCGGGCTCCTTGGCACTGGGCTCCTTGGCACTGGGCTCCTTGGCCTCTGATTTATTC
>NZ_JBKHDN010000044.1:0-16081 GCF_046541315.1 Halochromatium sp. | reverse complement strand
ATCGGGAATGCGCGCTTTTACGGCGCCGATCTCTATGCTCAAGGGGGCGCGTCTCTACGGGGCGCATCTCAGGGGGGCACATCTCAGGGGTGCACGTCTCAGGGGTGCACGTCTCAGGGGCGCGCGCGGGCGGGCGCAGCGGCGGGCGCGCCAAGGGATGCGCCCGCCGGTCGGTCTTCGGCCTCGTCGCCCTTGAGCGCGGCGCCCTGGCTTGAGCGACCCTTCGATAAGGCGTTGCTCGACCCGCCGCGCAGCGGGGCGTTCGAGGTGCTCGACGATCTGGTCGCTTCTGGCGTGACGCGCATCCTGTACGTGTCCTGCTATCCGGCGACCTTGGCGCGCGATGCGGCCAAGCTGGTCGGCGAACTCGGCTTCCGGCTCGAAGCGGCGGGGGCGATGGACATGTTTCCGCACACCGCGCACCTGGAGGCGATGGCGCTGTTCGAACGCGACCGATGAGCATGAGGCAACGACGATGGCCACCGAGATCGAGCGTAAATTCCTCGTCCGCGACGACAGCTGGCGCCAGCAGGCAGCGCCCGGCGTGCGCCTGATGCAGGGCTATCTGGCCGCGACGCCGGCGGTGACGGTACGCGCGCGGCTCGCCGGCGAGCGGGGCGTGCTGACGATCAAGGGCGCGACGCGCGGCATCCGTCGCCGCGAATTCGAGTATCCGATCCCGGCCGTGGATGCCAAGGCCATGCTCGACGAGTTGGCGGCGACCGGCATCATCGAGAAGACCCGCTATCCGGTGCGCCTTGGTCCGCATACCTGGGAGCTGGATGTGTTTGCCGGCGACAATGCCGGTCTGGTGGTGGCCGAATTGGAGCTGAGCGGCGAGGACGAGCCCTTCGAGCGTCCAAGCTGGCTGGGCGCCGAGGTCAGCGATGATCCGCGCTATTACAACGCCAACCTGGCGCGGCATCCGTTCACGCAGTGGTGAGGCGGCTGGCGCGCGTCGATGCAGGCGAGCAGCGAGCACTCGGGACAAGCCCTGATCCTGCTTGACAGGGGTTGCTATGGCTCTAAACTGAAGCCTGTCATGGGGTTGCAGGGTGTTCATCGAGTAAGATGTCAACAACCGATCGGGTTTGCCGCGCGCGGCATCCGCGCCGGCCGCGCAAGCGGTTCATCTCAAAGCCGTTGCGGGGTCTGCTCCTGACCTCGCTGGGTTGCGCCTTGGGTTGCGCCTTGCTGGGCTGCACGAAGACGGCGCCGACGCGCGATGTCGAGGTGGCGGGCGAACGCTTCGATCTCACCGGGCTCGAGCCAAAGCGCGCCGATCTGGTGACCGCCGCCCTTGCGCAGATCGGGACGCCCTATGCCTATGGCGGGGAGACACCGCATCGGGCGCTCGATTGCAGTGGCTTGACCTTGGTCGCCCATCAGGCCGTCGGCATGCGTATCCCGCGCGTCTCGACGCAGCAGCAGGCGGCGGCCCGGCCGTTGCAGGGGCCGCCGCAGCCCGGCGATCTGGTGTTCTTCCGCACCGCTCCGAGCCAGTATCACGTCGGGCTCATGGTGGATCGGCAGCGCTTCGTGCATGCCTCGACCTCGAAACGACGTGTTCGCCTGGCGGACCTCGATAACCCCTATTGGCGCGAACGCTTCCTGGGTGCCGGCAGTTATCTGTAGCGGGAACGGGCGCCCCGCGGCGGTGGACCATCGGGAACCTCCCTGCGCATCCAGTGTCTAGAGGCGTTGGAAACAGCGGTGCGGCCGCAGCACGCCCGGCGGAAGCCATTCCGCTCGACATCTAGGCGCCTGCAAGAATCGGTGCGATGGGGGCTGCTAAGGCTGCACTCGCGTTTTTAACGCCATTGATGCAAAATGGTGGGCGGTCCGGCCTAGCGTGGTGACACCGGGCCGTTTGAGTAACCTCAGTCCACGCTCTGAAGGAGACGTCAGAATGTCCGATAAGCCAATGAACAAGAGCCGTCGCGACGCCGTCAAGATGATGCTTGGTGGTCTTGCCTCGGTGCCGCTGATCAACCTGGTTGGCATCGCCGCCGCCCAGGCCGAGGATCTGCCACACGTCGATCCGGCGACCGATCCGACCGCGAAAGCGCTCAAGTACTCCGAGGATGCGACCGAAGCGGATCGCGAGGCTGCGGCGCGTCCCGGTAAGCCGCCGGAAGAGCAGTTCTGCCACAACTGTCAGTTCGTGCTCGCCGACTCAGGCGAATGGCGTCCGTGCAGCCTGTTCCCCGGCAAGGCCGTGCATGAGAACGGCTGGTGTGCATCCTGGACGCTGAAGGCCTAGGATCGTCGCGTCTCCATTCGCGGCATCTCGCCGTCCTGCGGGGCGTTCTCGCCCCGCTGCTAGCACTCGTTTTTCCGCGACCACGGTCGACTCTGGCGCGTGGTCGTCTCGCCCGATCGATCTGATCGAGTTCAATCCGATCACGCGCCGCCCAACCGGCTCTTGCCCGGGCCGCGACAGCAAGCGCCGCAGTGTCGCCCTCGTTGATCCACTTGCATCGAACCCCTAATCTCGTCCTGGTTGATCGGTGTTGCGCCCGCGCGCACTTCGATGGTTTCCCGTTGTTCCGCTGGGTTGGATTCTGAGTCATGAGTCTCGCGCTGCTGCCGGTGAGCCGGCAACTGTTGATTCGGACGCTGCTCTGGGCACTCATCGGCGCGATCTACGCGCCCTTGTTCCTGGTGCTCGAGGCGCTCTTGGCCCCCGCCCTCGGTGCCTTCGCGCTTGCCGTCGCCGGCGCGGGTGCGGGCGCGATCGGGGCCGCTTACTACAGCGCGCGCCAGGTGGCCTTGGCCGCGAGCCTGATCGGCGCGCTGGCGACGCTGTTCGTGCTCATCCCGTTCCACGACCAGGCCGAGTTCTGGCAGGCCGCGCTACTCTGTGGCGGGCTCGGTCTGGCGACCGGCCTGCTGGTCGAGTTTCCCAGCCGCTGTACCGCCAATGTGCCGGCGAAGGCGTTGGTGGGAGGCCTGGCTGGCGCTGTCTCCGGGGCGCTGCTCTCGGCACTGGCCTTGGCGGGTCTCGGCGTGTCGCCGTTGGTTGCCGTCGCCTTTCTGGTCTCGGTCAACGGGGTGATCTATGTCGCTTCCGTGCGCTCGGTGGTGAACGCCGCCGGCGGTTTGCCGCGACGCTGGTGTCCGCTCGCCGAGGGGGTGGTCATCGGCCTGGTGGCGATCATCGTCGGCGGCAGCGTCTGGGCCTTTGCCAGCACCCTGTCCGGCTATGATCGCTCGGGGCTGTTCCTGCAGGTGATCGAGCGGACCTCCACGGACTTGCCGTTTGCCGTCGCGGCTGGCCTGGCCGCCGGCAGTGTCACCGGCATCTTGCTGGAACTGTTCGATTTCGCCTGGGTGGACGATCTGTGAACAGCCGGGGATGCGCGTCCTCGATGTCTGACCGCAGGCGCGCTTGATGGCGGCGCGCAAAGGCGATCGGCGTTGGATGCAGCGCCATCTCAAGGACCCCTATGTGCAGCAGGCGCAGCGCGAGGGCTATCGCTCGCGCGCGGCGTACAAGCTGATCGAACTCGATCGGCGCGATCGCTTCCTGCGGCCGGGTCAGTGCGTGGTCGATCTGGGCGCCGCGCCGGGCGGCTGGTCGCAGGTTGTGGCCAAGCGCAACGGGCCGAAAGGGCGGGTGGTTGCCATCGATCTGCTGGAGATGGAGCCGATCGCCGGAGTCGAGGTCGTGCGCGGCGATTTCCGCGAGGCCGAGGATCTCGCGCGGCTGAGTGCGTCGATCGGCGATGCGGGGATCGATCTTGTGCTTTCCGATATGGCCCCAAATGTGTCGGGAATGCCGGCGGTGGACCAGCCCCGCATGATGTACCTGGTGGAGCTGGCCATCGATTTCGCGGCGCGGTTTGCGAAACCCGCGAGCACGCTGGTCGTCAAGGCCTTCCAGGGCGAAGGCTTCGATCAAACGCTCAAGGCCTTGCGTCAAGACTACGAACAGGTCCAGATTCGCAAGCCAGCGGCCTCCCGCTCCGCGAGCCGCGAGGTTTATCTGGTGGCGAAAGGGCGTCAAGTCCGGTAACGTCGAGCTTAACGACATTCCATTTTCGCGGTTCCCCCGAGCCAGCCGGCTCGAGCACCGCCGTTCTTCAAGAGGCCGATGCCGTGAGCGACATGGCGAAAAATTTGATCCTTTGGGTGGTCATCGCGATCGTGCTGATGTCCGTGTTCAACAATTTCACGGCCACGCAGCCGAGTTCGCAGACCCTGGCCTATTCCGATTTCATCAACCAGGTCCAGCAGGGCCAGGTGAAGGAGGTGACGGTACAGGGGCGCACGATCGATGGCGTCAACCAGAACGGTCAACGCTTCACCACCTACAACCCCGACGATGACGGGCTGGTGGGCGATCTGCTCAACAACGATGTCGAGATCAAGGCCGCTCCGCCCGAGAAGCCCTCGGTGCTGATGCAGATCCTGATCAACTGGTTCCCGTTGTTCATCCTGATCGGCCTGTGGATCTTCTTCATGCGCCAGATGCAGGGCGGCGGTGGTGGCCGTGGCGCCATGTCCTTCGGCAAGAGCAAGGCGCGCATGCTGAGCGAGGATCAGGTCAAGGTGACCTTCGCCGACATGGCCGGCGCCGACGAGGCCAAGGACGAGGTGGTCGAGGTGGTCGACTTCCTGAAGGACCCGTCCAAGTTCCAGAAGCTCGGCGGCAAGATCCCCAAGGGCGTGCTGATGGTCGGTCCGCCCGGCACCGGCAAGACGCTGCTCGCCCGCGCCATCGCCGGCGAGGCCAAGGTGCCGTTCTTCACCATCTCCGGCTCCGATTTCGTCGAGATGTTCGTCGGCGTCGGCGCCTCGCGCGTGCGCGATATGTTCGAGCAGGCGAAGAAGCACGCGCCCTGCATCATCTTCATCGACGAGATCGACGCCGTCGGTCGTCATCGTGGGGCCGGCCTGGGTGGCGGACACGACGAACGCGAGCAGACCCTGAACCAGTTGCTGGTCGAGATGGATGGCTTCGAGGGCAACGAGGGCGTGATCGTGATCGCCGCCACCAACCGCCCCGACGTGCTCGATCCGGCGCTGCTGCGCCCGGGGCGTTTCGACCGCCAGGTGGTGGTGCCGCTGCCCGACGTGCGCGGGCGCGAGCAGGTGCTCAAGGTCCACATGCGCAAGATCCCGACCGCCGAGGACGTCACGCCATCGTTGATCGCCCGCGGCACGCCGGGCTTCTCCGGTGCCGATCTGGCCAACCTGGTCAATGAGGCGGCCCTGTTCGCCGCGCGCGCCAACAAGCGCTTGGTCGATATGGAAGACCTCGAGAAGGCCAAGGACAAGATCATGATGGGCGCCGAGCGCCGCTCGATGGTGATGTCCGAGGACGAGAAGAAGCTGACCGCCTATCACGAGTCCGGGCATGCGATCGTCGGCCGCCTGGTGCCGCAGCACGATCCGGTGCACAAGGTCAGCATCATTCCGCGCGGGCGGGCATTGGGCGTGACCCTGTTCCTGCCCGAGGACGATCGCTTCAGCTACAGCAAGCAGCGCCTGGAGAGTCAGATCTCCAGTCTGTTCGGCGGACGTCTGGCCGAGGAGCTGATCTTTGGTCCGGAGATGGTCACCACCGGCGCCTCGAACGACATCCAGCGCGCGACCGATATTGCGCATAACATGGTCACCAAGTGGGGCCTCTCCGACAAGCTCGGGCCCTTGACCTACAGCGAGGACGAGCAAGAGGTGTTCCTGGGTCATTCGGTGACCCAGCACAAGTCGGTGTCGGACGAGACCACGCACCTGATCGACAAGGAGGTGCGCAGCTTCATCGATCGCAACTACGAGCGCGCCAAGACCATCCTCACCGAGCACATGGATCAGCTGCACGCGATGGCCGAGGCCTTGATGAAGTACGAGACCATCGATGCCGAGCAGATCAATGACATCATGGAGGGGCGCACGCCCCGGCCGCCGAAGGATTGGGGCAATGACGAGCCGAAGCGTCCTGGTGGCGGCGCCGATGCGCCGGTCACCCCGTCGACCGATGGCCGGCCGGTCTCGGGCAAGATCGGCGGGCCTGCCGGCGAGCACTGATGCGCGGCCTCGTCAAGCGCGGTCTTGGCGTTCTCAGGCGACGCGCATGACGGTTCTGCACTGTGGGGAGCGGTCCTTGGATCTGACCGTTCCCTGCGTCATGGGCATCCTCAACGTCACCCCCGATTCGTTCTCGGACGGGGGTGATTTCGTGTCCGTCGCGCGCGCGCTCGCGCATGCCGAGCGGATGGTCGCCGAGGGCGCGGCGATCATCGACGTCGGCGGCGAATCGACGCGGCCCGGCGCCGCGCCGGTGGCGGCAGCCGAGGAGATCGCGCGCGTGGTGCCGGTGATCGAGGCGCTCGCCCGGCGCATCGACGTGCCGATCTCGATCGATACCTCCAAGCCTGCGGTGATGCGCGCTGCCGCGCACGCCGGTGCCGGGATGATCAATGATGTGCGCGCCCTGCAAGCGCCTGATGCCCTGCGCGCGGCGGCCGAGACCGGTTTGCCGGTGTGTTTGATGCACATGCAAGGGCGACCGCGTACCATGCAGCGCGAACCGCGTTACGATGATGTGATGGCCGAGATCATCGACTTCCTGCGCGCGCGCGTGCATGCTTGCGAGCAGGCCGGGATTGCGCGGCATCGGCTGGTGCTCGATCCGGGCTTTGGTTTCGGCAAACAGCTCGCGCATAATCTGACCTTGCTGGCGGGCCTGGAGCGGATCGCGGCGCTTGGGCTGCCGCTGCTGGTGGGCCTGTCGCGTAAATCCATGCTCGGCGCGCTGACCGGACGCGCCGTGCACGAACGGGAGTCGGCGGGGGTGGCCGCTGCGGTGCTGGCGCTGGCGCGCGGTGCCGCAATCATCCGCACCCATGATGTCTCGGCGACGTATGATGCCGTGCGCGTGTTCGCGGCGGTTAGCGCCGCGTCTTGAGCGGCAATGGTCGCTCGATCGGAGAAAGGTGAAGCGTTGAAACGCAAGTATTTCGGCACTGATGGGATTCGCGGGCGCGTCGGCGATCCGAGTGTCAGCCCGGACTTCGTCGTCAAGCTCGGCTGGGCGGTGGGCCGGGTGCTCGGTCGCGGCGATGGCCGCACGGTCCTGATCGGCAAGGACACCCGCATCTCGGGCTATATGTTCGAGTCCGCGCTCGAAGCGGGCCTGGTCGCCGCAGGGGTCGATATCCGTTTGCTGGGGCCGATGCCGACGCCTGGCGTGGCCTATCTGACGCGCACCTTTCGCGCCGCCGCCGGTATCGTCATCACCGCCTCGCACAACCCCTATGACGACAACGGCATCAAGTTCTTCTCGGGCGATGGCGACAAGCTGCCGGATGCGGCCGAGCTTGAGATCGAGGCGGCGATCGATCAACCGCTGCGCACCGTGCCCTCGGCCGACCTCGGCAAGGTGCGGCGGGTCGAGGATGCCGCCGGGCGCTATATCGAGTTCTGCAAGAGCAGTATCCCGCCCGCGACCTCGCTCAAGGGGCTCAAGCTGGTGCTCGATTGCGCGCACGGCGCGACCTATAACGTGGCGCCCTATGTGTTCGAGGAACTCGGCGCCGAGGTCGTGACCATCGGCGCGCGTCCCGATGGCTTCAACATCAACCGCGACGTCGGTTCGACCAAGCCGGGCGCTCTCGCCGAGGCGGTGGTCGCCGAGGGCGCCGAGCTTGGCATCGCCTTCGACGGCGATGGCGATCGCTTGATGATGGTCGATGCCAATGGGCAGCTCGTCGATGGCGATGCGCTGATTTATATCATCGCGAAAGCGCGCCTGAGGAATGACGCGCTGCGCGGCGCGGTGGTCGGCACCCTGATGAGCAATCTCGGATTCGAACTCGCGCTGCAGCGCTTGGGGATCGACTTCGTGCGCACCCAGGTGGGCGATCGCTACATCATGGAACGGCTCAAGCAGGACGGCGGCATGCTCGGTGGCGAGCCCTCGGGGCATATCATCTGCCGTGATCGCACCACCACCGGCGATGGCATCATCGCCGCGTTGCAGGTGTTGCAGGCGTTGATCGATGACGATGTCAGGCTCGCCGAGGCGGTGCGCCCGGTCGAGTCCTATCCGCAGGTGTTGATCAATGTGCGCCTCGAGCAGCGCGCCGACGTGATGGCACGGCCGCGCGTCCAGCAGGCGGTGCGTGAGGCCGAGGCGCAGCTCGGCGCGCAGGGGCGCATTCTGCTGCGTCTCTCCGGGACCGAGCCGCTGGTGCGGGTGATGGTCGAAGGCGCCGATCCCGATCGGGTGCAGATTCTCGCTGAGCAGCTCGCGGCCTTGGTGCGCGACGAACTGGGGGGTTAAACTGATGTCGACGACTTCGATGCATGGCATGTGGTCATCGCGCCTCGCTTTCATCTTTGCGGCGACCGGCTCCGCGGTCGGTCTCGGCAATATCTGGCGCTTTCCGTACACGGCGGGGGAGTCCGGCGGTGGCGCCTTCGTCCTCCTCTATCTGCTCTGCGTGGCCGCGATCGGCGTTCCGATCATGATCGCCGAGGTCATGCTCGGCCGGCGTGGCCGCCAGAGTCCGATCAACACCATGCGCGCGCTGGCGGTTCGGCAGGGCGCGCATCCGGCCTGGCAATTGCTCGGCTGGATGGGCATCCTGGCCGGGCTCCTGATCCTGTCCTTCTATAGCGTGATCGCGGGCTGGACGCTGGCCTACGTCTTTCGCGCCGGCAGCGGTCAGTTCGCGGGCATCGATGGGCCGGGTTCTGAGGCCATCTTCAGCGCGCTGACGGCGGACCCCGAGCGGCTCCTGGCCTGGCATAGCATCTTCATGGCGCTGGTGGTGATGATCGTCGCGCGCGGTGTCGCCAGCGGTTTGGAGCTTGCCGCGCGCGTCTTGATGCCGGCATTGTTCGTGTTGCTGGTCATCATGGTGATCTATGCCGCTCAGGCGGGAGATTTCGGGGCCGGGCTTGGGTACCTGTTCACGCCCGATTTCGACGCGCTCAGTGCCCATGCCGGGGACGCGCTCCTGAACGCAATGGGGCAGGCGTTCTTCAGCCTGAGCTTAGGCATGGGCGCGATCATGATCTATGGCTCCTATCTCAGCAGTCAGGCCTCGATCGGCACGAATGTGGCGATCATCGCCGGCATAGATACCCTGGTGGCGCTGTTGGCGGGACTGGCGATCTTCCCGATCGTCTTCGCCAACGGCCTCGAGCCGAGCGAAGGCCCCAGTCTGATCTTCTTGACCCTGCCCGTGGCCTTCGGGCAGATGCCGTTCGGCGCCTTGTTCGGTGTGCTGTTCTTCCTGTTGCTGGCGTTCGCGGCCTGGACCTCGGCGATCTCGTTGCTCGAGCCGGTGGTCGCCTATCTCGTCGAAAACAAGGGCTTCAGTCGCGTGCGCGCGTCGCTGCTGGCGGGAGTGGCGGTGTGGCTGCTCGGCATCGCCTGTCTGCTGTCGCTGAACGAATGGTCCGGTTTCACGCTGTTCGAGATGGGGATTTTGGACCTGTTCGATTATCTGACCGCGAATGTGCTGCTGCCGCTGGGCGGTATCCTGATTGCGGTCTTCGCCGGCTGGATCCTCGATGAGGAAGTGTCCCGCACTGAGCTTGGCGCCAGCAATGGCGCCTGGTTCTATCCTCTCTGGCGCGGGCTGATCCGCTGGGTCGCGCCGCTCTGTGTCATCCTTGTGTTTTTGAATGCGATCGGACTGATTTGACGTGCCGCAGGTAAAGAAAAGCGCCCTGGTGCGTCATTCGACGCAGCAGATGTTCGACCTGGTGGCGGACGTGGAGGGATATCCGCAGTTTCTGCCCTGGTGTCACTCGGCGACCTTGTTGTCGCGCAACGACGATGAGTTGTGCGGCCGCATCGAGGTCGCCCGTCTTGGGGTGCGACAGATGTTCGCGACCTGCAACAAACTCGAGCCCCCGGAGCGGATGCACCTGAGGCTGAAAGAGGGTCCGTTCCGAAAACTCAGCGGCGTCTGGACCTTCACCGCGCTGCGCGAGGATGCCTGTAAGGTCGAATTGGAACTGGATTTCGAGTTTTCCGGGCGTCTCATCGACAGGGCCTTCGGGGGCGTCTTCGGGCAGATCGCCAACTCGTTGGTGGACGCCTTTTGCAAACGAGCGGATGAGGTCTATGGAGACTGAGAAAAGCATTGATGTCGAAGTCGCCTACGCGCGCGCGCAGGCGCAGGCACTGATCCCGGTCAAGGGCCAGCCGGGGATGACCCTGGCGGATGCGATCGAGCGTTCCGGCATCCTGGCGCGCTTCCCGGAGATCGATCTCGCGGTCAATAAGGTCGGGATCTTCGGCAAGGTCGCCAAGCCCGAGCAGGTGCTGGCGAGCGGCGATCGGGTCGAGATCTACCCGCCGTTGATCGCCGACCCGAAACAGGCGCGCAAGCAGCGGGCGGCCGACACCAAGGCCGCGGGCGCCTGAGGGTTCAGTCGGTGGTCTCGACGCCGACGGCATTCAACGCGCGGCTGAAGAGACCGCGATCGTCTTGCCAGTCCGGCACCTCGACGATCAGGGTTTCCTCCTCGAACGCGGTGAGTGCCTCGTCTGGATTGGGCCGCGCGAAGCCGTCGATGCTCACCAGCCGGTCGTCCTCGAACCAGAGCGTGAGCCGCTTGGTTTCCATCGGCGCGTGACCGCGACGGATGGTGTAGAGGTAATCCCAGCGGTCGCTGTGGAACAGATCGGTGAGCAAGGGCGTACCGAGGACGAACCGCACCTGCTCGCGATTCATGCCGAGCTGGATCTGGTTGACCATGCGCTCGGTGATGATATTGCCTTGTTGCACCGTCATCTTGTAGACGAAGGGCAGATTCGACAGCATCGCGCCGCTGGGGGGCGCATCGGGTTTTTTGTCGCGCGCGCAGCCGCTGCTCGCTAACGCGGCCGCAAGGATCAGGGTCAAGCTAGGAATGACAAGCCTTCGCATCGATCTGCTATAAAGACGGGATGGAACATACACTGATGGTAACGCACATGAGCGAACGGCATCATTTTCTCGCACAGGCGCCGTGTGCGGCGTGGAGCTATGACTAAGCAACCCATGGAAAATCAGCACCAGATCAAGCAGGCCGGGCTCAAGGTCACGGTGCCGCGATTGAAGATCCTGCACATCCTCGAGACCAGCGAGCAACGGCACCTGAGCGCCGAGGAGGTCTACAAGGAACTCTTGGCCGCCGACGAGGAGATCGGCCTGGCCACCGTCTACCGGGTGTTGACCCAATTCGAGGGCGCCGGTTTGGTCATCCGTCATCATTTCGAGGGCGGGCAATCGGTGTTCGAGCTGAATCGGGGCGGGCATCATGACCACCTCGTCTGCGTCAAATGCGGTGCCGTGGTCGAGTTTTTCGATCCGGTGATCGAGGAGCGACAGCGGGTCATCGCCGAACAGAATGGGTTCAAGATCGTCGATCACGCGCTGGTCATCTATGGCGACTGTCTCCAGGGCGAGGACTGTCCGCGCCGCCCGACGATCAAACGCGGTTCCTGATTCGCGTGCTGGGCAGCTTGCCAATGGGCCGAGGGTCTAGTCCAAGACGGCCTGGCGAGGGCTCGGCTTTGCCGCCTGAGTCGCCTGCCCCCCTGCGCCTCCAGGTCGATCTGGAGCGGCAACGGCTCTCGCTCTATCGCGGGGACGCCCTGTGGGAGGCGATGTCCGTATCGACGGCGGCGCAGGGCCCAGGCGAGCTGAACGGCAGCGGCGGCACGCCACGCGGCCTGCACCGTATTCGTCTCAAGGTGGGCGAGGGCTGCCCCAGCGGCGCCGTGTTTCGCGCGCGCCGCTGGACCGGGGAGATCTATTCGCGCGCGCTGGCCGCCGCCGCACCGCAGCGCGATTGGATCCTGAGCCGCATCCTGTGGCTCAGCGGTTGCGAGCCCGGCCGTAACCGGGGCGGCGCGGTGGATACACTGCGCCGCTATATCTATATCCACGGCTGCCCGGAGAGCGAGCCGATGGGGGTCGCGCGCTCGCATGGCTGTATTCGGATGCGAAATGCCGATGTGATCCGGCTCTGCGCGCGGGTCCCGGTCGGTTGCCCGGTGCTGATCGGCTGATCCGCCGCCGAGAGACCACCTGATGGAGCCGACAATGGCACCGGCCCGGGCTAGAAGAATCGCCGATCAGGACAGGGGGTTGCCGAGATGGCCAACAGCGGCATGCTGAGCGCGCAAGCCGATCAACGTCCCCGTCAGCGGCCGCTCGGGCCGGTGATGCTGGATCTGGAGGGGAGCGAACTCAGCGCCGAGGAGCGCGAACTCTTGCGCCATCCGGCGGTTGGCGGCGTCATCCTGTTCCAGCGCAATTTCGTCGCGCCGGCTCAGCTCAGCGCGTTGACCCAGGCCATTCGCGCGCTCGATGAACGCCGCCTGTTGATCGCGGTCGATCAGGAAGGCGGGCGCGTCCAGCGCTTCCGCGAGGGCCTCACGCGGTTGCCGGCGGCGGCGCGCTTCGGCACGCTCTACGCCCAGGATGCGCGCGCGGCCGTGGATGCCGCTCGGGCCGTCGGTTGGCTGATGGCGGTTGAGCTGCGTCAGCTGGGCATCGATTTCAGTTTCGCGCCCGTGCTCGATGTCGAGCAAGGGGTGAGCCGCGTCATCGGTGACCGCGCCTTTGCGACCACGCCGGAGGCGGTAGCGGCGCTGGCGACCGCCTGGCTAGAGGGGGTGCATGCCGCCGGCATGGCCGGTTGCGGCAAGCACTTTCCCGGCCATGGCGGCGTGGTCGCGGATTCGCACCTGGAATTGCCCGAGGATCCGCGTCCGCTCGGTGCGCTCGAGCCTGTCGATCTGTTGCCGTTCCGTCGCCTGATCGCGCGGGGGCTGGAAGCGGTGATGCCCGCGCATGTGCGCTATTCGGCTATCGCCCCCGAGCCGGCGGGTTTCTCGACCTTTTGGCTGCGTGAGCTGCTGCGCGGGCGCTTGCGCTTCGACGGCGCCATCGTCAGCGACGATCTCGACATGGCCGCCGCTGGCGTCGGCGGTTCACCCGCTGCCCGCGCGCTTGCCTGCCTGCAGGCCGGTTGTGACATGGTGCTGGTCTGCAACGATCGCCAGGCCGCGGTGGCGGTGGTTGAGGCGGTGGCGGACTGGCGCCTGCCGGAGTCAGCGGCCCGCCTGGAGCAGCTGCGCGGCCGCTCGCGGATCGATCTGCAGCGTCACGAGCGCCGGCAAGCCGCGTTACAGGCGATCGCGCGCGTGCGGGATCTCGACTGAGGGGCCACAAACGGGGCGGCAGTCGTCTCGAATCATCAGATGGCGCTGGCGATCCGGCCGCGTCCAGGAGAAGAGCAATGAACAAGATGAATCAGGAACGCTATCAGGCGATCGCCGCGCGCGCGGAGTGCCTGGTGCCGGGCACCGAGGTCGAGGCGGCGCTGGAGCGAATGCGCGCCGCGATCCGCGCTCGGCTCGGCGCCCTGGACCCGGTCGTGCTCTGCGTGATGACCGGGGGCATCGTCGCGACCGGGCTGTTATTGCCCCGTCTCGATTTCGCCTTGCGGCTCGATTATGTGCATGCCACGCGCTATCGCGGCGAGACTCGCGGTAGCGCACTCGAATGGCGCCACCGGCCCTCGGCGGCGGTGCGCGGCGAGCATGTCCTGGTGATCGACGACATCTTTGATGAAGGCCTGACGATGGAGGCCATCGTCAAGGCCTGCCACGAGGACGGCGCGGCCTCGGTGGTCAGCGCGGTGCTGGTCGAGAAGGAGCGCGAGCGCTCATGCGACTATCGCCCGGATATCGTCGGATTGCGGGTGCCGGACCGCTATGTGATGGGCTATGGGCTCGACTACAAGAGCTATTTCCGCAACGCCGATCGCATCCTCGCAGCCGCTCCGGCGGACATCTGAGCGCGGCCCGCGCCGATCTCGTCGAATAGTCTAAAAAGCTAATATAATGAATGACTTTTTGACAATCCGCTGGTGATGGGTTAAACCAAAGGGAAGCAGAGTCAGGTCATGTTCGACGCTCTGCCGGGACGCGCGACCTCATGGGGTCGATCGTCGTGCTCGCGCCAACGATGCGCCAAGACATCGGCGAGCCAAGGCTAGGCGTTCCTACTCAGTTATTTGGAGGATGATGATGCAGACACTCGAGGGCTACCGCGTTAGTCATGCCGAACTGCGCCAGATGATCGACGACCTCAGGTCGCTCATGGCGCCCGAGCAACTCAAAATCAGGCCCAATGCCAAGACCGCCTATCAGTTGCTGTGCGACCTCGCGAAGAAGGTCAAGCTGCATCTCGCGGAGGAAGACAAGCAACTCTATCCGAATCTGCTGATTCATGAAGACCCGCGGGTGAAATCGATCGCCTGGGGCTTCATCAGTGGGGAAAAGCCGTTGCGGCGGTCCTTCGATGAGTATTACAAGCGCTGGCTGAAGAACTGCGATTTCAACTTTACCGATGCGTTCCTGGAGGAGACGCACGAGATCTTCGACATGCTCTCGTACCGGATCGACCGCGAGGAGCAGGTGCTGTTTCCGAAACTCCTCGAGATCGGCATCTTCGTCGAGCCGCGAGAGCAACCCGAGCAGCGCGTCTGAGGGCACGTGGGGGGGCGCGTCGGGGGGCGCGTCCGGGGGCAGAGCGCCGCCCGGGCGGCGCTCATCTCAGTATTCAAGCAGCGCCCGGGTCCAGTACAATGTCACGCCTGTGGTTCAGGAGTGACATGCATGTCTGCGTTGGCGATCATCGGCGGTTCCGGTTTCAGCGCGTTCCCAGGCCTCGAGGTCTTGGAGCGCAAGCCGGTCGAAACGCGCTACGGCACGACCTCGGCACCCTTGGTGCGAGGTCTTCTCAACGGTCAGCCGCTCTGGTTCCTGGCCCGCCATGGGCCCGAACACCGGCTCCCCCCGCATCGGATCAACTACCGGGCGAATATCCAGGCCCTGGCCGATGTCGGGTGCTCCTCCATCATCGCCCTCGGCGCCGTCGGCGGCATCCATCCAAGCTGCGCGCCCGGCGTGCTCTGTGTCCCCGATCAGCTCATCGACTACACCCATGGGCGGCTGCATAGCTTCTTCGATGACGAGACCGATGGCGTGGAGCATGTGGATTTCACCCATCCCTACGATGAATCCTTGCGGCAAGCACTGCTCGCGGCAGCAGCGGAGGCTGGCATCGCGCTGCGCGCTGGTGGAACCTATGGCGTCACCCAGGGGCCACGCCTGGAGACAGCCGCCGAGATCCGCCGCATGGCCCGGGATGGCTGCGATCTCGTCGGCATGACGGCAATGCCGGAGGCGGCGCTGGGGCGCGAACGCGCGCTGCGCTATGCCACGCTTGCGTTTGTCGTCAACTGGGGCGCCGGCCTCAGCAATGACGCGATTACCATGGCAGCGATTCACGCACAGATCGAACGCTGCGCGGATGAGATCGGGCGCCTGCTGGCGGTGCTTGTCGAACGGCGCCCGGGGAATTGACCCCAACCCACCCCCACCAACCAACGACTCGCGGAGAAACGATCATGGCCGACGACCAGGAGAACACCCCGGAACAGGGCGCGGAAGAGCAGAGCGCGGCGGACAACGTGGAGCAGCCGAAGCAGCGCATGGGCTTCTTGCCGAAGCTGGTGCTCTGGAGCCTTGTACTGTTGTTCGGATTCCTCTACCTGGGTTCGCTGGAGCGCCAACCTGGGGAACCTTTCAATCCCTTCGCCAAGAGCGGCGATGAGCCCCCGGCGCCGGAGGCTGCGGCACCCCAGCTCAGTGAGTCGGCACCGGCCTCTCAATCCGCCCAGCAGCCGTCCCAGCAGCCAGCGACGCCGACCCAGTCGGCGCCAACGTCGGCTTCCGCGCCCGGGGCCAAGGAGGCTGCGCCATCGGCGAGCAAACCGGCCGAGGAGACCGCAGCGGCGACCAAACCCGATGTCAGCAAGCAGGAGGCCGATGCCTATGCCCAGGCGTTGATGCAGGAGAAGCCGCAGTCCGAGTCCAAGCCGGCGCCAAGCGCTCCATCCGCCGCCAAGGCGAGCAAGCAAACGGCATCGAGCGAAACGAGCGAATCGAGCAAGACGAGCGAATCGAGCGAAGCGAGTAAGGCGAGCGAATCGAGCGAGGCGAGCGAGGCTGATGCCGGCAAGGATGCGAGTGCGGACAAGACCGCCTCCGCCG
>NZ_JBKHDN010000043.1:0-16298 GCF_046541315.1 Halochromatium sp. | reverse complement strand
CGGTCAGGCCAAGGTCGGTCAGGCCAAGGTCGGTCAGGGGCTCCAAGACCTCGGTGACGGCGTTGTCCGGGTTGCGTTTGATAGACGGCGCTGGACCCCAATCGCCTAGGCGTTCACACTGTACCGCTATGTTGAAATCCGTACTCGTCCTTCTCCTCGCCATGACCACCCCCGTCCTCGCCGACGCGCTCGGCCTGATCGACGATTGCCGTCACCCCGGCCCGGAATCCGCGCTTGGAACCACCTGGCGTCTGGCCACCGACCGCGTCATGGGCGGGGTCTCGGAGGCGCGGATGGCCAAGCGCGAGATCGACGGGCGCTCGGCCCTGTGCCTGGACGGGCGCGTGAGCCTGGAGAACAACGGCGGCTTCGTGCAGATGCACCTCGATCTGTCCGCCGATCACGGCCCGGTCGATGCCAGCGCCTTCGACGGCATCCGGCTCATCGTGCGCGGCGATGGCGCCGATTACAATCTCCATCTAAAGACGCCAGCGACGACCCGACCCTGGCAATCCTACCGCGCGACCTTCCCCACCGACAGGCACTGGCGTGAACAGCGGCTACCTTTTGCCGCCTTCGAGCCCTACCGCCTGGACGCCGCCCTTGATCCGAGCCAACTGAAGCGTCTAGGGATCGTGGCCATCGGCCGGGCGATGGCGGCGGATGTCTGTATCGCCGAGATCGCGTTCTACGCCGACTAACCTCCTATCGCGTCCGCGTCCGCGTCCGCGTCACCGGCGCTCGCCCAAGCGCCGGGTTCAGACGCCCCATTGCCGGCGCCCGCATCGGCTCAAGCTCTCCCCACATCAGGCCAGGCTAGCCCAGGCACGCATGATGCGTTCGTCGACGTTCGACTTGGCGGCTTTCGACCGCTGCGTCTCCGTGCGATCAAGCATGCGCCGAAGACCCCGACATCCGGCGTCGATAAGCGAGGCTATCCCTCAGAAAACACTGACTTATCGTCTCTTCATGCAGTTTTTTCAAAATTGCTGTAATCCCATTGTCTTACAACGAAAATCGCCATTTTTGACCTTGACCAGTCGAAACCGCCCTCTTAAGATTGGCGAAAAGTGGGGCGAAGTGGAGTTTAGGGGAGTGGCCGACTGGCGAGCGAGGGCTGGCCGTGTTTCGGGGAACACAATTTCTGAGCCTGGACACGAAAGGGCGTCTTGCCATTCCCGCGCGTCAGCGCGAGCGGCTGACGCAACTCTGCGACTCCCATCTGGTCATCACCGCCCATCCGCAGCGGTGCCTGCTGATCTATCCAGAGCCCGGCTTTGCCGAACTCGAGCGCAAGCTCAACGCGATGCCCGCGCATCTCGAAGCGACGACGGCGCTGCAGCGGCTGCTGATCGGATACGCGAACGATGTCGACATGGACGCCCAGGGACGCGTCCTGCTGACGCCAGCGCAGCGTGAGTTCGCCGCCCTGGAGAAGCGCGTGGCGCTGGTCGGCATGGTGAATCGCTTCGAACTCTGGGACGAGGCGGCGTGGCAGGCGACGATCAAGGCCGCCGAGGAGGTCGATCTGACGCGGTTGGCCGAGAATCCCGAAACAGCATCGTTCTCGTTCTAGACGCGAACGAGAACAGCAACAGATATCAGAGGAGGCGAGCCGGTCGATGGCAGCGGATGAGCATGTACCGGTTCTCGTGGAAGAGAGCATGCAGGCCTTGGCAATCGGCACAGATGGCTACTACCTCGACGGCACCTTCGGTCGCGGCGGTCACGCGCGCGCGCTGCTGGCCCGGCTTGGGCCTGCCGGACGACTGCTCGCGGTCGACCGCGACCCGCAGGCGCTCGCGGCCGGACACGCCCTTGCCGCCAACGATCCGCGCTTCGAGATCGCGCAAGCGCGCTACTCGCAACTCCCCGAACTGGCGCGGGCGCGCGGCTGGAGCGGGCGGATCAACGGCATCCTGCTCGACCTCGGCGTCTCCTCGCCACAACTCGATCAACCCGCCCGCGGCTTCAGCTTCCATGCCGATGCGCCGCTCGACATGCGCATGGACCCGAACAGCGGCCAGAGTGCCGCCGACTGGCTGGCGAGCGCGAGCGAGCAAACCATTGCCAGCGTCCTGAAAGAGCTTGGCGAGGAGCGCTTCGCCCGCCGCGTCGCCCGCGCCATCGTCGCCGCGCGGCACCAGCAGCCGCTCACCACGACCGGCCAGCTCGCGACCCTGATCGAGCGCGCGGTGCCCACGCGCGAGCCTGGCAAGCACCCGGCGACGCGCTGCTTTCAGGCCATCCGCATCCAGATCAATGCCGAACTCGATGAGTTGCGCGCCGGCCTCGCGGGCGTCTGCGACCTGCTCGCCAGTGGCGGTCGCCTGGTCGTGATCAGCTTCCACTCGCTGGAGGACCGGCTGGTGAAACGCTTCATCCGCGACGAGGCGCAGGGCGCGAACATCCCCAAGGGCGTGCCGGTGCGAGACGCCGAGCTGCGCCGACGCCTGCGCAGTCTGGGTGCGCCGGTGCGACCATCGGCGGCGGAGATCGAGCGCAATCCACGCGCGCGCAGTGCCGTGCTGCGCGCCGCGGAGAGGCTGGCATGACGCGTCCGGGGATGCATCGTCCGGGAACGCATCGGGGCGGATCCCAGGCGCCATCTCTCGCGCCGCTCATCGGGGTCGGCCTGCTCGGCCTTGCCGTGGTCGCCACCGCAACCGCGGTGGTTTATGTCAAGTATCTGACCCGGATCGAATTCGTCGATCTGCAAGCGGTCCGCGCCGCGCGCGATGCGCTCGACGTCGAATGGGGCCGGCTGCGCATCGAGGAGGCCGCGATGGGCACGCAAACCCGCATCGAGCGCACTGCCCGCCAGTCGCTGCGGATGCACCTGCCGCGGACCGGTGAGCTGCGCGTCGTCGAGGTCGAGCGCAATGATCGGGGCTGATCTCAAGGCCGGCCTCCAGCAGGGCGATCCCCGCCGATCCACGGCGCCGCCGGCCCGGCTTGCCGAGCGTTTCGGCAAGCGCCGCGCAGCCCTCGGCCTGGCGCTGGGGCTGGCCTTCGTCTCGGTGACCGCCAGCGCCTTCTATCGTCAGGTGATCGAAACCCAGTTCCTGCAGGACGAAGGCGCCAAGCGCTTCCTGCGCGACCGCGAGATCCCGGCCCGCCGCGGCATCATCATGGACCGCAATGGCGAGCCGTTGGCGATCAGCACCTCGGTGGCGACCATCTGGGCCGACCCGCAACTCCTGATCGCGCGCGCCGACGCCTTCGCGGACTTGGCCCGCGCGCTCGAGGAGCCAGAGGAGGCCTTGGCCGCAAGGATTGCCCAATACGCGGACAAGGGCCGGCGCTATATGTACCTGCAGCGACGGGTCGAGCCGCATCGCGCGCGCGCGGTCGAGGATGTGATCGAGACCTACCGCCTCGCGGGCGTCGGCATGGATACCGAATACCGCCGCTTCTATCCAGGCGGCGAGATCTTGGCCCAGGTGATCGGCTTCACCGGCATCGACGACCAGGGCCAGGAAGGTATCGAGCTGATCCGTAACGACCAGCTCGCGGCCAAGCCCGGCAAACGCCGGGTGATCCAGGACGGGCATCGGCGCATCGTCGAGGAGGTCGAGCAATTGCGCGCGCCGGTGCATGGCAAGGATGTCGTGCTCAGCATCGACCAGCGCCTCCAGTTCATGGCCTACCGCGAACTCAAACGCGCGGTCGACGAGTACCAGGCCATCGGCGGCTCCGCCGTGCTGTTGGACGTGCGCACCGGCGAGATCCTCGCCTTGGTCAATCAGCCCTCGTTCAATCCCAATCAACCGCGGCGCGAATCCGCCGAGGCGCGACGCAACCGCGCGCTGACCGATGTTCTCGAGCCCGGCTCCACGGTCAAGCCCTTCGTCATCGCCGCCGCGCTCGAGCGCGGCATCGTCAAGCCGCACACCAAGATCGATACCGCGCCCGGCGTGCTGCGCGTCGGCGGGAACCGGGTGCGCGATTATCGCGACCTCGGGCAACTGGATACCACCAGCATCCTGACCAAATCCAGCAATGTCGGCGTGGTCAAGATCGCCCGCCAGATGGAGCCGGCGGCGCTCTGGCAGCTCTATAGGCGCCTTGGTTTTGGCAGCGCCACCGAGGTCGGCTTTCCCGGCGAACGCAGCGGATACCTGCCCCATGACTCGGGCTGGTCGAGCTTCGAGCACGCAACCCTGGCGTTCGGCTACGGGCTCAATGTCACCACCCTCCAGTTGGCCCAGGCCTACGCGACCATCGCCACCGATGGCCTCAAGCGGCCCTTGACCCTGTTCCGGCGCGACCGTCCTCCGCCCGGCGAACGGGTCTTCACGCCGGCGACGGCGCGCAGCGTGCGCGAGATGCTCGAAACCGTCGTCTCCAGCGACGGCACCGCCAGGCGCGCGGCGATTCCGGGGTATCGGGTCGCGGGCAAGACCGGCACCGCGAAAAAGGCCACCCCGAGCGGCTATGTCGATGGCAAGTACCAGTCCGTCTTCGTCGGCATGGTGCCGGTCACCGATCCGCGCTTCGTGATGGTGGCGATGATCGACGAGCCGAGCGGCGAGGACTATTACGGCGGTTTTGTCGCCGCGCCGATCTTCGCCAACGTGATGCCAGCGGCACTCCGCCTGTACAACGTCGCGCCCGACGACCCCAAGCATCCTTTGATCCTGACCTCGGCCCCGGAGGCCAAACGATGACAGCCGCCTCTGCCCCGGCCTCCACGCGCGAGCGGCCCCTGTGGACACTCGACGCTGCGGCCCAAGCGATCGGCGCGCGCCTCGCCGGCGCCGATCGCCCCTTCGCCGGCGTCACCACCGACAGCCGTGGCGACTGCCGGGAGCGCCTCTTCATCGCCCTGCGCGGGGAACGGTTCGATGGCCACGACTATGTCGTCGAGGCCGCCGCCAACGGCGCCGTCGCCGCCCTGGTCGAGCGGCCAGTGGACAGCCCGCTGCCGCAGCTGGTCGTCGCGGACAGCCGACGCGCGCTGGGGCGATTGGCCGCCGCCTGGCGGGATCGCATCGCGTCACGCGTGATCGCCATCACCGGCAGCAACGGCAAGACCACGGTCAAGGAGATGCTCGCCGCCATCCTGGCGGGCGTCGGCCCCACCCGCGCCACCGCAGGGAATCTCAACAACGACATCGGCATGCCGCTGACCCTGCTCGCCGCGCGCGACGAGCAGTTCCTGATCCTGGAGATGGGCGCCAATCATCATGGTGAGATCGCCACCCTCACCGAGATCGCGCGTCCCGATGTGGCGCTGATCACCAATGCCGGTCGCGCTCATCTCGAAGGCTTCGGCAGTGTCGAGGGCGTCGCCCACGCCAAGGGCGAGATCGCGCGCGGCCTGCCCGCCGAAGGCACCTTCGTCTTCATGGCCGACGTGCCCTGGACGCCGCTCTGGCACCAGCTCGCCGCGGGACGCCCGACGCTGACCTTCGGCACCGGCCCGAGCGCCCAGGTGCATGCCGACGAGCAGGCCATCGCCCAGACCTGGGATGCCGACGGCTTCCGCAGTCGCTTTCGCGCGACGATCAATGGCCGCGATCTCGAGATCGCGCTGCCGCTGGCCGGCTCGCACAATGTCCGCAACGCCTTGGCGGCGATCGCCGGCGCGACGGCCCTGGGCATCGAGCCGGAGGCGATCCGCGTCGGCCTCGAGCGCCTGCATCCCGTTGCGCGCCGCCTGCAGCCGCGCCGCACCCTGACCGGCGCCAAGCTCATCGACGACAGCTATAACGCCAACCCAGACTCGCTGGCGGCGGCGGTGGACGTGCTCACCGCGTTGCCTCGCGCGAGCGGCGGACGCCATCTGTTGGTGCTCGGCGATTTCGGCGAGCTGGGCGCGGACAGCGCCGAGGCGCACCGCGAGATGGGCGTCGCGGCCCGCGCGGCCGGCGTCAGCGCGCTCTACGCGGTGGGTACGCTGAGCCGGCAGGCGGTCGCGGGCTTTGGCGAGGGCGCGCGGCATTTCGACGATCAACGCGCCTTGATCGAGACGCTGAACGCCGAGACCGGCCCGGCGGATGCGCTGTTGATCAAGGGCTCGCGCCGCGCGGCGATGGATCGCGTCGCCGATGCCCTGTGCGCCGACACGGAGCTTCGCTGACGCCATGCTCCTGCTCCTGACCGACTGGCTCAGCCAGTACCATAGCGGCTTTAGCGTCTTTCGCTATCTGACCCTGCGCGCCATCCTCGGCGGCTTGACCGCGCTCGCCATCTCGCTGCTGATCGGACGACCGCTGATCCGCTGGCTGAGCCTGTACAAGGTCGGCCAGACCGTGCGCGACGACGGCCCCGAAACCCACTTCTCCAAGGCCGGCACGCCGACCATGGGCGGCACCCTGATCCTGGTGGGGATCGCGGTCAGCACCTTGCTGTGGGCGGATCTGCACAATCGCTTCGTCTGGGTGGTGCTGTTGACCACGCTCGCGTTCGGCGCCATCGGCCTGCTCGACGATTACCGCAAGCTGGTGCTGCGCGATCCGAAAGGCCTGCCGGCGCGCTGGAAATACTTCTGGCAGACCGTCGCCGGCCTGGCCGCCGCCCTGTATCTCTATCTCAGCGCGACCACCGCCGGCGAGACCGCGCTGCTGGTGCCCTATCTGAAGGATGTCAGCTTTCAGCTCGGACCGGTCTTCGTGCTCTTCGCCTACCTGGTGATCGTCGGTTCGAGCAACGCGGTGAACCTGACCGACGGTCTCGACGGCCTCGCCGTGCTGCCCTCGGTGATGGTCGCCGGCGGCCTCGGCATCATGGTCTACGCGGCGGGCAACATCGAGATCGCGAGCTACCTGAAGATCCCCTATGTGCCCAATGTCGGCGAGGTGGTGATCTTCTGCGGCGCGCTCGCCGGCGCCGGGCTCGGCTTCCTCTGGTTCAATACCTATCCGGCCCAGGTCTTCATGGGCGATGTCGGCGCGCTGGCGCTCGGCGCCGCCTTGGGCGCCGTCGCCGTGGTCGCGAAGCAGGAGATCGTGCTGTTCATCATGGGCGGCATCTTCGTGCTCGAGACCCTGTCGGTGATGCTGCAAGTCGGTTCCTACAAGCTGACCGGCAAGCGCATCTTCCGCATGGCGCCGCTGCACCACCACTATGAACTCAAGGGCTGGCCGGAGCCGCGCGTCATCGTGCGCTTCTGGATCGTCACCGTGGTGTTGGTCCTGATCGGCTTGGCGAGCCTCAAGATCCGATGATGACGCAGCGCGCGCGCAAGGTGGCGGTCCTCGGGCTGGGCAAGACCGGCCTCTCCTGCGCGCGCTGGCTGCATGCGCAGGGGCACGAGGTGGCGGTGCTGGATTCGCGCGCGTCACCGCCGGGATTGGCGCAACTGCAAGCGGAGCTGCCCGATGTCGCGGCCCTGCTCGGTGGCTTCGATGGGGCAATCCTGCAAACCGCCGACGAGATCGTGGTCAGCCCCGGCGTCCCGCTCGGGACGCCCGCGCTCGCGGCCGCGGCGGCGCAAGGCCTCCCGATCATCGGCGATATCGAGCTATTCGCCCGCGTGGTGACGGCACCGGTGATCGCCATCACCGGTTCCAACGGCAAGAGCACGGTGACCACCCTGGTGGGGGAGATGCTGCGCCAAGCCGGGTTGAACGTCGCCGTCGGCGCCAACCTGGGCGTGCCGGCGCTCGACCTCCTCGCCAGCAATGCCGACTGGTACGTCCTCGAACTCTCGAGCTTCCAGCTCGAAACCACTGCTTCGCTCCGGGTCCGGGCCGCGACGGTGCTGAATCTCTCCGCCGATCATCTGGATCGCTACGCGAGCCTGGCCGACTATGGCGCCGCCAAGGCGCGCATCTTCGCGCATGCCGAGCGTGCTATCGTCAATCGCGACGACGCGGTGGCCGCCGCACTCGCCAAGGGGGTTCCCGAGCACATCGGCTTCTCGCTCTCGGCGCCCTCGGGCGAGGCCGACTATGGGGTCTCGATGCACGCGCGCGCGCCCTGGATCGCGCGCGGCACGCGGCCATTGATGCCCGTCGCCGCGCTGCCGGTCCCCGGTCGCCACAATCTGGCCAATGCCCTGGCCGCGCTCGCGCTCGCGGAGAGCGCCGGCGTGGAGCCCGAGATCGGCTGCGAGGTACTGCGCGCTTTCCATGGCCTGCCACATCGCGGCGAGCTGGTCGCCGAGCGCCGGGGGATCCGCTGGATCAACGATTCCAAGGGCACCAATCCCGGCGCCACCGTTGCCGCGCTGGCTGGCGTCGTCGCCGATCTCAGCCCAGGCGATGGGACCGGCGCCGCCGCGACCGCGCCCGATGGCGCCGGTAACGGCACCAGTAACAACCCCGGCACCGCTGCCACCGGACCCGCTCGCGCCGTGCTCATCGCCGGCGGCGATGGCAAGGGCGCCGACTTCTCGCCGCTGGCGCCGGTGGTGCGCCGCTGCGCGCGCGCCGTGGTGCTGATCGGCCGCGACGCGCCGCTGCTCGAGCAGGCGCTGCGCGACACCGTGCCATTGGAGCGCGCGGCGAACATGACCGAAGCGGTACGCCTGGCCGACCGGCTCGCCGAACCCGGCGATAGCGTGCTGTTATCGCCCGCGTGCGCGAGCTTCGATCAATTCGACGATTATCAGCAGCGCGGCCGCGCCTTCGTCGCCGCTGTCGCGGAGTTGGGCGCATGAGCACGGCCCGCCGCCCCACCGCCCCCCGCGCGCCGGTCGCCCGCCCTGGCGCCACCCCCAGGCGCGGGCGGCCGCGCCGTCGCGACCCGATCGACCCGCCCATCGACGCGCCGTTGCTGGTCTGCGTGCTCGGTCTGCTGGGGTTGGGTTTCGTCATGGTCGCCTCGGCCTCGCTGCCGATCGGCGCGCGCGACTATGCCGATCCGCTCTTCTTCGTCGTGCGCCATGGCATCGCCCTCGGCCTTGCCTTGCTCTGCGGTCTGGCCTGTTTCGCGATCCCGATGCAGGTCTGGGAACGCTCCGGCATCTGGCTCATGCTCTTCGTCTGCGCCCTGCTGTTGCTCGTTCTGGTTCCGGGCATCGGCCGCACCGTCAACGGCGCCACGCGCTGGATCGCGCTCGGCGGCTTCAGTCTGCAACCCTCGGAGCTGATCAAGTTCGCGTCGGTGATCTATGTCTCGGGTTATCTGGTGCGCCGCCAGTTCGAGGTCAGCGCCTCCATCATTGGCTTCGCGCGGCCCATGGTCCTGACCGGCCTCGCCGCGAGCCTGATCATGGTGCAACCCGACTTCGGCACCACGGTGGTCCTGCTCGCCACGGTGATGGCGCTGCTGCTGCTCGGTGGCGCCGCGCTCTGGCCATTCGCGCTGCTATTCAGCACCGTTGCCTCGGGCATGGCGCTGCTGATCTGGATCGAGCCTTATCGCCTCGAACGGGTGACCTCGTTCCTCAAACCTTTTGACGATCCGTTCAATACCGGCTATCAGCTCAGCCACGCGCTGATCGCGATGGGGCGCGGGGAATGGCTCGGCGTCGGGCTGGGCAACGGGATCCAGAAACAGTTCTATCTGCCCGAGGCGCATACCGACTTCCTGCTCGCGGTCATCGGCGAGGAACTCGGCATGCTCGGCGTCCTCGCGATCATCCTGACCTTTGCGTTCATCACCTGGCGCGCCTTCGCGATCGGCGCGCGCGCCCATGCCCTGGGGGCCTTTTTCTCGGCCTATACCGCGCATGGCCTGGGGCTGGTGCTCGGCATGCAGGCGTTCATCAGTGTCGGGGTCAATACCGGTCTGTTGCCGACCAAGGGCCTGCCGCTGCCGTTCGTCAGCTATGGCAGCAATGCGCTGATCGTCTCGGTGATGATCGCCGCGCTGCTGTTGCGCATCGATTTTGAATTACGCCGCAAGGAAGGCGCACCGCTGCCGGCGGCCGGTGTCGGTCGCAGCATGCGCAGGCCTGGGAGACTCCGATGGCGCCGCGCATAGTCATCATGGCCGGGGGAACCGGCGGCCATGTGTTTCCGGCGCTTGCCGTCGCCGAGGTGCTGCGCGCGCGCGGGGCCGAGGTGTGCTGGCTCGGCACCCAGGCCGGCATCGAGGCGCGCTTGGTGCCGGCGCGGGGTTTCGCGATCGACTGGCTCGCGATCACCGGCATCCGCGGCAAGGGACTGCGCGCCCGGCTCGCCGCGCCGTTGCGGCTCGGTCTGGCGCTGCGCGAGGCCGGGCGGATTCTCAAGCGGCGCGATCCGCACGCCGTGCTCGGCCTGGGCGGTTTCGTCTCCGGGCCGGGCGGGATCATGGCGCGGCTGCAACGGCGGCCATTGCTGATCCAGGAGCAGAACAGCGTGCCGGGGATGACCAATCAATGGCTGGCGCGCGCAGCCGATCGGGTGTTCGAGGCCTTTCCCGGCAGCTTCCCGCCCGCGCGCCGCGCGATCGCCACCGGCAACCCGGTGCGGGCCGAGATCGCCGCGCTGCCAGCGCCCGGCGAGCGCTTGGCTGGGCGCGACGGCCGCGCGCGGCTGCTGGTGCTCGGCGGCTCGCTCGGCGCGCAAGCGCTGAACGAGACGCTGGCGCGCGCGTTGGCGGAGTTGCCGCCCGCGTTGCGCCCGAGTGTGCGCCACCAGGCCGGCGAGCGCACCCTGGCCCTGGCCCGCCAGGCCTACGCCGAGGCCGGCATCGAGGCCGAGATCAGCGCCTTCATCGCCGACATGGCGGCGGCCTATGCCTGGGCCGATCTGGTGGTCTGCCGCAGCGGCGCGCTCACCGTCGCCGAACTCGCGGCGGCCGGCCTGCCGGCCATCCTGGTGCCCTATCCGCACGCGGTCGATGATCATCAGGTCGGCAACGCGCGCTGGCTCAGCGAGGCCGGCGCCGCCGAACTGCTGTTGCAACGCGAGATGAGCGTCGCGCGCTTGACGGGCCTGCTGCGGGAACTACTCGCCGATCCCGCGCGCCGGCTGCGTATGGCCGAGGCGGCGCGCGCGAAGGCACGTCCGGATGCCGCCGAGCGCATCGCCGACGCGTGCTTGGAGCTGGCGCGATGAACGCCGCCCATCGCATCCACAGCGCCGCCAACATGGGCCGCATGCGCCGTCTGCACTTCATCGGCATCGGCGGTGCCGGCATGAGCGGCATCGCCGAGCTGATGACGAACCTCGGCTATGAGGTGCAAGGCTCCGATCAGCGCGAGAGCGAGGTGTTGCGCCGGCTCGGCGGACTCGGCGTGCACTGCTTCATCGGTCATCGCGCCGAGCAGGTACAAGAGGTCGATGCCGTCGTCGTCTCGACCGCGATCGACGAGCGCAACCCCGAGATCCAGGCCGCGCGCGCCGCGCGCATCCCGGTGGTGCGCCGCGCCGAGATGCTCGCCGAGCTGATGCGCTTCCACTATGGCGTCGCCGTCGCCGGCACCCATGGCAAGACCACCACCACCAGCCTCATCGCGAGCGTGCTGGCCGAGGCCAACCTCGACCCAACCTTCGTCATCGGCGGCCTGCTCAACAGCGCCGGGGCCAATGCGCGCCTGGGCAGCAGCAAATATCTGATCGCCGAGGCCGACGAGAGCGACGCCTCCTTCCTCTATCTGCAGCCGATGCTGGCGGTGGTGACCAACATCGATGCCGATCACATGGGCACCTACGATAACGACTTCGACCGGCTGCGCAGCACGTTCAAGGAGTTCATCCATCACCTGCCCTTCTATGGGCTGGCGGTGCTCTGCGTCGATGATCCCGAGGTCGCGGCGTTGATGCCGTCTATCTCGCGCCCGGTGCGCACCTATGGCACCCTGGCGGAGGCCGATGTGCGCGCATTCAACCTCCGCCAACAGGGATCGAGGATGCATTTCGAGGTTCGCCACGCGGACGCCGAGGCACCGTTCCCGGTCGCGCTCAACCTGCCCGGTCGCCACAACGTCCTGAACGCGCTCGCGGCGATCGCGATCGCGCTCGAACTCGGCATCGAGGAGGCCGCGATCCAGCAGGCGCTGAGCACCTTCGCCGGCATCGGGCGGCGGTTCGCGGTCAGCGATTGCCGATTGCCGGATGGGCGCGCGGTCACGCTGATCGACGATTATGGGCATCATCCGCGCGAACTGGCGGCGACCATCGAGGCCGCGCGCGGCGGCTGGCCCGGCCAGCGCCTGGTGCTGGTCTTTCAGCCGCATCGCTACTCGCGCACCCAGGAGCGGTTCGAGGACTTCGCGCAGGTGCTCTCCGAGGTCGATCGGCTGGTACTGTGCGAGGTCTACCCGGCCGGCGAGGCGCCGATCGCCGGTGCCGACGGGCGCAGCCTGAGTCGGGCGGTGCGCTCGCGGGGGCGGGTCGAGCCGGTGTTCGCCCAGGGGCCGAACGAGGTTCCGGCCCTGCTCGAACGCCTGCTCGAACCCGGCGATCTGCTCTTGATCTCCGGCGCCGGCGACATCGGCCAGCTCGTGGCGCGTCTGCCGAGCCTGTTCGGGGAGGCGCAACCATGAACGCCGGGATGCCAACCACCACCGCTGGTCGGAGTGCGGGCATGGGCGCCGGCCGTCCGCGCGGAACCCTGCTCCTGAACGAGCCGCTCGGGCGCTACACCAGTTGGCGCGTCGGCGGCCCGGCCAAGCGGCTCTATCGGCCGGCCGATCAACAGGATCTCGCGTGCTTCCTGGCCGGGCTCGATGCCGATGAACCCCTGTTCTGGCTCGGGCTCGGCAGCAATCTGCTGATCAGCGATGCCGGTTTCCCCGGCACCGTGATCCATCCCCAGGGCTGCTTGAACGCCATCACCCCGTGCTCCGGCAGCGAGGGTTCCGGCAGCCAGCGCTGCGCCGGCGAGGCCGCCGCAGCCACGCTGCGGGTCGAGGCCGGCGCCAGCTGCGCCAAGCTCGCCCGCTTCGCCAGCCGCCAGGGCCTGGTCGGCGCCGAGTTCCTGGCCGGGATCCCCGGCACCATGGGCGGCGCCCTGGCCATGAACGCCGGCGCCTGGGGCGGCGAGACCTGGCCGTTGGTCAAGCGCGTACGCACCATCGATCGCCAGGGCCAGATCCGCATCCGCGAGCGCGCTGCATTTAGCGCCGGCTATCGCCAGGTGACGGGGCCGGAGGGCGAATGGTTCCTCGACGCCGATCTGCTCCTCGCGCGCGGCGATACCGCGGCTGCGCAAGCCCGCATCCGCGCCTTGCTGGAGCGGCGGGCGGCCACGCAACCGATCGGCCTGCCGAGCTGCGGCTCGGTGTTTCGCAACCCGCCCGGGGATCACGCCGCGCGACTGATCGAGGCCGCCGGCCTCAAGGGCCGCCGTCTCGGTGGCGCCGAGGTCTCGCCCAAGCATGCCAATTTCATCATCAACCTGGGAACAGCCACCGCCAGCGAGATTGCGAACCTGATCGCACTGGTCCAGGACAGGGTTGAAGATCATAGCGGCGTCCGCCTCCAGCCCGAGGTGCGCCGCTTGGGGACGTTCTCATGAAGACCCGGCTTCCCACTGCCCTTGATCTCGACCCGACGCGCTACGGCCGGGTCGCCCTGATCCTGGGCGGCCATTCGGCGGAGCGGCCGATCTCGCTCAAGAGCGGCGCGGCGGTGTTGGCGGCACTGCAACGGCTCGGCATCGAGGTGACGCCCATCGACCCGGCCGAGCTGGCGGGGGGGCGCTTGTTCGAGGCACTGAGTCCCGCGCGCTTCGAACGCGCCTTCCTCATCCTGCATGGTCGCGGCGGCGAGGACGGCCAGATGCAAGGCGCGCTCGAGACCCTGGGATTGCCCTACACCGGCTCCGGCGTGATCGGTTCGGCGCTGGCAATGGACAAGTCCCGCAGCAAGCAGCTCTGGCGCGGCGCCGGGCTGCCGACCGCCGAGTTCGCGCTGATCCTCGACCAGGCCGATCTCGCCTCCGCCGCCGGGTTGGGCTTTCCGCTGATGATCAAGCCCGCGCACGAGGGCTCCAGCCTCGGCATGGCGCGGGTCGACAATCGCGATGAACTCCTCCATGCCTGGCGCGAGGCAGCCAAGCTCGACGCCGTCGTGCTCGCCGAGCGCTGGCTCAGCGGCGCCGAGTACACCTGCGCGATCCTCGGCGACCAGGCGCTGCCCCTGATCCGGCTGGAGACCCCGCACAGCTTCTACGATTTCGATGCCAAGTATCAGGCCGACAGCACCTCCTATCTGTGTCCCTGCGGGCTCTCGGAAACCATCGAGGCCGAGTACCAAGCGCTCTGCCTGCGTGCCTTCCAAGCCGTCGGCGCGAGCGGTTGGGGGCGTGTCGACTTCATGCTCGATCGCCACGGCAAACCATGCTTGCTGGAGGTCAACACCATCCCCGGCATGACCGATCACAGCCTGGTCCCGATGGCCGCGCGCGCGGTCGGCATCGATTTCGACAGCCTCTGCGCGCGCATCCTCGCCACCAGTCTGCGGGAGACCGCCGGCCATGGCTGAGATCACCACCCGCCTGACCCTGCTCACACGCCTGCTGAGCGCGCTGTTGCTGAGCGGCGCGCTCGGCGTCGGCGGCTGGATCGCGCTCCAGTGGGAGCCGGTGCTGTTGCCGGTGCGCGCGATCAGCATCGAGGGCGAGATGCACGGGCTCTCGCGCGAGGACTTGCAACGGACCATCAGCGCCGAGATCAGCGGCGGTATCCTGACGCAAGATCTGGCGGCCCTGCGCACGCGCGTGCAGCGCCTGCCCTGGGTCGAGCGCGCCAGCGCGCGCCGTCTCTGGCCCGATCGCATCCAGCTGCATGTGCGCGAGCACACCGCCATCGCGCGCTGGAACGATAACGGCCTAGTGACCGAGCGCGGGGTCGTGTTTCGCCCGAACGACGGTCGGTTGCCGGCTGGACTCGCCCGCCTTGGCGCTGCCGACGATGCACATGCGCCAGAGGTCGTGGCACGCTTTCACGACTGGGGCTCGCGCTTGCTCGCGCTGGGGCTGATCGTCGATGGGGTTCACCGCGACGCGCGCGGCGACTGGTCGCTCGAACTCCTCGGCGGCACCGAGGTGCTGCTCGGCACCGATGATGTCGAACGCCGCCTGGAGCGACTGATCGCGGCATACGCGCAGGTCGAGGCGATTGGCATCCCGACGCGGCTCGACCTGCGCTACAGCAATGGCCTCGCCGTGCGCTGGCTGCCGGCCGGCAGCCGCGATGGCGGCTCCAAGCGCATCGTGGCCCACTGACTCTCTTATTCGGAGCGCAACTGCATGGCAAGACGCAGTGAAAAGAACCTGGTGGTCGGACTCGACATCGGTACCTCGAAGGTGGCCGCCTTGGTCGGCGAGATCAAGGCCGACGACACCATCGAGGTGATCGGCGTCGGCACCCATCCCTCGCACGGGCTGAAGAAGGGCGTGGTGGTCGACATCGAGTCCACGGTGCAATCGATCCAGCGCGCGGTGGAGGAGGCCGAGCTGATGGCCGGCTGCGAGATCCATTCGGTGCACGCCGGCATCGGCGGCAGCCATGTCCGGAGCCGCAACAGCGACGGGGTCACCGCGATCAAGGACCACGAGGTCAGCCAGAGCGATGTCGACCGCGTCATCGACGCGGCGCGCGCCGTGGCCATCCCGGCCGATCAGAAGATCCTGCACATCCTGCCGCAGGAGTTCATCATCGACGACCAGGATGGCATCCGCGAGGCCATCGGTATGTGTGGCGTGCGCCTGGAGGCGCGCGTGCACATGGTCACCGGGGCGGTCAGCGCGGCCCAGAACGTCGTCAAGTGCATTCGCCGCTGCGGGCTCGAGGTCGATAATCTGGTCATCGGCCAGCTCAGCTCCTCGCTCGCAGTGCTCAAGGAGGACGAGAAGGAGCTGGGGGTCTGCCTGGTCGACATCGGCGGCGGCACCACCGATCTGGCGGTGTTCACCGATGGCGCCATCCGTCACATCGCGGTGATCCCGATCGCCGGCGATCAGGTCACCAACGATATCGCCGTCGCCCTGCGCACGCCGACCCAGCACGCCGAGGCGATCAAGATCGAGCACGGCTGCGCGCTCTCGTCGAAGGGCGGGCAAGAGACCCTCGAGGTGCCGAGCATCGGTGAACGGCCGCCGCGGCATCTCTCGCGCCAGACCCTCGCCGAGGTCATCGAGCCGCGCTACGAGGAGCTGCTGAATCTGCTCCAGGGCGAACTCAGGCGCAGCGGTTTCGAGGAATTGCTCGCCGGCGGCGTCGTCCTCACCGGCGGCAGCGCGAAGATGGAGGGCCTCGCGGAGCTGGCCGAGGAGGTTTTCCACATGCCGGTGCGTCTTGGACTGCCGCAGTCGGTCACGGGCCTGGAGGACAGCATCGCCGACCCGGTCTACGCCGCCGGCGTCGGGCTGCTCATCTATGCCAAGCAGCACCGTTTCGCGGGGGTGGCCGACCCGCAGAGCACGGGCGTTTGGGGGCGCCTGCGCAACTGGCTCAGCGGTCCTTTTTAATA
>NZ_JBKHDN010000042.1:0-16680 GCF_046541315.1 Halochromatium sp. | reverse complement strand
GATGACCACAGACGTCGACGAAGAACACATAGTCCCAGACGCCTTGGCGCGAGGGCCGCGACTCGATCCGGGTCATGCTGATGCCCTGCTTGGCGAAGGGCGTCAATAGCCGGTTCAAACCGCCTGCCTCGTTGCGGCAGGACAGCAGCATGCTGGTCTTATCCTGGCCGCTTGGCGGCGAATCCTCCGGCCCAATCACCAGGAAGCGCGTGGTATTGCCGGGCTCGTCCTCGATGCGCTGGGCCAGCACCCGCAGCGCATAGAGTTCGGCAGCCGCTTCGCTGGCCACCGCCGCGACATCCTCGGCCGCCGCCGCCAGCTTGGCCGCGTCGGCATTGGTGCTGACCGCGACACGCTCGGCGTGGGGCAGAGAGCGATCGAGCCAGCCGCGGCATTGCGCGAGCGATTGCTGATGCGAGTAGACGCGCTTGAGCGCGCTGAGATCCTCGGCCCTCGACAGCAGATGATGATGGATGCGCAGGGTCACCTCGCCGGCGATCCGCAGCGGCGAGCGCATGAACATGTCCAGCGTATGATTGACCACGCCCTCGGTCGAGTTCTCGACCGGCACCACGCCATACTCGCAGGCGCCCGCCTCGACCTCGCGGAAGATGTCGCCGATGGCGCCGAACGGCAGCGCCTGCACCGAGTGACCGAAATGCTTGAGCGCGGCGGCCTGGGTGAAGGTGCCCTCGGGCCCCAGATAACCGACCTTGAGCGGTTTCTCGAGCGCCAGACAGGCGGACATGATCTCGCGGAACAGCCGCGCGATCTCTTCGCCATCGAGCGGGCCAGGGTTTTGCGCCTTGATCCGCCGCAGGATCTCGGCCTCGCGCTCGGGCCGATAATACTTGACCGCTTCGCCGTGCGCGTCCTTGATCTTGGCGACATCCTGGGCACAGGCCGCGCGCTCCGAGATCAGCCGCAACAGCTCGGCATCGATGCGGTTGATGTGCGCGCGCACCTGCTGGAGCTGCTCGTCACTGGTCATGGGCACAAACCACGCATGCGTATCGCGGGAACCGCCGCTCAGGCCGGCCGCAGTCGAGGCAGATTGCGCACCGAGAGCACGCCATCGATGCCGGCGATGCGCTGCATGATCGCCTCCGGGCAGGGCTGGTCGATATCGATCAGGGTCACCGCCAGGTCATCGCGCGAGCGATTCAGCATATCGATGATATTGAGCCCGCCCGCGGCGAGATCGGTGGAGATTTGCCCGACCATGTTCGGCACATTGCGATTGACCACCAGCATCCGATGACCGCCGTTGCGCGGCAGATGGATCTCGGGAAAATTCACCGAATTGCTGATGTTGCCATCCTCCAGGTAGGCGCGCACCTGATCCGCCACCATCACCGCGCAATTCTCCTCGGCCTCGCGGGTCGAGGCGCCAAGGTGCGGCAGCACCACCACGCGCGGATGATCCTTCAATCGGTTACTCGGGAAATCGCACACATACGCATAGAGCTTGCCGGCATCGAGCGCCGCCACCGCGGCCGCGTCGTCGATGATGCCGTCGCGCGAAAAGTTGAGCAAGACCGCGCCAGCGGGCATCTCCTCGATGCGCTCGGCGTTGATCATGTGCCGGGTCTTGTCGGTCAGGGGCACATGGAAGCTGATGAAATCGGCGCGCGAGACCAGATCGTCGATCGACAATGCGCGCTCGACATCGGCCTCCAGCCGCCAGGCGCTGCGCACGGTGATGCTCGGATCATAGCCGATCACCTTCATGCCGAGCGCGCGCGCGGCATTGGCCACCAAGACGCCGATCGCGCCGAGCCCGATCACGCCCAGGGTCCGCCCCGGCAGCTCGAAACCGGCGAACTGTTTCTTGCCGGCCTCGACCGCCTTGCCGATGGCGGCATCGTCGCCCTCGAGTTCGCGCGCAAACTGCCAGCCCTGCGCGAGATTGCGCGCGGCGAGCAGCATCCCGGCCAGCACGATCTCCTTGACCGCGTTGGCATTGGCGCCCGGCGCGTTGAACACGGGGATGCCGCGCTCGGTCATCGCCGACACCGGGATGTTGTTGACGCCGGCGCCGGCGCGGCCAATCGCCTTCAGACTCTCGGGCACCGGCAGCTCGTGCATCTTCGCCGAGCGCACCAGGATGGCATCGGGATGGCTCAACTCGGAGGCGATCTCATAATGCTCGCGCGGCAGCCGATTGAGGCCGGCCACCGAGATGTTGTTCAGGGTCTGGATCTTGAACACTGGGCTTACCCCTTGGTCCGCTCGAACTCGGCCATGAACGCGATCAGCGCGTCGACGCCTGCCTCCGGCATCGCATTGTAGAGGCTCGCGCGCATGCCGCCGACCGAGCGATGCCCCTTGAGCGTGAGCAGGCCGGCGGCCTTGGCGGCGGCGAGGAAGTCGGCATCCAGCTCGGGATCGGCCAGCGTGAAGGGCACGTTCATCCAGGAGCGCGACGCCGGCTCGACCGGATTGGCGTAGAAGCTCGAACCGTCGATCGCGGCATAGAGCTTCTCGGCCTTGCGCCGGTTGATCGCGGCCATGCCCTCGAGGCCACCGAGATCCTGCAACCACCGAAACACCAGGCCGGCCAGATACCAGGCAAGGGTCGGCGGCGTGTTGTACATCGAGCCGCTGTCGGCATGCACGCGATAGTCGAACATGGTCGGCGTGCCGCTCAGCGGCTCGCCGATCAGGTCCTCGCGGACGATTACAATCGTCAGCCCGGCCGGGCCGATATTCTTCTGCGCGCCGGCGTAGATCAACCCATAGCGCGACACATCGAGCGGCCGCGACAACAGCGTCGATGACATATCGGCCACCAGCGGCGCCGAGGTCTCGGGGATGTAGGGAAACTCGACGCCCTCGATGGTCTCGTTGGGCGTGTAGTGGAGATACGCGGCATCCTCGGACAACGCCAGTTCGGCCTGCGTCGGCGCGCGCGTGAAGCGCTCGGGCTGGGTGCTGGCGGCGATGTGCACGGCGCAGAAACGATGCGCCTCGGCGATGGCCTTCTTCGACCAGCTACCGGTATTCAGGTAGTCGGCCTGACCGGAATGTCCGGACAGATTCATCGGCACCATCGCGAACTGGCTGGAGGCGCCGCCCTGCAGGAACAGCACCCGATAGCCCTCGGGCAGCGCCAGCAGCTCGCGCAAGTCCTGCTCGGCCTGCTCGGCGATCTGCATGAACTCCTTGCCACGGTGGCTCATCTCGGCCACGCACATGCCGCTGCCATTCCAGTCCAGCATCTCTTCCTGGGCTTGACGGAGCACCGGCTCCGGCAACATCGCCGGGCCCGCGCTGAAGTTATAGGGTCGAGACATCAGCGGTACCTTGGTTGGGTTCGTTGGAGGGAAGACAGGCGCGTATCAGTCGGCGGCACCCGCGTCGTTGGGATCATCGGCGGCCGAGCCGTTCCCGCCGGGGCGTCCTAAGCCGGCGGCGTCCGCGCCCGAGCCGTCGTCGCTTGCGTCACCCGCATCGTCGTCGCCATTGAGGGCGATGATGCGCTCGATGCCGGCCAGCTTTTGGTTGTCGCCGAGGTTGATCAATTTCACCCCCCAGGTATTGCGACTCAGGATCGAGATATCGTCGACGCCGGTGCGCACCAGGGTGCCGGCCTCGGTGATGAGCATGATCTCGTCGCCGGGGCGCACCAGCACCGCGCCGACCTGCTCGGCATTGCGCTCGCCGATGCGCATCGAGATCACGCCCTTGGTGCCGCGGCCCTTGGTCGGGAACTCCTCGATCGGCGTGCGTTTGCCCTGGCCGTTGGCGCCGACCGTGAGCACGGTGCCCGGCTCGGCCACCAACAGCGAGATCACGCGCTGGCCCTCGCCGAGCGAGATACCGCGCACGCCATGCGCGGTGCGGCCCATCGAGCGCACCTCGGATTCGTTGAAGCGCACCGCCTTACCGGCGGAGCTGAACAGCATCATGTCCTGACGCCCATCGGTGACCGCGACGCCGATCAGATACTCGTCCTCGTGCAGGTCGATGGCGATGATGCCGCGCGCCAGCGGACGCGAGAAGTCCGACAGCGGGGTCTTCTTGACCGTGCCCTTGCTGGTGGCCATGAAGACGAAGCTGCCTTCCTGATACTCGGGCACCGGCAAGGTGGCGTTGATGCGCTCGCCCTGCTCCAAGGGCAAGAGGTTGACGATCGGCCGCCCGCGCCCGCCATAGCTGGCCTGCGGCAACTCGTAGACCTTGAGCCAATAGACCTTGCCGTGGCTGGAGAAGCAGAGCACGGTGTCGTGCGAATTGGCGACGAAGAGCCGATCGATGAAATCCTCGTCCTTCAGGTTCGACGCGCTCCGCCCCTTGCCGCCGCGACGCTGGGCCTGATACTCGGCGATCGGCTGCGCCTTGACATAGCCGGCGTGCGAGAGGGTGACCACCACGTCCTCCGGCGCGATCAGATCGAGCAGCGAGATATCGGCCTGATCCTCGACGATCTCGGTGCGGCGCGGATCGACGTATTGATCGCGGATCGCGGTCAGCTCATCGCGGATCACCCGCATCAGCCGATCCGGATCGCGCAGGATCGAGAGCAGCTCGGCGATGGTCGCGAGAATGGTCTCGAACTCCTTGATGATCTTGTCTTGTTCGAGCCCGGTCAGGCGCTGCAACTGCAGGTCCAGGATCGCGCGCGCCTGACGCTCGCTGAGCCGATACTGGCCGTCGTCGCGCAGCCCGAGGCCGGCCTCGAGATCATCCGGGCGGGTCTCGTCGGCACCGGCGCGTTCGAGCATCCCGGCCACCTCGCCGGCGGCCCAGTCGCGCGCCATCAGCCCCTCGCGCGCATCGGCGGGACTGGCCGAGGCCTTGATCAGCGCGATCACCTCGTCGATGTTGGCGAGCGCGACCGTGTAGCCTTCCAACAGATGGGCGCGGTCGCGCGCCTTGCGCAATTCATAGATGGTGCGGCGGGTGACGACATCGCGGCGATGGCGCAGGAAGTGCTCGAGCATCTGCTTGAGGTTCAGCGTGCGCGGCTGACCATCGACCAGGGCGACCATGTTGATGCCGAACACGGTCTGCATCTGGGTGTGCTGATAGAGATTGTTCAGCACCACGTCCGGGTAGTGGTCGCGCTTGACCTCGATCACCACCCGCATGCCATCCTTATCCGACTCGTCGCGCAGCTCGGCGATGCCCTCGAGCTTCTTCTCGCGCACCAGTTCGGCCATCTTCTCGAGCATGCGCGCCTTGTTGACCTGATAGGGCAGCTCGGTGATGACGATCGCCTCGCGCTTGCTGCGCGACTCGGTCTCCTGATGGGTGCGCGCGCGCAGCCGGATGCGACCGCGGCCGGTCCGATAGGCCTCGCGGATGCCGCGAATGCCGTTGATGATCGCCGCGGTCGGGAAGTCCGGGCCGGGCACCAGTTCCATCAGCCGCTCGATCTCGACCAGCGGATCGTCGATGATCGCCAGGCAGGCGTCGATGATCTCGCCGAGGTTGTGCGGCGGGATGTTGGTGGCCATGCCGACCGCGATGCCGGCGGCGCCATTGACCAGGAGATTGGGGAAGCGCGCCGGTAGGACCGTCGGCTCCTGCTCGGACTCGTCGTAGTTGGGGATGAAATCGACCGTCTCCTTGTCGAGATCATCGAGCAGCGCGTGGGCGATGCGCGCCATGCGCACCTCGGTGTAGCGCATCGCCGCCGGCGAGTCGCCATCGACCGAGCCGAAGTTGCCCTGGCCATCGACCAGCATGTAGCGCATCGAGAACGGCTGCGCCATGCGCACGATGGTGTCGTAGACGGCGGTGTCGCCGTGCGGGTGGTACTTACCGATGACGTCACCGACCACGCGCGCTGACTTCTTATACGGCTTGTTCCAGTCGTTGCCGAGCACGTTCATCGCGAACAGCACGCGTCGGTGCACGGGCTTGAGGCCGTCGCGCACATCCGGCAACGCGCGGCCGACGATCACGCTCATCGCGTAATCGAGATAAGACTGGCGCATCTCGTCTTCGAGATTGACCGGCAAGACTTCTTTTGCGAAATCGGCCATCGCTCTGTGGGGACTTCCTGAAACGGGGGGTAGGGCGCGCGTCATAAAAGCGCTTCATCATACCACTGATGAGCGTTTTCGCCGACCGGCGCGCGCGTTCCGTGCCTTCGCGCCTCGCGGCGCAGTCCGAAAGCCGGGCGCGAGCGCTTGCAGCCGCGAGCGCTAGGCGCGCTCGCGCTGTGCGTGCAGCGCATCGTGGATCTGTTGCGCCAAGGTCTGGCTGATGCCATCCACGCGGGCGATCTCGTCCGGCAAGGCGCGCGTCAGTCCGCGCAGCCCGCCAAAGGCCCGCAACAGATTCTGTCGGCGTTTCGGGCCCACGCCGGGGATGTCCTCGAGCGGCGAGGTCTTGCGCGCCTTGTCGCGGCGCTGGCGGTGCCCGGTGAGCGCAAAGCGGTGGGCCTCGTCGCGGATCTGCTGGACCAGATGCAATGCCGGCGAGTCGGCACCGGCGACGATCGGCGTCTCACCCTTGGTCGGGCAACCCTGCGCGTCGAAACGCGCGCCCAACCGCTCCTCCTGGCCTTCGGCCAACCCATCGACCAGCCACAGCTGCTCGGCGCCGGCCTTGCGATCCGGTCCCTTGGCGACGCCCACCAGCTTGACCCCGTCGATCCCCAGCGCGTCGAGCACGCCCGCGACCGCGCGCAGCTGGCCCTTGCCGCCGTCGATGAAGAGCAGATCCGGCAACGGCACCTCGCCGGTCTGAACCCGCCGATAACGCCGCCGCAGCGCCTGCTCCAGTGCCGCGTAGTCATCGCCGGGGGTGATGCCCTCGATATTGAAGCGGCGATAGTCCGATTTGCGCGGTCCCTCGTCATCGAAGACGACGCAGGAAGCGACCGTCCGTTCGCCCCCGGTATGGCTGATATCGACGCATTCCATGCGGCGCGGCAGATCCTCGAGGTCGAGAAGGTCGCGCAGCGCCTCCAGCCGGCGCCCATAACCGGCGCGGCTGCCGAGCCTGGTGTTCAGCGCCAGGGCGGCATTGTTGACCGCCATCTCCAGCAGGCGCGCGCGCTCCCCGTGCAATCGAACCTTGAGCGCCACGCGCCGGCCGGCGCGTTCGCTCAGCGCGGCGGTCAGGAACTCGGTGTCATCCGGCTCGGCATTGAGCAGCACCTCGGGCGGGATCTCCTTGTCGACATAGAACTGCGCCAGGAAGCCCGCCAACACCGCCGCCTGATCCGCCTCCGCCGGCACCCGTGGAAAGAACGCCTGGTTGCCCAGATGACGCCCGGCGCGCACGAAAAAGACTTGCACGCAAAAGGTTCCGGCCTCCTCGAGCGCGGCGACGATATCCACATCGCCGCCATCGGCGGTGACATGCTGGCGCCGCTGTATCTGCCGCAGGGTCGCGATCTGATCGCGCAGGCCCGCCGCGCGTTCGAACTCGAGCGCGGCGGCGGCCTGCTCCATGCGCTCGCCCAGTTCGGCGATGACCTCGTCGGTGCGACCCTCGAGGAACTTGATGCTGTGCGCGACATCGCGCGCATAGTCTTGCTGGCCGATCAGCCCGACACAGGGACCCGTACAGCGTTTGATCTGATATTGCAGACAGGCGCGGGTGCGACTGCGGTAGAAGCTGTCGCGGCACTGGCGCACCGGAAACAGCTTCTGCAATAACTGCAACATCTCGCGCACCGCCCAGGCGCTCGGATAGGGGCCGAAGTAGCGCCCCTCGCCCTGGCGCGGGCCCCGGTAGAACGACAGTCGCGGGAACGCATCCTGAGTACTCAGGTAGATGAAGGGATAGCTCTTGTCGTCGCGCAGCAGCACATTGAAGCGCGGCTGATGGGTCTTGATCAGGTCGCTTTCGAGCAGCAGCGCCTCGCCCTCGCTGAGGGTGATGGTGACCTCGATCGCGGCGATCTGCGCGACCATCAACTGCATCCGGCGATCGAGGGTGCGACCGAAATAGCTGCCGACCCGACGCTTCAGGTTCTTGGCCTTGCCGATGTAGAGCGGCGTACCCTCGGCATCGAGCATGCGGTACACGCCGGGTTCGGTGGGAATCCGCAGCAGCGCGGCGCGGTGATCGAAGGACGTCATAGGGCTACTGGGGGCTGGACAACCCAAGGAGGGGCGGCGGCAGGCAGACTGGCGGCGGCGATCGGCTCGCGCATCCACCGGCACCGTCAAGACGTGGCTCAAGAGCCGGCCGATGGCAAGGCTGGTCGCCACCGGATGGCTCCCGTATCCTGATGGGATGCAATATCCAGACTATCAAGGCGGCAGCATCGTCAATCTGATGCAGTCGCTGATCCGGGCCCGTGGGCAGCGACCCGCCGAGGCCGAATCCTATCCCGAGGCCAGACGATTGCCGGCGAGCGAGATCGCCAGGGCGCGGCATGTCGTGCTCCTGGTGATCGACGGGCTCGGCGACGATTGGCTGCGACGGCACGCGCCAGACGGACTCTTGGCGCGGCATCGATGCGGCGCGCTGACCTCGGTGTTCCCGCCCACCACCGCCTCGGCGATCACCACCTATCTCACCGGCGACGCGCCGCAACGACACGGCATGACCGGCTGGCACATGTGGCTCGGCGAACTCGGCGCCGTGCTCGCGGTGCTGCCGGGCACGCCGAGGCACGGTGGCAGCGGCTATCGACAGGCGGGCATCGACCTGCGGCAACTCTATGGTCACCGCTCGCTGTTCGCCGCCCTGCACACGCCCTCGGTGATGGTGTCGCCGCGCAAGATCGCGCGCTCGGACTACAACCTGGCCCATCTTGGGCCGGCGCAACTGCAGCCGTTCGAGGGCCTTGACGGGCTTTTTCGTGCGGTGGATAAAGCGCTGAAACGGGCCCGGCAACCGACCACCGTCTACGCGTATTGGCCGGGCCTCGATACGATTGGCCATGAACACGGCATCGAGAGCCCCGAGGCCGTGGCCCATCTCGCCGCGATCGAGCAGGCGCTCGACCACTTCCAGCAGCGCCTTGCGGGCAGCGACAGCCTGCTGTTGCTCTGCGCCGATCATGGCCAGCTCGATACCGAGCCGGGCGATATCCGCGAGCTTGATGCCCTGCCCGAACTCGCCGACTGTCTGCGCATCCCGCTCTGTGGCGAGCCGCGCGCAGCCTATTGCTATCTCCGCCCGCATCAGAGCGAGCGCTTCGAGCGTTTGTGCGTCGATCGGCTTGGCGATGATTTCGAACTGTGGCGCAGTGAGGCGCTCATCGAGCGCGGCCTGTTCGGGCATGGCCCGCCCCATCCCCGGCTACATGAGCGGATCGGCGATTATTGCCTGCTTGCTCGCGATCGGGCCGCGCTTCATCAACGGCTCTTCTGCGACGAGCAGCCGTTCAAACAGATCGGCGTGCACGGCGGCCTGAGTTCGGCGGAGTTGATGGTGCCGCTGTGTCGCTTCGCGTTGTAACGCTTTGTTGAGAGGACTTGCCGATGGCTGAACTCTTCGCGTCCGGCACGATCGTCGACCTCATCTTGGTGCTCGTCCTGGTTGAGACCGCCCTCTTGGCCCTCGCCCGCCGCCTCGGCCGCCGCGCGCCCAAACTGACGACGCTGTTGCCCAACCTTGCGGCCGGGTTCCTGTTGCTCCTCAGCCTGCGCGCCGCTATCGCCGACCTGGGCTGGGGCCTGATCGCCTTACCACTCGGTCTGGCTCTGCTCGCGCACATCCTCGATCTCGCCGGACGTTGGCCAAGGCGCCGATCGGAAAGCGAGCCAGGATCGTGATTCACGCATAAAAAAAGCAGCCAGCGGCCGCTTTTCGCGCCGCGCTGGGTCACCCTCGAGACCAGGTGACTCAGCGCCGCATCCTGAGATGACGACCTCAAACGTTAAACGAGGCCGATCTGTTGGGAGGCGATCTGGGCGACGGGCGGGATGCCGTCGCCGAGCCAGTTGAAATCCACACTGCTAAGCAGGATGAAGTGGATCAACAGTGCGAGCACCGTCAAAAAGAAGGCGATTGTCAAAAGGACGCCACGCGGATCGACCAGTTGCCAGAGTTTGTGCATATCGAGATTCCTCTCTCGTTCAATCTTTGAGCGCGAGCACCATGGAGGATGGTGCTCGCAATGTCAGGGGCGCGCGCAGCGGCCTTTACAGCCAAGGGCGATAGAGCCAAGCCAGTATGTGCGCGAACACGACCAGGCCAAAGAAGGCGGTCATGCTGGACATGAAGATGCCATGAAACTCTTGGGCTTCTTCTTCGGTCAGGCCGGTCAGACTTTTAGGATCAGCCATGGATGTTAACCTCCGATCTTCAAACGGGGCCTCTCGGCCATTGACCGCGTATACACCCCCGCGGCGGGGTTGCCCTGTTGGGCTTGCCGCACCAGGCGTTTCAGTCGGTGTCGGCACGCATTGTCAGTCGCCGCTTCGATAACAGCCCGTCACTGACTGTTATCGATCGGATCGCTTCAGTTCATCGTCCGCGCCGGCGGCATCGCCGTCATGCTCGATGCGGGCGCCTCAATGGCTTTACTTGGAAGCCAGTTGGTGTCCGGAGACATCAACACGACGAAGTGAATCAAAAAGCCCAGCGCGGTGAGAAAAGCAAACAGCGCGATCAGAACCCTGCGCGGATCGAAAAGCTGCCATATACGATGCATGAGGTCTCTCCTCTAAAAAGGTCGGGCGAGGCGAACAGCCTGGCTGCTCGGTTCCCCATCACCCATTCATTCGCATTAGGGTGTTAGGCCCCAATCGGCTGCTTAGAGCCAAGGACGGTAGAGCCAAGCCAGCACATGCGCGAACACGACGATACCGAAAAAGGCGGTCATGCTGGACATGAAGATACCGTGGAACTCTTGGGCTTCCTGTTCGGTCAGGCCGGTCAGGCTTTTTTGGTCAGCCATGGAAATCACCTCTGTTGTTGTTTCAGGTTTTGAGCGTTCGGTCATTGGTTCCGCCCTGCTGGGCGGGGTGATCCCTCACCCTGGATAGGTCCTACCGAGTCTGTGGGGCCGGCGGATACTGCAGCGGGGCCGGCGGATAGTGCATCATCGACGGCGGTGGATACTGCAACCGCGTCTGAGCCTGCTGCGTTTGCTGTTCCGCTGGAGCTTGGTCCTCAGCCTCCTCGGCCGCTGGTGCCGACTCGTCAGCCTGAGCCTCTGGGGCCGGCGCCTCTGCTTCGGCTTGCTCTTCGGTCGCTTCCTCGGCAGGGGCGGCCTCAGTGTCCGCGGCCTCTTCGGTTGCTTCCTCGGCGGCTGCCTCGGCAGGGGCGGCTTCAGTGTCGGCCGCCTCTTCGGATGCCTCCTCGGCCGGTGCGGCGGCTTCAGCGTCCGCAGCCTCTTCGGTTGCTTCCTCAGCCGGCGCCGCTTCCTCGGCTTCCGCAGCAGCCGCTAGCCCACCTTCGGGGATCGGCCCCTGCAGCGAAGGATAGTCCTTCAACATCGGCGCGCCGTAGAGCGGCTTGTAGGCCCCCTGATGGCAAGTAGTGCAGTACACCTTGTAGACGTCGCCCATCGGACCCTTACGGGTGTCCGGCAGGACGTCGGTCAGCGGCACGACCCAGTCGTTGTTCAAATCCCTGACGTGGCGCAGGGCATACCAAGCGGTGGTCCGCTGCGGCGTGCTCTGATCCCAAGCGTAGAACGACCGTGTGTTATGGCAGTAGGTGCAGTTCACGCCGAGCGCTTCGGATACGTGCATCATCAGGCCATAGGTCCATTCCGCCTGCTTGATCGAACGCCGATTCGAATTCCCTTGCCGGAGCGGCGTATCGCCAATCACGCGAATGTCATTGTCCTGTAGCAGGAACGGCGTGAACGGATCATACGGAAGCGACGCGTAAGCCACAGTCTCCGAGGCGATGTTCTGACCGGTCGGCGCCATGGCGCTTGGCTGGCCCGGACCCGGATCCGTGGTCCACACATACTCAGGCACCGGATTGCCGCGATGGCAGGTGTAGCAGGTCACACCGGTGTCGCCGACGTGATCCTTCCAATTGGCATTGGTGTCCTGCGTCATCTCCAGCATCTTGCGCGAGGCGATCTTGGTGTAGATCCCGTCATCCTCGAACCCGGAGTCATTGACGTGGCAGTAGTAGCAGCCTTCCTCCGGAGAGACCCAGTTGGTCAGCGCAACCATCAAGCGGTTGAATTCATTGACCGTGAGGTTCCCCAGGACCTGGACGTTCTTATAGACATCCTTCGCCATCGGCCCCCCCTCGTCCGCAGGCGAGATCGACTCTGGCGGCACATTGGCCTCCAGCGATCTCTCCAGCAGCTTCGGGTTGTACACGCTATGCATACCCAGACCGCGGTAGCCGTTTTGGATGCTTTCGGGCGGCGGAGCCTCGCATCCGACCAAGATCGCCGAAGCGCCCAAGGCCGCAAGGATCACCGTCTTACCGTTTAGGAACTTCATTGTGATACCCCCTGCATCAGGGCCGGATCCTCGATCGTCAGCTCGGACGGATAGGGAGGCACGATGCCGTGCTTGATTCCCCAGAGATACCAGTTCTCGACCACCGTGCCCGTCAGCAGAATGCCGAGACCGGCGGTGATGACGGTCAGAACCGCGAACCACCAAGCCCAGCGGTGGATGGATTCCATGGTGGCATTGAAGCCCATGGTCCAGCGCCAGAACAGCATGGCGCGTTCGGACGCAGTACCGCGACTGGTGATCTGATCGATCTCGCGGTCACCGCCGTAGCGCGATACGCCCAGGATGGTGCCACCGTGCATGGCGAACAGCACTGCCGATCCATAGAGGAAGGCAATCGAGAGGGCATGGAACGGGTTGTAGTAGAAGTTGCCATACCTGATCGAGATTGCCGCCGTCCAGTCCAGATGCGGGAAGATCCCGAACGGAACCGCCTCACCCCAGCTACCCATCATCAACGGGCGAATGAAGCCCAGCGTCAGATAGAAGAAGATGGCCGCAGCAAAGGCCCATGCGACATGCGTGCCGGTGCCCAGCGCGATGGCCCGCCGATAGGTCCTGACCCACCAGAGCAGAATCGACGTGGTCAGGAAGAAACCGGCCATCAGCCACCAACCACCATCACCCAACGGCGGAATGCTCAGCCCATAGGCTGGCGGTGGCGGCTCGAGGGCGAGCCAGAAGAAGTTCTGCAAGAACTCTATTGGGCTCCAGTTCACCGAGGCCAGCATATTGAAGCCGATGATCCCGATGGCGATGAAGCCGAAGATCAGCGATGCGACGCCGGTAAAGCCGAGATAGATGGGGCCGATCTGCGCGTCGCCGATCTTGCCAATCCAGTAACTGAAGATCGGCTTACCGATCCGCGGCAGACTACCGGGTGGCAGGTCGACGCCGGGATAGGCCGGTTCACGGACCTGTACCCGGGTAAAGATGTTTTGATACTCAGCCATGTTGGTGTCCTCTTATGACCAGAACGGCAACTCGAGCCACCAGTTCCACCACTCTGGCCAGCCGCGCGTCCAGAATGGGCCACTGATCACGATACACACGGCACTCCAGAAGGCCGCATTGATCGCAAGGAACAGTCCCAGGCGATGGATGCCCAGCGCGCCGATGGAGTAACCGACGAGATCGCGAAAGAAGGTGTTCTCATGCTCGCCCGTCTTCACTGACTCACCCTTCTGCGGATTCGTCATCGACAGGATCAACGAACCGTGCAGGGCCAGCGCAAGCGCGTTGGTGAAGAAGAACGTGATTGCCAGCATGTGGGCCGGGTTGTAATGGAAGTGCAGGTATTGGTAACCCACGTTCGACACCCAGTCGAGGTGACTGAAGATGCCATAAGGGAAACCATGCCCCCAGGCACCCATCAACACCGGCCGAATCACCACCAGCGTGATATAGGCAAGGATCGCAAAGCTGAAGGCGATCGGGACGTGCAGCCCCATGCCCAGTTTGCGAGCAATCTCAGCTTGCCGCAGCGCCCAGGAAACGAAGGCGCCGATCGCGCAGATGGTAATGAATTGCCACAGACCGCCTTCCATGAGCGGTGCCATCCTGAGCCCGTAGCTCAGATCCGGCGGGGCAATGGAGATTTGCCACAGATTCCAGGTCGGGCCCATGGCCGCGCCCCAGACGATAAGCAGCGTTCCCAAGGTTGCGAAGAAAACCGACGTCACTCCGAAGAAGCCGACATAGAACGGCCCCACCCAAAAGTCGAACGTGTTTCCTCCGATCAAATTACCGCCGCGTACGCGGTATTTTTTCTCGAAACTCAGCATGGCCATTGAAGATTTCCTCTGCTGGGAAGGTGCGTGCGGATGCGCCCTCCTCGTAGCAAGATCGACGGCAGGCGGCGCCATGCCGGCACCCGCGCTGCCATCATCCGATAGGCCCTGTTACATCTGCTGCGGAGCGACCTGAGCAGACTTTGCGCCCTCGATCGGCGGAATGCCGTCGTCGAGCCAGTTGAGTTCGGTGCTGAGCACGATCATGTGGATCGCCAGCCCCAGGAAGGTCAGAAACACGGCCAACGCAATCAGTGTGTTCACCGGCGAAACCAGCAGCCAGATCTTATAGAGCTTCTCGTTCATTTCTCATTTCTCCAGGATTCGGATGGAAAGCGTGGACCCGGGACCGCGAAGGCGCCGCAGAATCCAAAAGGGACTTCAATCTGACCAAGCCGGCTTACAGCCAGGGGCGATAGAGCCAAGCCAGGATATGTGCGAACACGACGAGGCCGAAAAAGGCCGTCATGCTGGACACGAAAATACCGTGAAACTCTTGAGCCTCTTCTTCCGTCAAACCAGTCAAGCTCTTGTTGTCTGCCATGGGATTACCCTCCGGTTCAGCTAATTAGGCCCTAAGGCCATTGGCGCATGACGTATGCGTCACCAGAAAAACGCCGTGACTGCATGTGCCGCAGCGCTTGTAAACATCCGCTTGATGCGGATACCGACTTGGCTCTCGCGACAGGAGGCATGCGCCCGATGTCGTGCAAGCCCGCAAAAAACCTGGACCAGGCATGAAGCCCTCCAGCGATTAAGTGTCAGTGTAGCCTGACCACGCCCTATGTCAAGGCCGATTTACACCTCGACTGTCAATGCAGGTTGGCAGTGACGACCTTGCTTGACATATCGCAGGATAAGGCCGCGCAAGCGGCCTCGGGCGGGTCATCAAGCAGCCGCGGGTCATCAAGCAGCGCAACGACAACCGCGGATGCCATGCGGCCGGAAACCGGCGCCCGGCGAGAGATGCGGGAGGGATGGGGTGTGCAATGACACAGCGAACCACGCGCGGGCAACGGCTTCGCTGCGCTGAACGCCATGATCGAGGATGGTCGATTGATCGGGGTAGCGCACAGCGCTGGGGATGCCGATCAGCCGGCGGGTGTCTAGGCGATTGACGGAAATCGTCTTGGAACCGCTTGCCAGTGACCAGGGTCTCGGTATCGAGGGATATCGCCGATCCTGCCCCGCAAGAGACGGGCCAAAGATGACGCTCAGCCTGCAAAGGCAGCGGGTTTAGCCGCAAGGAACGGAGGCGGCGCAACGGAAGTGCGGGCCTGCCAAAAGTCAGGATCTGTCAATGCTGGCATGGACGTGTTGCCCATGCCAGCCCAGCGCTGCTGTCATCCAATAAACCGGATGGCATCCTGCTGCGGAGCGACCTGAGCAGACTCTGCGCCCTCGATCGGCGGAATGCCGTCGTCGAGCCAGTTGAGTTCGGTGCTGAGCACGATCATGTGGATCGCCAGCCCCAGGAAGGTCAGAAACACGGCCAACGCAATCAGTGTGTTCACCGGCGAAACCAGCAGCCAGATCTTATAGAGCTTCTCGTTCATTTCTCATTTCTCCAGGATTCGGATGGAAAGCGTGGACCCGGGACCGCGAAGGCGCCGCAGAATCCAAAAGGGACTTCAATCTGACCAAGCCGGCTTACAGCCAGGGGCGATAGAGCCAAGCCAGGATATGTGCGAACACGACGAGGCCGAAAAAGGCCGTCATGCTGGACACGAAAATACCGTGAAACTCTTGAGCCTCTTCTTCCGTCAAACCAGTCAAGCTCTTGTTGTCTGCCATGGGATTACCCTCCGGTTCAGCTAATTAGGCCGTGTGGCCATTGGCGCGTGACGTACGCGTCACCAGAAAACGCCGTGACTGCTTGTGCCGCAGCGCTTGTAAACATCCGCTAGATGCGGATACCGACTTGGCTCTCGCGACAGGAGGCATTTACCCTGCGTCGCGCAAGCCCGAAACAGTTTGGCCCAGCGATACAGCGGCCCAGCCGAGCAACACCACCGATGATCCGCGCACCGCGCTCATGCCGCTCACCCATGCCTTTCGCGCAAACGAGGGGCGCGGCGCCCAAGCGGACGTCGCGATCAAAGGCGCGACGCGTCGAGGTCAGCGCAAGTGGCTTGAACCCTAACGACGGCTGGTCGAGGACAAGCGCGATGGTGGGCATGTCAGGCGAGACGGCCATGCTGTGGATGCGTTGGGTCTTCACTCATCGGCTGCGTGGGGGCGACTTGGTGCACATTGCTAAAATTGCCCGAGTGCTAAAGTTGCCCGAGGATTAAGTGTCAGTGTAGCCTGACCACGCCTTATGTCAAGGCCCATTTACACATCAACTGTCAACGCAGGTTGGCAGCGACTGTATTGATTGACATACCGCAGGAGGACAGCGCGCAAACGGCGCCAACGCGGACCCTCGAACAGCGCGACGGCAACGGCAAAGCGGCACCACACAAGGCCCGAGCGCTCGCGCCCGGGCCAGAAGCGGAAGGATGAGAGGGAGGATGGCGAGGCCAGCGGCGCTCCGG
>NZ_JBKHDN010000041.1:0-16719 GCF_046541315.1 Halochromatium sp. | reverse complement strand
TCGAGATCGAGCTGGAAAAGGTCACCGACATCGCCCAGATCATGGGCTATGGCGTGATGTCCACGCCTGGGGTAGTGGTTGATGGCGTCGTCGTCCATTCCGGTGGCGTGCCGGGTCCGGATCAGGCGCGCGCTTGGTTGACGGCGGCATCACCAGGAGACACTCCACCAGGAGACACTCCGGCATGAGCAGTCAGTGCGAGGTCGCCGGCAAGCAGGCCGCCGGCGCCGAGATGGGCCTGTTCGAGCGCTACCTGAGCCTGTGGGTAGCGCTGTGCATCCTGGCCGGCATCGGCCTGGGGCATTTCGCCGCCGATGCCTTCCAGACCATCGGCGCGCTCGAGGTCGCCCAGATCAACCTGCCGGTCGCGGTGCTGATCTGGCTGATGATCATCCCGATGCTGCTGAAGGTGGATCTGACCGCCTTGTCGGGCGTGACCCAGCATTGGCGCGGCTCGCTGGTGACGCTGGTGGTCAACTGGGCGATCAAGCCGTTCTCGATGGCGCTGCTGGCCTGGTTGTTCATCGGCTGGTGGTTCGCGCCCTATCTGCCGGCCGGGCAGATCGACAGCTACATCGCCGGCATGATCATCCTCGGCGCCGCACCCTGCACGGCGATGGTGTTCGTCTGGAGCAATCTCTCGCGCGGGGAGCCGCATTTCACGCTCGCCCAGGTCGCCTTGAACGACCTGATCATGGTGTTTGCCTTTGGACCGATCGTGGCGCTGCTGCTCGGGCTGACGGCGATTGTCGTGCCCTGGGAAACGCTGCTGTTATCGGTGCTGCTCTACATCCTGGTGCCGCTGGCCATCGCGACCCTCTGGCGCCGGCTACTACTGCGCGCCGACCCGCAAGGCGGCTCACTGGCGCGGGTGCTGGAGCGCCTGCATCCGATCTCGCTGCTGGCCTTGCTGGCGACCTTGGTGCTGTTGTTCGGCTTCCAGGGCGAGCAGATCATCCAACAGCCACTGATCATCGGCCTGCTGGCGGTGCCCTTGCTGATCCAATCGGGGCTGATCTTCATCGTCGCCTACCTCGCCAATCGCTGGCTGCGCTCGCCGCATTGCATCGCCGGCCCCTCGTCGATGATCGGCACCAGCAACTTCTTCGAGCTGGCGGTGGCCACCGCCATCGCGCTGTTCGGCTTCGAGTCCGGCGCCGCGCTGGCGACCGTGGTCGGGGTGCTGATCGAGGTGCCGGTGATGCTGCTGTTGGTGCGCGTGGTGCTGCGCACGCAGCGCTGGTACGAGCGCGGAACAGGCATTCCGCCGAGCACCGAGCTGGCTCCCTTGACGGCTGCGGAGGCGCCATTGGGCAGCAGGTCCGGGATGACCCTTTCGCCCGATGCAGCCGACGCCTCGGTGCGCTGGGTGCCGGGCCAGGTGGTCGCAAACCGCATCGCCGAGCTGACCGCGCCGATCGGCGGACGGCTGCTCTCCTGCTCCGTGTACGAGGGCGATGCCGTCGATGCGGACCAGGAGCTGCTGCGCATTGCGCCGACGGCGGGCGCCAGTCATGGCGCGGAGGCGCCACCCGAGACCGCCGACGACGCCCAGACCTGGGTGCTGCGCGCCCCTTGGCAAGGCCTGGTGCGGCATGTCCACGCACCTGTTGAAGGACGTCTCGTGCAGCCTCAGGATGCGCTGATTGAGCTGATCGCGACCGACGGGATCGCCCTGCGCTTCAGCCTCGAGGAAACCGACGCCCTCTTGCTCGGTCCTGGCGATCGCATCGAAGCACGGTTCAGTCCTCAGGATACCGCCCTGACCCCGCTCAGCATCGCGCGCGCCTGGCCAGAGATCGATCCCGAAACACGAACCCGGCAATTCGAGGCCAACCTGCCGGCAAACCTCAATATGGCTGTCGGTTTATCAGCCCAGGTCCATATTTCCTTGACCTGATCCACCGTCAATCAGGAGGCTCCGATCACCAATGATGACCATCCGCACCCGCGTCCTGACCCTGGGCCTGGCCGCCGTCCTGATCGGCGGCGGCATGCTGCTGAACCGCTGGCTTGGCGGCGATGCCGCAGCGCCTTCGCTAACCCAAGAGCACGCCGGCCCCACACTCGCCGCGGCGCTCGCGCAGCCCCGTCCGACGCTGATGGAGTTCGGCATGGACAGTTGCGCGAGCTGTCGCGCGATGCAGCATCAGCTCGAGCGCCTGCGCAAGACCCATCCGGAAACGCTGCAGGTCGTCTCCATCAATCTGATGGAACAGCGCGACCTGGCCGAGCAGTGGCGTATCCGCGCCATGCCGACCCAGATCCTGCTCGATGCCGATGGCTCGGAGGTGGATCGGCATCTCGGCTTCATCTCGGCCGATGCGCTGCTCGGGCGCTTTGCCGACGCGGGCGTTGATCTCGGCGAGCCGGCGAACACAGCCCGATGAGTATGCTTGCCGCCGTCTCCGATGCGCTCGCCGGCGCGCCGTTGCTGGCGTTGCCAGCCGCCGTGACCTGGGGCCTGGCGAGCATCTGGCTGAGTCCCTGTCATCTCGCCGGCGTGCCTTTGATCGTCGGCTGGTTGGCGGCAACGCCGGCAACCGTGCCTGCGCCGAGTGCAAGGTCGGGCGAGAAGCCGCCACAAGCAGGCGCCATCACCAGCCCTCGCGTTGATCAGGGTGGCGGACGCGCCGCCATCATCCTCGCCTTCGGCCTCGGCACCCTGCTGAGCCTGATCCCGCTGGCCATCGCCGCGCTGCTGCTCGGGCGCATGGCCGGCGATCTCGGCTTCTCGGGGAATTATCTCGCCGCTGTCTTCTGCATCTTCGGCGGACTCTATCTGCTCGACTGGCTGCCGCTGCCGCAGCTCGGCCGCGGGCTGCCGCAGCCGGCCAAGCGCGGCCCTTGGACAGCGCTGCTGCTCGGGCTGGTGTTCGGGCTCGCGCTCGGCCCCTGCGCCTTCGCCTGGATCGCACCGGTGCTCGGTGTCGCCAGCATGCAGGCGGCAACCGGTTTGGTGTTGCCGAGCGTGCTGCTGGTGCTGTTTGCGCTTGGACATCTGGCTGGCGTGTTGCTGGCCGCCGGCTCGCTGTCGCTGGTGCAGCGTTGGCTCGATGCCCTCGGCAGCAATCGCGGGCTGGCGCTCGGCCGCGCCGCTTGCGGTGTGCTGCTGCTGGTGGTCGCCGGGGTGCTGATCGATAGCGCCTGAACCTGGCTGCGCGTCCGCTCCCATGCGCGGCCGCCGCGAACACCATTCGACTATTCAACGCATCGAGCACCCGCATCCATGATCAAGAACAGCCAACCCACCCGCTCCTTCGTCGCCTTTCTGGTGACCTGGTCGTTTCTGCTGCTCACCATCACCGGTATCGTGCTCTATGTCGTCCCGTACGGGCGCGTCGCGAATTGGACCTTCTGGACCCTCGGCGGGCTCGGCAAGGATGGTTGGGCTGAGTTGGCTGTTCGACCTCAACCATGCGGCCAAATCGCTGTGGTCGAGCGCACCAGGGCAAGAGCCGCCCTATGCGCGCGCCGAGGCCACACCGCTGCCGGTACTGGCGCAGCGACTCGGGCTCGATGCGGACGCGATGCGCGAGGTGCTGACAGCGGCCGGCATCAGCGTTGACGACCCCAACACCAACCTCGAGCGCATCGCGCGCGCCAATGACTCCACTCCGGCGGCCCTGTTCGCGCTGATACCGAAGCCAAAACCCGGGACCGCCGCCGCGCAGCAGCCGCTCGATCCGGCGCTGATCGAAGACCGCCTGGTCGGTACCGGGGTCGGCGGCAAGACCCTCGCCGACTTCGTCGAGGCAAACGGGCTCGACCTGGAGACCACCGCCGCGCGGCTGGCCGCCAGTGGCATCGAAGCCGACCCCGGCGAGACCTTGAAAGCCATCGCCGAGCGCTACTCAACCCGCCCGATCGAGATCGCCAAGGTCGTGCTGTCGCCAGCGTATCGGTTCCCATCGTCCCCTCTGAACGGAGAAACCCCATGAAGACAGTCCCCGCCTTACTGACCTCGGTCTGCGCCATCGCGCTCACGCTGCCGACGATCGCCAGCGCCTACGACAGCGAGCTTGCCACGCACATCCAGACCAACGTCACCGGTCGCATGGATCGGCAGTACCTGAGCGACACGCCACCCAAGATCGATGCCCCTGACCTGGTGGAAGCCCTGTCCAAGGGTCAGGACATCCTGCTGCTCGACATCCGCACTCCAGAGGAGCACGGGGTCGTCAGCCTAAGTCATCCGCGCGCCCTGTGGATTCCGCTTGACGCGCTGTTCAAGAGCGAGAACCTGGATCGCCTCCCGAGCGACCAGCAGATCGCCGTGGTCTGTCTCTCGGGTTATCGCGCCGCCCTGGCCACCGGACTGCTGCGGGCGGCCGGCTTCGAGGATGTTGTCTTCGTCAACGGCGGGCTCGCCGGACTGGTCCAGGCCTTCAAGCCCTCGACGCTCGCTCCGCAGGCCGGGCGCTGAACCGAGGAATAACCCATGAAAGCATTGGCACTGATCGCACTCCTCGCACTGATTGTCGCAGGCTCCCCAACCACGATGGCTGACGATGCTGACCTGGAACGCTACATCAGCACCTTCGACTACGCCGCGCGTAAGGAAATGAAGATCGACAGTCAGGATTTGATCAAGCTGCTAGAGCAAGGCCAGGCCCAGCTCATCGATATCCGTTTCAAGGAGGAGTTCGAGGCCTGGCGTGTCGGCCCAGCCACCAACATCCCATTACCCGAGTTGCCGGCGCGACTCGCCGAGCTGGATACCGAGAAGATCATCGTCGTCGCCTGTCCGCACAAGGACCGCGCCACCATCGCCATGGTGTATCTGCGCTCGCGGGGCATCCCGGCGAAGTACCTGACCGACGGCCTGATCGGTCTGGCCGAGAACCTGCGCGGCGACGTGGCTCGCAACTTCGTGCAGGCTTTGCCGCACTAGGCGAGGCTGCAAGACCCGGATAGGATGTAATCTGGATGATCAATCTCCTGATCATCGGAAGCTTCGTTGAATCACCAGTTGCCAGCGTGCCTCCGCATCGGGGAGTGCCTCGTCTTTCCGGCCGACAATCGATTGCACCGCAGCGAGCGCCGACTGAAGCTGGAGCCCAAGGTCATGGCGTTGCTGGTGCATCTGGCGGATCATGCCGGCCACACCGTCAGCCGTGAAGCGCTTTTCCGGGCGCTCTGGCCGAGTCTCGTCGTCAGCGACGATACCCTGACCCAGGTGGTGATCAAGCTGCGCAAGGCGCTGGCGGATATAGCCATTCGTCCTGACTCGCGGACCCAAAGATCCCGTGGGATCGGGATCTGACACCTATGACCAAGCGACTCTGCGGCGATGGCAGAGAATCACCGCAGCCAGAATAATCAGGCCGACCGCGCAGATCCCGCGACAAGCGCCTGCGCGTTCGCCATTCGCTTCAGAGCACCCGGCAGTCGCTCATCACGACCTTGGTCTGGGGGTAACCCTTGCGCGTGCCCTGCTCCTCCATCGCCTTGACCACGTCCATGCCCGAGATCACCCGGCCGAAGACGACATGGCGGCCGTCGAGCCAGGGCGTGGGCGCGACGGTGATGAAGAACTGCGAGCTGTTGCTGTTCGGGCCAGAATTGGCCATCGACAGCAGACCGGCTTCGCGGTGCTTGAGTTCGAAGTTCTCGTCGTCGAACTTGCGGCCGTAGATCGATTGGCCGCCTTTGCCGTTGCCTCGGGTGATGTCGCCGCCCTGGACCATGAAGCCCGGGATGATGCGATGGAATGGGCTGCCGGCGTAGCGCAGTTTCTTGCCCTCATCGCCGCGACAGAGCACCCGGAAGTTCTCGGCGGTCTTCGGCACCACGTCGGCGAACAGCTCGGCCTCGATGGTGCCGGCCGGCTCGCCGCCGATGGTCACGTCCATCGCCACCTTGGGGTTCTCGGCGAGCGCGGTGGCGCTGACCAGCATGAGCGTCGTACTGATCGCGGCGACAAAACCGGCGGCGGGAATTTTGGATCGGAGCATGGGGGATGTCCTCGCTGTGGATCGAAGGGAACGGGCACCAGGCCCTAGCGGGCCAGCATTCGAACAGATGCGCCCGGCAACGGCAAGGACGACCACGCCGGGACCCCGGGCGCCCGGAGGCAAAGGGACCGAGCACGCGCTCAACCACGACCCGGACGACGACGAAAGGCAAATGGTCACAAAGACGTCACCGAAGCTGAACCCGATGGTAAAGTTAAGCGTCTAACATCGCGCATCATGAGTAGAAAGCAACGACCCGAGGAGACCCTCGATGATGCCAAGGGAAAGACGTTATTGCGCCCGACACCGGTTCGAGCTGCCGGTCTATATCCGTTATCACAAACGCCCATTCCTCACCGCGACGGCGCGCAATGTCTCGGCCGGCGGGATGTTTCTATCGGTCAAGGCGCTGACCTTGCCCACCGGGACGCCGATCGAACTCGAGCTTCGGTGTCTTGGTAAGCGCTGGCTGCTGCCGGCCATCGTCATCCATGGGGATAACAGCGGCATCGGCGTCATGTTCAAGTCGCCGCAAAGCGCGTTGTTCCATGAGCTGATCCAGCAGGCCGACGCCTTGCCGCGACCGTTCGTCGCCGGCGACAGCGGCCAACCGCTGCGCGCCGTTATTGATAGATCCAGTGCGGCAACCAGGTCGCGAGCGCCGGAAACAGCCCCAACAACGCCAGCATCAGCAGCTGGATCAGGATGAAGGGCGCGACGCCGCGATAGATCTGGCTGGTCTGCAATGCGCGTGGCGCGACCCCGCGCAGATAGAACAGCGAGAAGCCGAACGGCGGGGTCAGGAACGAGGTCTGTAGATTGATCGCAATCATCACCCCGAGCCAGACCGGGTCCAATCCCATCGCCAGCAGGACCGGACCGACGATGGGCACGACGACGAAGGTGATCTCGATGAAGTCGAGGATGAACCCGAGCAGGAACAGCACCAGCATCACCAGCGCCACTGCGCCCACCGTGCCGCCTGGCAGATCGCTCAGGAACTCGGTCACCAACTCGTCGCCGCCGAAACCACGGAAGACCAGCGAGAAGATCGCCGCGCCGATGAAGATCAGGAACACCATGCTGGTGACGATGGTGGTCTGACGCACCACCGCGAACAGCGTCTTCCAGCCCAGTTGCCGATGCGCGGCGGCGAGCAGCAAGGCCCCCACCGCGCCAACCGACGCCGCTTCGGTCGGCGTCGCGATGCCGAACAGGATCGAGCCCAGCACCGCGACGATCAGCGCCAGCGGCGGCAGCAGCGCCTGGAGCACCCGCAACCAGAAGCGCGCATCGTGCCGGGGTCGCTCGGCCGCCGGGATGGCCGGTACCGCCTGCGGGCGAAACACCGCCACGCCGACGATATAGGCGATGTAGCCGGCCACCAGCATCAATCCCGGGATCAAGGCACCGACGAACAGATCCCCCACCGAAACCGCCGCCGGCGAGAAGATGCCCATGTCGAGCTGCGCCTGCTGATAGGCCGAGGAGAGCACATCGCCGAGGAGCACCAGCACGATCGACGGCGGGATGATCTGCCCCAGGGTGCCCGAGGCGCAAATGGTGCCGGCGGCCAGGCTCGGGTCGTACTGACGCTTGAGCATGGTCGGCAGGGACAGCAGTCCCATGGTGACCACGGTGGCGCCGACGATACCGGTGCTGGCCGCGAGCAACATGCCGACCACGGTGACCGAGATGCCGAGTCCGCCGCGCAGCGGGCCGAATAACAGCGCCATGGTCTCGAGCAAATTCTCGGCCACGCGCGAACGTTCCAGCATCACGCCCATGAACACGAACAGCGGCACCGCGATCAGGGTCTCGTTGGTCATCACGCCATAGACCCGGTTCGGCAAGGCCGCGATGAAGGCGGGATCGAAGTAGCCGAGCCATTCGCCGAGCCAGGCCATCGCCAGCGCGGTGCCGCCCAGCGAGAGCGCCACCGGATAGCCGAGCAGCAAGACGGCGCCGACCGCCAGCACCAGCAGGATCGGCATCAGCTCAGCCACGGCTGCCCCCCGCGACGAGCGCCTGGCTCGTCGCTGCCGTCGTCCGCCGGCGGTCGTGCTGGTTGACCGACCGGCGGCTGATCTCCCGGATCGATCTTGCCCTCATCCAAGGCGGCGTCGACACCGGCAATGCATAATCCAGTGCGCAGCACCCACACCAGCCCTTGCAGCAGCATCAACACTGGCATCACCAGCAGCAGCGTTTTCAACAGCCAGACGCCCGCAAGACCACCCGCCTCGCGCGAGCCCTCGCGGATCGACCAGGCATCGGCCACGTAGTCCCAGGACGCGATGAACAGGAACCCGCAAACCGGTGCCAGCAGGAGCAGGCTGCCGAGCAGATCGACCCAAGCGCGGGCGCGCGGCGAGAAGCGTTGATAGAGGATATCCACCCGCACATGACCATCCTGCTGCAGCGTGTAGGCGACGCCGAGCATGAACAGGGTCGCGAACAGATAGGTGATCGACTCTTGCAGCGCGATCGAGCCGACATCGAACCCATAGCGCAGCACGACGACCGCGAAGGTCACCAGCACCATCGCCAGCGCCAGCCAGGCCACCGCCGCGCCGACCGCGCGGTTGACCCAATCCAGACCGTCGGCCAGCCGCAACAGGCCGCGCGCGGGACCCGAGACGGACAGGTGGCTCATGTCATCGACCCCCTCGCTACCAACTGAACAGCAGCCATTGCGGCACCGAGAGCGCCGGCGCGCGGCGCTCCTCGCCATCGAGGATGCCGTCGCCATTGGTATCCAGCAGAAAATACGGCGGTCCCACGCTGGGTTGGACCTTGACCATGTAGACTTGGCCCTTGACCCGATACTCGTAGACAGTGCCCTCGTCGGTCTCGGTGATGGTGACCTCGGGCGCGCTGGCGCTATCGCCGGCATAGGGACCGGGGCTCGAGGGCACCTCGGGCGCGGACAAGAAGTCGCCTTGTCCCTCTTGCGCGCGCATCGCCGCCGGCGCAAGCACCAATGCGAGCGACAGCAAGGCCGCGAGGCCATGACGGGCGGATCTCGATAAGAAGGCGGATGCTGACATGGGCCTCGACCTCGATGCTGGATGCAAACGCCTAGTGTAGCTTGCGACCGGTCCCGACGCCCAATCCGGTGGCCGCGTCGACCGCTCATCCATCATCCACTGGAGTTGCCATGAAAGGCCTCAACCGACGGCAGCTCGAGGCCGTGCGCGACTGCCAAGGCCCGCTGCTGGTGATCGCCTGCGCCGGCTCCGGCAAGACCCGGGTGATCACGCACAAGATCGCCCATCTGATCGGCGAGCGCGGGCTCGCGGCGCGTTCGATCGTCGCGCTGACCTTCACCAACAAGGCCGCGCGCGAGATGAAGACGCGCGTCGGCCAGTTGCTCAAGGGCCGTGCCGGGCATGGATTGCGGATCGCGACCTTCCACACCTTCGGTCTCGAACTGCTGCGCCGCGAGATCGCCCACGGCACCCTGCGCCCCGGCTTCTCGCTGGTCGACCCGCAGGATGGCGAGCAGATCCTGAAGGAGCATCTGCGCGAGGCGGGCCTGACCGAGGCCACCAGCCCGACCGCGGCCCTGACGCGGATCTCGCACTGGAAGAACGCCATGCTCGACCCGGCCCGCGCTGAGCAACAGGCCGAGGATGCGTTCGAGGCCGGCCTGGCGCGGCTCTATGCCCGCTACGAACGCAGCCTGGCCGCCTACAACGCGGTCGACTTCGACGATCTGATCCTGCGCCCGGTGCGCCTGCTGCGCGAGGTGCCGGCGGTGCGCGAGTACTGGCAAGGCCGTATCCGCCATCTGCTGGTCGACGAGTATCAGGACACCAACAACGCCCAGTATGAGCTGGTCAAGCTCCTGGTCGGCCCCGACGGTGCCTTCACCGTGGTCGGCGACGACGACCAATCGATCTACGCCTGGCGCGGCGCGCGGCCGGAGAACCTGGCGCGGCTGAAGGACGACTTCCCGCTGCTCAAGGTGATCATGCTCGAACAGAACTACCGCTCGTCCGGGCGCATCCTGGCGCTCGCCAACGGCCTCATCGCCAACAATCCGCACCTGTTCGAGAAACGGCTCTGGAGCGCGCTCGGCCCCGGCGAGCGCGCGCGCGTGCTCAACTGCCGCGACGAGACCCACGAGGCCGAGCGCGTCGCCAGCGAGATCCTGCACGGGCATCGAACCAAGGGCCGCGCCTATGGCGACTACGCCATCCTCTATCGCGGCAACCATCAGGCGCGCCCGTTCGAGAAGGCGCTGCGGGCCTTGGGCATCCCCTACTTCCTCTCCGGCGGCACCGCCTTCTTCGCCCGCGCCGAGATCAAGGATGTGATGGCCTATCTGCGTCTGATCGCGAATCCGGATGACGATGCCGCCTTCCTGCGCATCATCAACGTGCCGCGCCGCGAGATCGGCCCGGGCACGCTGGAGAAGCTCGCCAGGGTCGCCGCCCAGCGCCAGAGCAGCCTGTTTCGCGCCTGCACCGATCTGGCCCTGGCCGAACTCGCCGAGCCTCTCGGCGAGCGCCCGCGCCGCCGCCTGGCCGAGTTCAAGGCCTGGATCGAACATTACCAACAGCGCGCCAGCGCTGATCCGATCGGCGCCGTGCGCGCCCTCATCGATCAGAGCGACTATCACGGCTGGCTCAAGGACAGCAGTTCGAGCCTGAAGGCGGCCGAGCGGCGCATCGAGAACCTGAACGAACTGATCGGCTGGCTCGACACCCTGCACAAGGACGCCTCGCGCGAGGGCGGCTTGCCGGAGATGGTCGCCCATCTGACGCTGCTAGACGTGCTCGAGCGCCAGGACGAAGCGGACGGCGGCGACCGGGTCTCGCTGATGACCCTGCACGCGGCCAAGGGATTGGAGTTCCCGGAGGTCTTCCTGGTCGGCATGGAGGAGGAGCTATTACCGCATCGCGGCAGCATCGAGGACGACGCCATCGAGGAGGAACGCCGCCTGGCCTATGTCGGCATCACCCGCGCCCGCGAGCGGCTCAACTTCAGCCTCGCCCGCCATCGCCGACGCTATGGCGAACGGGTGCTCTGCGAGCCGAGCCGCTTCCTCGCCGAGCTGCCGAGCGCCGCCTTGCACCAGGTCGATCAGGAGCCGGTGAGCGACGCGGAGCGACGCGAACGCGGCAAGGCGCACCTGGCGGCACTCAAGGGGTTGCTGGCGCGGCCGAGCTAAGGCGATTTCTGTCAAAGCCCAAGGATCCGGGCGAGGATTCAGCGCGCGACGGCGACGCGCCTCGCAGCAAGACGGCCACGCGCCATGGACGACCGCCGGCAATCGCGCTATCCTTGGCACGCTGGCAGTGACCAAGTCGTCAACCTTCACCGCTGCCAGCGCCCTTCCGCACGGTATCCGTCCTTGCGAACACGCGCCTGTAGCTCAGCTGGATAGAGTACTGCCCTCCGAAGGCAGGGGTCACAGGTTCGAATCCTGTCAGGCGCGCCATTTACAGTCGATCAGTGGCATGATCGTCGGCGATTCCCGTCAGCATCAGGCAGCCAGCGAAGCCCTATGCCAACCCTCATCGTCAAAACCAACGCCAGCATCGCACCCGATACCGTCGAGCCGATGATCAAGCGCGTCTCGGCCCGCGTCGCCGAATTGCTCGGAAAGCCGGAACGCTATGTGATGGTGATCCTGGAGCCAACGCCGACCATGTGCTTTGGCGGCGACACCAGCCCCCTTGCCTTCCTTGAGCTCAAGAGCCTTGGCTTGCCCGAGGATCGCACCCCGGAACTCTCGGCCGCGCTTTGTTCGCTGCTGCAAGACACGCTCGGCATTGCCCCCGACCGGGTCTATATCGAATTCGCCTCTCCGCCACGACATCTGTTCGGCTTCGACAGCGGAACCTTTTGACTCGCTCTTTCCTGCGCTCTAGGAGGCTGTCATGACGGTATCGAGTCTGTACGATCAAGACGTCGCTGCCTGGGCCGAGCAGCAAGCCGCATGGCCGTGCTCTTGGCCCACCTCCTCCGCTCTCTCGCTGCGGGCGAGCGCTTGGTGCGGATCGACACACCCTGAGCCGAGGAGTATCAGCGATGTCGACGCATGATGTTCGCCGACAAAGGCGTTCCTGCGTTGGGATCGTTCAGCCGTTACGAGTCTTCCAGGCAACCGCGCCCCATGATCGATTCGCTTGCGGCGGGTAAGGGTCGAACCCGCGAATCCTCAGATTTCATTCGTTGTGCCGGCAACGCTTGCCCGCCCGCGCGACTCATCGACCGCCAGCGCGACGACAAAGGCGGCGGCGAAGAACAGCGCACAGAACAGGATCGCGCCCTGGAGCCCGACCCACGCTTGCAGCAGCCCGACGCCGACCAGGCCGAAGGCGCCGGCGAGCTTGATCGACAGCCCCCAGAAGCCGAACAGCTCGGCGGCTCGCTGCGGCGGCGACAGCAGGCCGACCAGCGTCCGCCCGGCCGACTGACAGGAGCCCAGCGCCAGGCCGGCGGCCGCGCCGGCGAGCAGGAACAGGTGCTGCGCCTGCCAGTCGCTGCCGCTGAGGCGGTTGATCCATGCGGTCAGCGGCGGCGTCGCCCAGATCAGCAGGATGGCGACGATCCAGATCAGCAGGGTCGTGAGGTAGGTGCGCTTCGCCCCCCAGCGATCCTGGACCAGCCCGAAGCTCAGCGCGCCGAGGGCGGCGGTGATCTGGGTGACGATGAACATCAGCGTGCGCACCGATTCGTCCCAACCAATCACCTGGGCCCCGTAGATGAAGGCGTAGGCGATGATGACATAGAGTCCTGCCATCGCCAGCAACAAGGAGATCAGGAAGCGCGCGAGGTCACGCAACTCACCGAGGCTGTGTAACGTCCGCGCGACCCGGCGCAGACCGATGCCGACATAGCGGGTGCCGCTCGGCCGTCGCTGTGGCGTGCCGCGTTCGCGCAGCCAGAGGAAGGTCGGGATCGCGCAGACCAGGAAAAAGGCGGCGGCGAACGGGCCGACCCAGCGTATCCGCTCGAAGTTCTCGGCACTGACCTCGCCGAGCACGACCACCGCAAAGGCGGTCGCGCAGAGTCCGCCGATGTAGCCCAGCGACCAGCCCAGCCCTGAGACGCGCCCCATCTCCCCCGGCCCGGCGATGTCGGGCAGGAAGCCGGCAACGAAGGTCTCGCCCATCGAGTAGGCATAGTTGGACAAGGCAATGAGCAGGACGCCCAGCACGGCAAAGCCCGGCTCGACCCAGTAGAGGGCGGCGGTCGCCGCGACGGTGACGATGTAGCTGACGAAGAGAAAGCGTTTCTTGGCCGCGGCGTAGTCCATGATCGCCCCGCACGGCGGCGCGGTGACCACCACGGCCAGATAGCTGAGGGCGAGCGCGGTGCTCCACAGCAGATTGCCGAGCCGGTAGTCGTCCGTGCTGTCGCCAACGATGACGCGGGTGAACAGATCGCCATAGATGACAGTGACGATCAGCAGGGTATAGGCCTGGTTGGCGAAATCGAACATCGCCCAGCCGAAGACTTCGCGCCCGGAGGCTTGTCGTGTTGCCCAGACCATCTGGATCACTCAGCTGATGGGGCGAAACCGGCGACCCTGCGTCCCCGGGTGAACAACCCAGCCGCGTGCGGGGCATCCTCCCGCCAGGTCAGGGATGTTACGATCACCGATCTCGCCTCATCGGCCATGCTTGGCTATCCGCCCGAGGATTCGCCGGCTGCCGAGTTCGGCATCGCCGGCCCACGGCGCAGGATCACCTCTTGCGTTGGATAGGCGAAGTCGATACCCGCCTCCTCGAAGCGACGGTGGATGCCAAGATTGATGCCTTGCTGCACATCCATATAGATCGTGTAGTCCGGGCTCAGCACGTAGTAGACCACCTCGAACAGAAGCGCGAAGTCACCGTATTCGGCGAAATGCGCCCGCTCGAAGCGCGTGTGCGACTGCTCTTCGACGGACTCGCGCAGCATCTCGGGAATGCGCTCGAGCAACGCACGCGGGGTCTGATAGACGACACCGATGCGAAACGCGATGCGACGCTCCTTGAAGTGCTTGTAGTTATGGATGCGGCTGCTGAGGATGTCGCTGTTGGAGAGTACCACCTGCTCTCCCGAGAGGCTGCGGATGCGGGTGGTTTTGACGCCGGTGTACTCGATCACGCCGAGGGTGTCGCCCGTCTTGACGAAGTCGCCGACGCGGAATGGCTTATCGAGGATGATCGCCATCGAGCTGAAGACATCGCCGAGGATGTTCTGCAACGCAAAGCCGACCGCGACACTGCCGACACCGAGCGCGCCGAGCAGTCCAGCGACCGGGTACTGGAAATAGGCCAGCAACGAGACGACGACGGTGATCCAGATGCCGACCCGGATGAACACCATCATCACGCCATAGCCGGTGACGGTGGACGGGTCTTGCATCTCCTTGCGCGTGCGCTTGCGATTGAAGTAATCGGCCATCGCCGCATTCGCCCAGATGCCGAGCTGGATATAGAAGGCGACGATGAGCAGGTTCCAGAGCCAGTCCTTGACCGTCGGGCTCGCCAGCCCGGAGAAGACCATGGCGACGAAGAAGGCCGCGATCAGCACGAACAGCTGGCTGGTATTGCCGGCAATCGCCGACAGCGCCAGGCGCAGATCGCCGACATTGGCGGTCGGGCTCTTGGTCTTACGCCGTTTCAGGGCCTGGCGCGCGCCCATGCGGATCAGCGAAACGAACAGGAGCACGAGGAGAAACATCACCAGCGCCATGATCAGCTCGCCGACGCGAATGCTCTGATCGTCGATCACCAGCACCTCGGCCTCCCACCAGTCTGCCAGCGTCTCCTGCGCTTGCAGCAGTTGCAATGACAGGTTTTGCTCTTCAACCAAGGCCTCGACCTGCGGGCGCATGCCTTGCAGCAGCGCGATCAGCGCCTCCTGGGTTTCGAGCAGCTCACGCCCGTCACGCTCGGCCAGATCGTGCGCGGCGCTGCGCACCGCGATGGCTTCGCGCACATCATCGCTGACGCCGGCGTCGCGCAAACGGCGAGTCTGCGCAAGCTGGATCGAGCGCAGCGCATTCAACCGACTTTCGATGGCCTCCTTCTCATCGATCGCGGCGGTGGTCTCCATGATGAGCTCGCGCAACAAGTCGGCCAAGTCGAGTGCGTTCGGGTCATGCATCAACTGGTAACGCTGTTGCCACAGACGCTCCATCTGCTCGATGTTGGCGATCGCCGAGGCCAGATTGTCGACACCGGTGCGGGCCGCCGACAGCTCGTCCTGGCGCGCGGCGGCCCATTCCTCCAAGGCCGCTTGTTCGGCGGTGCCGTTGGCCTCGACCAGCTGCTGCCGCACGCGGTAGAGATCGGCCTCCGCCTGATCGCCAACGCGTTGCAGATCGCTGATCCGCGCCTGCATCTCCGCCTTGGTGGCCTGCAATTCCTGGAGCCGCGTATCGAGGAAATCGCGCGGTAGCTCGGCACGCTCCTCCAGATAGGCGATGCGCTCGGCCAATAGCTCCTGCTCCAGTTCCGCCAGCTGGCCTTGCCGGCGCGCCAGCTCCAGCGACCGTTCGGTCGCGGCGAGCTGTTGCCGCGCCAGCAGCTCGCCGAGACGGGCCTGCTCGAGGGCGTCGGCGAGCGCATCGCGTTCCGACGCCGGGCGATCCTCGGCCTCGGCGGCGTTGAGGCGATCGCGCGCAGCGCGACGCTCTCTGATGGCTGTCGTCAATGCCCGCTCGGTGGTGGCCTGACGCTGTTCGGCGCTCGCGACTCGGGTCGCGGCGACCTCCGCGAGCGAGCGCCGCAACGTGAGTTCCGTCCGCGCCTGATCCAGGAGCGAGACCGGAAACGGGGGTTCCAACGCGAATCCCTCCGTCTCGGCGGCTTCCAGCCGGTCTTGCAGACTGGCCTGTTCACGCTCGGATTCGCCGAGACGCTCGACCAGGGCGGCATTGCGTTGCACGACGAGTCGCAGATCGTTTAACAACTCGAGGCGCTGTTCGAGCCTGGCGCTTCGTGTCGCTAGCGCACCGTCTTGCGCGGCCGTCGCCGCGGTGTCATCGGTCTCGGCGTCGTCGGTTTCGGCGTCGTCGGTCTCGGCCTCGTCGGTACCGGCGTCGTCGGTCTCGGCCTCGTCGGTACCAGCGTCATCGCTTCCAGCGTCATCGGTGCCAGCGTCGTCGGTTTCGGTGTCGTCGCTTCCAGCGTCGTCGGTTTCGGCGTCGGCGTCGGCATCCGCTGCTTCCTCTTCAGCGGCATCCGCAGCCAACTCGGATTCAACGGCAGCGGTTTCTGCGGCAGCCGCCTCGGCCATGGCCGCCTCCAGCGCCGCCGTGTTCTCGGCGATGCGCGCGTCGATCAACGCCAGCGCCTTCTCGAAATCGGCGGGCGTCGCCATCGGTTGCGGAAGCTCTGGAAGCCCAACCAGAGCGGGATCGAACGTCAGGGCTTGGCGACCATGCTCAATCGACCTGTCTGACGCCTGTTCCGGTTGCTCGGCGCCGGGCTCCGCCTCCACCGACTGTTCCGAGGCGGCCTCGGAGCCGCCAGCCTGGTCGGGCTCCGCGGCCGAGTCGTCTTGGGCCGCGACCGCCGCTGACAACACCCACAGGAAACAGGCAAGCAAGATCGGAGGAGATAAACCTAATACCATGACAAACGAGTACGAGCGAACACAGGAGGTCACGGGCGCCAGGGCGGCCAGACCGGGCGGGCCACCGAGCATGCCGCGAGGGAAATAGGGCCGAACTCAGCCGCCCTCCGCATCCGTCGCAGCTGCGGGCGCGAGAGCGGCCTGATCGGCCAAGGCACCGATCTCGCTCAGCAGC
>NZ_JBKHDN010000040.1:0-16768 GCF_046541315.1 Halochromatium sp. | reverse complement strand
GAGCAGGTGCGAGCGGATCCGGGGGGCTTGGTCGGCGCCGCTCGGCGGTTGGCCGGGCGCCTGGTTGGGCGCCTGGTTGGGCGCCTGGTTGGGCGCCTGCTTGGGCGCCTGGCTTGGCGCCAGTTCGGGTGCCAGTTCGGATGCCAGTTCGGGCGCCAGTTCGGGCGCCAGTTCGGGCGTCTGCTTGGTTGTCTGCGCGGGCGTTTGGTTGGATGTCGCGCCCGGCGTTGAACTGGGCGCGTCGGTGAGTCCACGGCCTTCGACGAGGAAGATCAGTTTGTCCGCCTCAAGGGCGATGGCGGCTGCGCGCGCGACATCGGCGGCGCTGAGGTTGAAGACCTCGCCGGTCGGCGAGTAGCCGATCGGCGGCATCAGCGCGACGGCGCCATCGTCGAGCCGCTGGCCGAGCGCGACGCGGTCGATGCGGCGTACCGTGCCGGTGTGCTGGTAATCGATGCCATCGAGCACGCCGATCGGCCGCGCGAAGACGAAATTGCCGGAGGCCACCGGGATGCGCACACCGGCCATCGGCGAGTTCGCCAGGCCCAGCGATAACAGCGCCTCGATCTCGACGCGCGCGGTGCCGGCGGCTTCCTTGACGCAGGCGAGGGCGGCATCGTCGGTGACGCGCAGGCCGTTGATGACCCGCAGGGCGGCGCCGCGCTCGACCAGGCGGCGCTCGATCTGCGGGCGCGCGCCATGCACGATCACCAGGCGGATACCGAGTCCATGCAGGAGCGCGATGTCATGCACGAGTTCGGGCAGACGGGTGTCGTCGAGCGCCTCGCCGCCGACGGCGATGACGAAGGTACGGCCGCGATGGGCATGGATATAGGGTGTACAGTGCCGGAACCAGTCGAGGAAAGGGTCGGCGGCTGGGCGCGAGGTCATAGACGAGTCCGAGCTTGGGTCAATGATCGTGCGGCGAGCGCGGGCTCATGCCGAGCCGTTCGCCGCCACGATGGGAATTGCGGTTAGGCCGCCGGATCTGCTCGGCGAGCAGGGGCGGCGGGAGCCGGGAAGGGTTTGGTTGGACGTGGGACTTGGTCGTTGCCGGCGAATCCCGCAGAATACGCCATCCTTGTCCGTTGCGGGGATGGCCTTGGCGCGGACGGCGCCGCTTGCCCTGGACTCGTCAGGCGCACTTGCGGTGTACTCCGGGTGTAACCCCTGTGTCCAGAGGGGCGGCGCGACAGCTTCGGTGTTTTCATGAATCTGCACGAATATCAGGCGAAACAGCTTCTTACCCGCTTTGCGATCCCGGTGCCCGAGTCGGTGGTGGCGGCGTCGCTCGACGAGGTGCGGGCAGCGGCCGAGAGCCTCGGCATGCCGGCCTTGGTCAAGGCGCAGGTGCATGCTGGCGGCCGGGGAAAGGCGGGCGGCGTGCGACGCTGCGCGTCGATGACCGAACTGGAGGCCCAGGCCCGGGCGTTGCTCGGCAGCCGGCTGGTGACGGCGCAGACGCCGCCCAACGGACTGCCGGTGTCGCGGGTGCTGTTGGAGACGCCGGTCGCGATCGCGCGCGAACTCTATCTGGCGCTGCTGGTGGACCGCGCGGCGGAGCGCATTGCCGTCATGGCCTCGGCCGCGGGGGGCATGGACATCGAGACGGTGGCGGCCGCCGATCCCGAGGCGGTGCTGGTCTCGCACATCGAGCCGGCGCTGGGACTGCGTCCCTGGCAATGCCGTCAGATCGGGCTGTTCCTGGGTCTGACGGCGGCCCAACAGTCGGCCTTCGCGGGGCTGTTGAACGGGCTTTACCAGTTGTTTATCCGCTGCGATGCGCGCCTGGTCGAGATCAACCCGCTGGTGGTCACCGAGGCCGGCGAGCTGATCGCATTGGACGCCAAGCTGGATCTGGACGACAGCGCCCTCTATCGGCAGCCGGAGCTAGCGGCGCTGCATGATCCGAGCCAGGAGGATGCGCGCGAGGTCGCGGCGCGCGCCGAGGGGCTGAGCTACATCAGCCTGGAGGGCGATATCGGCTGCATGGTCAATGGCGCCGGGCTGGCGATGGCGACCATGGATCTGATTGCCCTGCATGGCGGCGCGCCGGCCAATTTTCTCGATGTCGGCGGCGGCGCCACCGCCGAGCGGGTCGCCCGCGCCTTCGCCCTGGTGCTCAGCGATGACAAGGTGGCGGCGGTGCTGGTGAATATCTTCGGCGGCATCGTGCGCTGCGACCTGATCGCCGAGGGCATCCTTGCGGCAGTCCAGGAGGTCGGCGTCAAGGTGCCGGTGGTGGTGCGCTTGGAGGGCACCAACGCAGCCCTTGGGCTGGAGCGGCTGGCGCGCAGCGGGCTGGCGATCGAGACCGCCGCGACCCTGGTCGACGCCGCCAATAAGGTGGTCGAGGCGGCCGCCGCGCAACGCGCACGCGTCCCGCACGCGGGAGGCGAGACATGAGCGTCCTCGTCGATGCCGAGACCCGGGTGATCTGTCAGGGCTTCACCGGGCGCCAGGGCAGCTTCCACAGCGAGCAGGCGATCGCCTATGGCACGCGCATGGTGGGCGGCGTGACGCCCGGCAAGGGCGGGCAACGCCATCTGGGGCTGCCGGTGTTCGATACGGTCCACGCGGCGGTGCGCGCGACCGGCGCCGAGGCCACGATGATCTATGTGCCGGCGGCCTATGCGGCGGATGCGATCCTGGAGGCCGCCGATGCCGGCATCCGGGTGATCGTCTGTATCACCGAGGGCATTCCGGTGCTGGAGATGCTGGCGGTGAAGGCGGCACTGGCGCGCCATGAGGCGGTGCTGATCGGGCCGAACTGCCCAGGCATCATCACTCCGGGGGGCTGTAAGATCGGCATCATGCCCGGCGCCATCCATACCCCGGGACGGGTTGGCATCGTCTCGCGTTCCGGGACCCTGACCTATGAAGCGGTCGAACAGACCTCGGCCGAGGGGCTGGGGCAGAGCACCTGTATCGGCATCGGCGGCGATCCGATCCACGGGATGGATTTCGTCGACTGCCTGGCCCGGTTCGAGGCCGATCCGGACACCGAGGCGGTGCTGATGGTCGGCGAGATCGGCGGCGGCGCCGAGGAGGCGGCCGCCGCGTTCGTGCGCCAGCGCATGACCAAGCCGGTGGTGGCCTATATCGCCGGCGTGACCGCGCCGCCGGGCAAACGCATGGGACACGCGGGCGCCATCGTCAGCGCCGGCGGTGGCAGCGCCGAGGCGAAATATCAGGCGCTGGAGGTCGCTGGTGTCCAAGTGGTGCGCTCGCCCGCGCTGCTTGGACGGCGCGTCGCCGAGCTGCTTGGCCAGTAAGCCGAAGCCGGCGGGACCGCCAATCATTCAGTCAATGCCTATGGTCAATCCCCAGGCAGGCTCTTATACTCACCCGATGAGCAGCCGACAGGTTGAACGGAGAACTCCATGAAGAAGGTCGAAGCCATCATTAAACCCTTTAAGCTCGACGATGTCCGCGAGGCCCTGTCGCAGGCTGGGATCACCGGCATGACTGCGATCGAAGTCAAGGGCTTCGGTCGCCAGAAAGGGCACACCGAACTCTACCGCGGCGCCGAGTACGTGGTCGATTTCCTGCCCAAGGTCAAGGTCGAGCTGGTGGTCGCCGACGATCAGCTCGATACCTGTGTCGAGGCCATCACCAAGGCCGCGCGCACCGGCAAGATCGGCGATGGCAAGATCTTCGTCAGCCCGGTCGATCGGGTGGTGCGCATCCGCACCGGCGAGGAGAACGAGGCCGCGATCTGAGCGCCGCAGCCTGCGGCCATCCGCACCGCCGGCGGCGGCGATCGCCGCACCGCGACTGCGGCGCCGCTCAGTTGCGGTCCAGGCCGAGATAATCCCAGACCCGCCGCGCCAGGCTGACCTCGCTCGGGTCCGGGGTATCGTCGAGGAAGCGACCCGCCTCGCGGTTCATCACCAAGACCCGGCGCGCATCGGCGGCGAGTTCGTCCTCGCCGAGCCGCCGGTAGCCCTCGATCATCAGCTCCAGGGCATCCTCGACGGCGCCGGTACGCTGGAAGCGCTCGACCACGTACTGGGCCCGCGCGACAGCGGCGAGATAAGCGCCGCGCTCCATGTAGTAGCGGGCGACGTGTAGCTCTCCCTCGGCCAGCATGTTGCGCAGATGCAGCATGCGCTGGCGCGCATCGGCGGCATACTTGCTGTTCGGATAGAGGCGCACGAGTTCCGAGAAATCGTTGAAGGCATCCATCGCCGAGCCGGGGTCGCGCTGCGCGGTGTCGAGCGGGAAGAAGCGGTCGAGGAAACCAATGCTGCGGTTGTAGTTGACGATGCCCTTGAGATAGTAGGCATAGTCGACGTAGGGGTTTTGCGGATAGAGCTTGATGAAGCGGTCGGCGGCGGCGAGTGCCTGCTCGGGCTCCTCGGCCTTGTAGTAGGCGTAGGCGATGTCGAGCTGGCCCTGCATCGCGAAACGACCGAACGGGTAGCGTGCTTCGAGTTTCCGGTACAGTTCGATGGCGCGCTTGTAATTGGCGGAATCGAGTTCCCGCGCGGCCTTGCTATAGAGTTCGTTCGCCGACCAGCCCTCGGTCTCATCGAACTCCTTGCCGAGGATGCCGCAGCCGCTCAACAGGGCAACAGCGATGAGGGTCGTCACTAGGATTCGGATCATGGAGAATGCGGCGTCGCAGCGCGTGTTCATGGGTCGAGGTGATAGCTCGTCAGTATACTGAATCGACGTGACAGTCACAGAAGCACCCCCAGAGATCATGGACAGCCGCCCGCACGATCGGACCCGGGACGAGGACTCCGAGCCCCGGACCCTGCGACTGCGGCCCGAGCACGCCGGGCGCCGGCTCGATCAGGTCCTCGCCGAGCTGCTGCCGGCATTCTCGCGCAGCCGCCTGCGAGACTGGATCGAACAGGGGCGGGTGTCGCTTGACGGGCGCGCGCCGCGCCCGAAAGACCGCGTGCGCGGGGCCGAGCAGGTGCTGGTCCGGCCGTTGCTGGAACCCGCCGGGGACTGCCTGCCGCAGCCGATCCCGCTGCGCCTGGTGTTCGAGGACGCCCATCTGCTGGTGATCGATAAACCGGCCGGGCTGGTGGTGCATCCGGCCGCCGGGCATCCGGACGGCACCCTGCAGAACGCGCTCTTGCATCATGACCCGCGCCTCGGCGACCTGCCGCGCTGCGGTATCGTGCATCGCCTGGATAAGGAGACGACCGGACTGATGGTGGTCGCGCGCAGCCTGCTGGCCCATCGCTCGTTGGTCGCGCAGCTCAAGGCGCGCAGCGTCAAGCGCGAATATCGCGCCTTGGTGGTCGGCCAGCCCGCCGCCAGCGGTCGCGTCGATGCGCCGATCGGGCGGCATCCGACGCGGCGCACGGCGATGGCCGTGGTCGCCGGTGGCCGGCCGGCGGTGAGCGACTATCGGGTGTTGGAACGCTATTCGCATCACAGTCTCCTCGGCGTGCGGCTGCACACCGGGCGCACGCATCAGATTCGCGTCCACATGGCCCATCTGCGCCATCCATTGGTGGGCGATCCGCTCTATGGCGCGGGCTCGCGTGTCGCCGCCGACGCTGGTGGCGAGCTGGCCGCCGCGTTGCGCGGCTTTCCGCGCCAGGCCTTGCAGGCCATCGGGCTTGGGCTGATCCACCCGGCGAGCGCCGAACCCATGCACTGGCAGGTGCCGCTGGCCGCCGATCTGGCCGCGCTCCGCGCCCTTTTGCAACAGGAGAGCGGCGATGCGGCTACTGCGACCTGATTGGCCGGCGCCCCCGGCGGTGCGGGCGGTCAGCACGACGCGCGAGGGTGGCCTGAGCAGCGGGCCTTACGCGAGTCTCAATCTCGGCGACCATGTCGGCGACGATCCGCTGGCGGTGCAGCGCAACCGCGCGCGGTTGCGCGCGCGCGCCGGGGTGCCGGTCGAGCCGCACTGGCTGCGACAGGTGCATGGCTGTACGGTCAGCGCGCTGCCCAGCGTTCCCTCCAGTGTTCCGACCAGTGTTCCGCCCAGTGTTGCGCCCAGCGCTGCGCCCAACGCCGCGACCAGCGCGGCCGATGCGGCCTGCGTCGCCGATGCCTCGGTCGCCTTCGGGCCGGGCTCGGTCTGCGTGGTGATGACCGCCGACTGTCTGCCGATCCTGCTCTGCGATGCGGCCGGCGGCGTGGTCGCAGCGGTACATGCCGGCTGGCGCGGCTTGGCGGCCGGCGTCATCGAGGCGACGGTACGGCGCATGCGGCGCCCGGCCGGGCAGCTGCTGGCCTGGCTGGGGCCGGCGATCGGGCCGGAACATTTCGAGGTCGGCGACGAGGTGCGCGCGACCTTTTGCGCGGCGCGCGCCGAGGCGGCCATGGCCTTTCGGCGCGGCGTCGAGGGGCGCTGGCTGGCCGATCTCGGGCTGCTCGCGCGCCAGCGCCTCGGCGCGCTGGGCGTGCGCTGGATAGGCGGAGGCGAGCATTGCACCTTTGCCGAGCCGGAGCGCTTCTTTTCCTATCGGCGCGATGGGGTGAGCGGGCGTATGGCGAGCCTGATCTGGCTTGAGTCGCCGGCGTTGTGCGACGCCACTTGAACCCGAGGGGACGGCGCTTGCCTAACGCACATGGCGCGGCGCCGCCCGGGAAGACGCGTCGTTCGCGGTTCGCGCGCGGGGCGGCAATGGCCGTTTGGACCGAGCGGGTGCGGCGGCCGGTTCGATTGATCTCGCCCGCTGCTGCCGCTACTCTCTTTTTTTATCAGATCATTGGATCCATCAGTACTAGCTCATGAGTAAACGACGCCTCCCCTTGGCGCTCCCGAGCGCGGTTCGCGGCCAGGCACCCCGACCGGCACCCCGGCCGGTCCGCTCGCCTCGGGCCATGACCCGAGGTCGCTTCCCGTTCGCACGCCTGCTGACCCTGCTGCTGAGCGCGCTCCTCGCCTTCGGCGCGCTCGCCAAGACCCAGGAGGTCGGGCTCGCCGAGCTGTTCCCCGATGAGCGTCAGGCCCGCACCATGGTGGTCATCAACAAGGTGCTCGAGCGTTTCCACTATCGGGACTTCGAACTCAGCGACGCCTTCGCCACCGAGGTCATCGACAACTACTTCACCGACCTCGACTCGAACCGGCTGTTCTTCTTGCAACGCGACATGGAGCGCTTCCGGCGTTCGGCCGGACGTCTCGACGACGATCTGGCCAAAGGCAAGCTCGATACCGCGTTCGATATCTTCCGCGTCTACCGCATGCGGGTCGATGCGCGCATCGACTATGCCTTGTCGTTGTTGCGGCAGCCGTTCGATTTCGAGCGCGACGAAAGCTATCTGTTCAAGCGCGACGAGGCGGACTGGGCCGCGAACGAGGCCGAACTCAACGACATCTGGCGCAAGCGGGTCAAGAACGACTACCTGCTGCTGAAGCTGGCCGACAAGGACGACGAGGCGATCCGCGAACAGTTGCGCGAGCGCTATACCGGCATCACGCGACGGATCCACCAGTTCACCGCGGACGATGTCTATCAGAGCTTCGTCAATGCCTACACGCGCACGCTCGAGCCGCATACCAGCTATATGTCGCCGAGCACCTCGGAGAATTTCGACATCAGCATGCGCCTCTCGCTCGAGGGCATTGGCGCGGTGCTGCGCGCCGAGAACGAGTACACGGTGATTCAGCGCACCATTCCGGGCGGGCCGGCGCGTCAGTCCGGTCAGATCCAGACCGGCGATCGCATTGTCGGCGTCGGCCAGGGGGTCGATGGCGAGATGGTCGACGTGGTCGGCTGGCGGCTGCAGGATGTCGTCGACAAGATCCGTGGCCCCAAGGGCTCGGTGGTGCGGTTGCAGACCTTGCCGAAGTCCGAGGCGGCCGGCGGGCGCATGCGCGAGGTCTCGTTGGTGCGCAACGAGATCAAGCTCGAGGATCAGGCGGCGCAGCATTTCGTCATCGAGGGTCCGGAGAATGCGCCCTCGCTGCGCATCGGCGTCATCGAGGTGCCGGCCTTCTACCGGGATTTCCGCGCCGAGTCCGCTGGCCAACAGGATTTCCGCAGCACCACCCGCGACGTGCGCGCCCTGATCGAGGAACTCAAGGCGGCGTCCATCGATGGCCTGATCATCGATCTGCGCGGCAATGGTGGCGGCTCATTGACCGAGGCGCTGGAGCTGACCGGCCTGTTCATCGAGGAGGGGCCGGTGGTGCAGGTCAAGGATTCGTTCGGCAAGATCGAGGTCGAGGTGGACCCGGACCCGGCGATCCACTACACCGGCCCGCTCGCCGTGCTCGTCGATCGCAACAGTGCCTCCGCGTCCGAGATCTTCGCCGGCGCCATCCAGGACTATGGGCGCGGCATCATCATTGGTGAGCCCACCTTCGGCAAGGGCACGGTGCAGACGCTGATCGATCTCGATCGCTACGTGCCGGGTGACGATACGCAGCTTGGGCGGTTGCGCCTGACCATGGCGGAATTCTTCCGCATCAGCGGGGCGAGCACGCAGTTGAAGGGGATTGAGCCCGATATCAACTTCGAGCTGGGCCTGCAGGACATCGAGCATGGCGAGCGTTCGCTCGACAATGCGCTGCCCTGGGGGCGGATTCGCCCGGCCACGTTCGAGGTCGATGCCAAGCTCGATCTCGCGACGCTCAAGCGGCGCTCGGCGCGACGCATCGTCGAGGACGATGGTTTTCGGATGCTCATCGACCAGGCCCGCATCCTGAGCGAGATCGAGGCGCAGGACCGCGTCTCGCTGAGCGAGCGTGAGCGACGCGCCGAGTCCGAGCGTCGCGAGCAAGTGCTGCAAGAGCGCAAGGCCGCGTTCCTGCGCGCGCGTGGGATCGAGCCCGTCGATGAGGATGCCGACCATGTCGACGAGGAGGCCCTGGAGCAACAGCAGGAGGTCATCGACCGCATCCTGACCCGCGAGGCCGCCCGCATCCTGGCCGACATGATCGTGTCGCGAGAGGCCGACGAGCAGCCGCGCGCGGCGATGAGCGACTGAGACCGCGATTGATGTCCGAGCCCCTGTCGTTCGCCGCGTTACCGGCGCGGCGCCTGCGCCCGTTCGCCGATCCCGCAGTCCGTGCCCTGCTCGCCGATTGTCTCATCGGGCTGGAGAAGGAGACCCTGCGCGTGACGCCGGCGGGGCGCGTGGCGCAAACCCCGCATCCGCCGGCGCTGGGCTCGGCCTTGACCCACCCGCATATCACCACCGATTTCTCCGAGGCCCTGGTCGAGCTGGTGACGCCGGCGCTGTCGCGGCCGCAGACCGTGCTCGATGTTTTGCGCGACCTGCATCTGTTCGTCTATCGGCACATCGGGGACGAGCGCCTGTGGGCGGCGAGCATGCCCTGCGTGCTCGACGGCGGGGCCGACATCCCGCTGGCGCGCTATGGCCGCTCGAATGCCGCCGAGATGAAGACCGTCTATCGGCGCGGGCTGGGCAATCGCTATGGTCGCACGATGCAGATCATCGCCGGCGTGCATTTCAATTTCTCGCTGCCGGAGGCCTTTTGGGAGCCCTACCAGGCCGAGGTCGGCGGCAGCCAGGACGACGGTCCGGCCGCAGCCCGCGACGCCGGCTACATGGGCATGGTGCGCAACCTGCAGCGTCTGGGCTGGATGGTGCCCTATCTGTTCGGTGCCTCGCCGGCGGTCTGCCGCAGCTTCGTGCAAGACCCGACCACCGACCTGGAGGTGTTCGATGCCCAGACCTTCTACTATCCCTACGCGACCTCGCTGCGGATGGGCGATATCGGCTACCAGAACCGTCAGGAGGAGGGCACCGGCCTCAAGGCCAACTACGACAGCCTCGATGCCTATACCCGCAGCCTGACCTGGGCGATTCGCACGCCCTGCCCGCACTATGAGTCGATCGGCACCAAGGTCAATGGGCGCTGGGAGCAGCTCAACGATCATGTGCTGCAGATCGAGAACGAGTACTACAGCACCGTGCGTCCGAAGCAGCTCACCGACTGGATGGAGTTCCCGACGCTGGCGCTGCGCCGGCGCGGGATTCGCTACGTCGAGCTGCGCTCGGTGGATGTCAATCCGTTCGAGCCGCTCGGCATCGAGCTTGAGCAGATGCACTTCCTGGCGCTGTTCATGCTCTATTGTTTGCTCTTGCCGAGCCCGACGATCTCCCCGCGCGAGCGCCGCTGGATCGACAGCAACGAGGTGCTGGCCGCGCATCGTGGGCGCGAGCCGGGCTTGCGATTGCAGTGTTCGGCGGGCGCGATCGCGTTACGCGACTGGGGCGAGCAGGTGCTGGAAGCGATGGCGCCGCTCGCCGAGCTGATGGATGGCGCCGGTGGGGGCGCCAGTGAGGGCGCCGGTGGGAGTGCATTCCAGGCCGCGCTGCGCGCGCAGCAGTTGAAGATGGCCGCGCCCGAGGCGACGCCCTCGGCACGGATCTTGGACGAGATGCGCGCGCGCGGCGAGGGCTTCGCTGAATACGCGCGCCGACTCACCGAACAGCATTGGGAGGGCTTTCGCCGGCTCGAACTCGATCCGGCGCGCGCGGCGTCGCTTGCGCGGCTCGCGGCTGATTCGCGCGCGCGGCAGGCGCAGATCGAGGCCCATGACGAGGGCGATTTCGATCATTTCCTCGCGCGCTACTTCGCGCAGACCGAGACCGAGCCGGTGACGCTGCGATCGCCTTTTGCGCCGGCCGACGGGCTGAACGAGGAGCGCGCCTAGCCGCGCCCACCGCGCGAGGCCCGGCGCAGGACCCAGTCCATGGCGCGGCTCGGCAGCAGGCGGCGCAGCACGGCGAGCAGATGAGTCGGCAAGGTCACGGCGTAGCGCGCGCGCGGGCGCGGATGCTCGAGCGCATGCACGAGCTTGCGCAGCACCGCCTCGGGCGTCAGCGTGAACGGCTGTGCGGCGCCCTGCTTGCGCAAGCGCGCCTCCATCTGTCGATAGGTCGCGCGGTATGGGCTGTCGTGCGGGTCGATGTGGCGCTGATAGGCGTTGAAGGCATTGTCGCGAAAGCGGCTCAGGATCGGCCCCGGCTCGATCAGCGACACCTCGATACCGCTGCCGCGCAGCTCCAGGCGCAGGCAGTCGGTGAGCCCTTCGAGCGCGAACTTGCTCGCGACATAGGCGCCGCGAAAGGGCAGCGCGACGAGGCCGAGCACCGAGCTGTTGTGCACGATGCGGCCCTGGCCCTGGGCGCGCATGATCGGGATCACCCGCCGGGTCAGGTCGTGCCAGCCGAACAGGTTGGTCTCGAACTGGGCGCGCAGCGCCGCGCGGGTCAGATCCTCGACCGCCCCAGGCAGCCCGAAGGCACCGTTGTTGAACAGCGCGTCCAGGCGTCGATCGGTCAGTGCCAGGGCGGCTTCCAGGCCGCTGGCGATGCTCTCGGGATCGTTCAGGTCGAGGCGCACGGCCAGCAAGCCCTCGGCTTGCAGGCGCTCGACATCGGCCTGCTGGCGCGCCGAGGCGACCACCTTCCAGCCGCGCTTTGCGAGTGCATGGGCGCAGTGGTGCCCAATGCCGCTCGAGCAGCCGGTGATGAGGATACTGCGTTGCTGGTTCATCTTGGTATGATCTCGATCTTGGTCGCTATCGCCATCATGGTCTCGCGGATTGGCCTGGGGCCGGCTTAGTGCGCGCGGATCGGCGATGAGGTCGCATCCCGCCTGGCCACACTGGTTATCGGTTCCCGCCGCGCCGGCATCCTCCGCTGCCGGACCGGCGGGCCCGATGCGGATTCGGCTGCTCGACATGGTCGCCGATCATGGTACCGCGCTTGCGGTGAATGGTGCTGGACGTCGCGGCCAGTCGATGGGCGCTGGTGAGCCGGAATCGAGTCAGTGTCCGCGCTCGCACGGCCTGGGGGCGCGCCGATGTCAGGCTCCTGGCGCCCTTGCTCGCCTCGCCGTGGTGACCGGGGCGGGGGCCTTTGGGGCCTTGGTGACCGAGATCAAACTCGATCTCGGGCGACAGGATGCGGCGCGGATCGATCCCGGCGCACAGCGCTTCGATTTGGGGCCGGGCACCCTCGACAGCCGTCTGGGGGCGGCGATGGACAGCCATCGGCTCGATCGGGCGCTGAGTGCCGGGCGACAGGCCATCGAGCGGGCCAAGCTGGAGGGCGTCGCGGCGATCTCGGCGCGCGGCGGCGGAACGGGCGCGCGCATCACCAATCGGGCCTGGTATCGGCTGCTGAATGCCGGCGACTTGGTCGAACGCGAAGACACGGACGTTGCGCTCATCCTCAAGCGCCATGCCGCAGCCTTGGATCGAGCGGATCCCTATCGGGCATTGCGCTGCCTGGGCGGTTTCGAGCACGCGGCGCTGGTCGGCTCGGCGTTGGCGGCGGCTCAGCTTGGATTGCCGTGGTGGGCCGTGGGCGCGAGCGCGCGGATCGCGGTGTTGCTCGCGCTGCGCCTGAATCCGTCCGCGCGGCCTTGGCTGCATGTGCCTTCTGTCGGCTGTGGCGAGGTCAGTCTCGTTCGTTTGGACGCTCGGCTCTGACGTCTCCGACTTTTGTCTACAATACGCGGCCTTGTTGGCATCAATGGAGACCTGACACAAGATTCATGGGCGCAATTATTTCCGTTATCTCGCAAGAGCTGGACTGTCATCCGCGGCAGGTGCAAGCAGCCGTGGAGCTGCTCGACGATGGCGCCACGGTGCCGTTCATTGCGCGCTATCGCAAGGAGGCGACGGGCGGGCTCGACGATATCCAGTTGCGCCATCTGGCGCAGCGCTTGGGTTATCTGCGCGAGCTGGAGGAGCGCCGCGCGGCGATCCTGGCCAGCATCGAGGAGCAGGGCAAGCTCTCGGAGGCGCTGCGCGCCGAGATCGAGGCCGCCGAGACCAAACAGCGGCTCGAGGATCTCTATCTGCCGTTCAAGCCGAAGCGGCGCACCAAGGCGCAGATCGCGCGCGAGGCGGGGCTCTTGCCCTTGGCGGATGCCTTGCTCGCGGATCCCTCGCGAGCGCCCGAGCAGCAGGCCGCCGCCTATGTCGATGCCGGCAAGGGAGTGGCCGATAGGGCGGCGGCGCTGGAGGGCGCGCGTCAGATCCTGATGGAGCGCTTCGCCGAGGATGCGGAGCTGGCCGGGCAACTGCGCGAGCGGCTCTGGGAGGTCGGCATCCTGGTGGCGCGGGTGCTCGACGGCAAGGAGGCCGAGGGCGCCAAGTTCTCCGATTACTTCGATTACCGCGAGTCGATCGCCAAGGTGCCCTCGCATCGCGCGTTGGCGCTGTTCCGGGGCCGCAATCAGGGCGTCCTGGCGTTGGAGTTGCGAGCCGGCGAGGGCGAGGACCCGGATGTCGCCTTCCGTGGCCGCATCGCACAGCATTTTGGCATTCGCGATCAGGGCCGGCCGGGCGATGCCTGGCTGCTCGAGACGGTGCGCAAGGCCTGGCGGATCAAGCTGATGACGCGCCTGGATCTCGACCTCAAGCATCGGCTGCTGGAGGCGGCCGAGAGCGAGGCGATCCGGGTCTTCGCGAAGAATCTGAAGGCGCTGCTGCTGGCGGCGCCGGCCGGGCGGCTGCCGACCATCGGGCTCGATCCGGGATTGCGGACCGGGATCAAGGTGGCGGTGGTGGATGCGACCGGGCGCGTGGTCGACACCGGTACGCTCTATCCGCATGCGCCGAGGAACCAATGGGATGCGTCGATCGCGGCGCTGGCCAAGCTGGCGGCGACGCACGGCGTGAAGCTGATCAGCATCGGCAACGGCACCGCCTCGCGCGAGACCGATCAGCTCGCGCGCGAGCTGATCCGCCGTCACCCGGAGCTGGGGTTGCAGTCGCTGGTGGTGAGCGAGGCCGGCGCCTCGGTCTATTCGGCCTCCGAGTATGCGTCGCGCGAGCTGCCGGAGCTGGATGTGTCGCTGCGCGGGGCGGTGTCGATCGCGCGCCGGTTGCAGGATCCGCTCGCCGAGCTGGTGAAGATCGAGCCGAAGGCGATCGGCGTCGGTCAGTATCAGCATGATGTGAATCAGAGTGGGCTGGCGCGCACGCTGGATGCGGTGGTCGAGGATTGCGTGAACGCGGTGGGCGTCGATCTGAACACGGCGTCGGCGCCGCTGCTGGCGCAGGTCTCGGGGCTGACCTCGACGCTGGCCGAGAACGTCGTGCGCTTCCGCGAGGAGCAGGGCGCCTTTCGCAGTCGCGCGCAGTTGAAGAAGGTGCCGCGCCTGGGCGAGAAGACCTTTCAGCAGTGCGCGGGCTTCTTGCGCATCACCGATGGCGATGAGCCGTTGGATGGCTCGGCGGTGCATCCGGAGGCCTATCCGGTGGTGCGGCGGATCCTCAAGGAGGTCGGGCGGGATATTCGGGCCTTGATCGGGGATCGCGCGACCTTGAGCCAACTGCAGCCGGCCCGTTTCGCCGATGCGCGCTTCGGCGAGCCGACGGTGCGCGACATCATCGCCGAATTGGAGAAGCCGGGGCGCGATCCGCGTCCGACGTTCAAGGCGGCGAGCTTCATGGAGGGGGTCGAGACGCTGTCCGATCTCCGGCCGGGCATGGTGCTGGAGGGCACGGTGACCAATGTGACCAACTTTGGTGCCTTCGTCGATGTCGGCGTGCATCAGGATGGGCTGGTGCATATCTCGCGCTTGGCGGAGCGTTTCGTGCGCGATCCTTATGCGGTGGTCAGCACCGGGCAGTTGGTGAAGGTGAAGGTGCTGGAGGTGGATCTGCCGCGCAAGCGGGTGGCGTTGAGCATGCGGCTGGATGATGCAGCGGAGGGCGAGGGCGGTGCCGGGCGCTCGGAAGGCGGTCAGCGGGGTGCTGGCGGAGCTGATCGGCGCGGTGGTGTTGGTGCCAAGGCTGGTAGTGGCGGTGCTAGCGGTGATGGTCGCTCGGGCTCGAAACGGAAGTCGGGTGGCGAGGAGTCGACGGTGGCCGAGGGGGCGATGGCGGCGGCCTTTGCCAAGGCTCGGCGGGGGTGACCGGCGTTTGCCGGTCGGGGGCTGGAGGCTGGTTTGCGTTCGTCGCTGGTGCCGGCATCGGGTGGCGCCCGCCGGGGGGGCGCCGTGAATCCGTCCTTGGAGGCTCGCGATCGCTATCCTGGCGATCGACGCCCCCGGCGGGGGCCCCCCGTCACCGTCACCTCTGGCCTTGTCGTCGACGGCTTTGCCCATCGCTGCCGGCCGCTGCCAGGCGTCGTTGTTTTAGCGCACGAGCATGATCAGCAGGATGACAAAGCCGACCACGGCGGCGAGCGGCACGAGCGCGGCTTGCCAGTCGCCTTTCTCGGCCTTGGGACCGTTCTCTTGCCAGTTCTTTAGGGTCGGCCAAAGAAAAAACAGCATCATGATCAGGACGCCGGCGGCGGCGATCTTCAGGAATAGGTCCATGGGGCCTCCGTGAGTGGATGTCTGATCAACAAAAACCCCGGCCGCAGCCGGGGTCGTGTCAGCTCAGCCAGCGAGAGAGCGCCTAGGCGTGCTCATTCATCGCCCATGATGCCCAAGATCTGCAGCAGGCTGATGAAGATGTTGAAGATGGAGAGGTAGATGCCGTAGGTCGCCATGATGTAGTTGGTTTCGGCGCCGCTCTTGATCCGGCTGGTGTCGAACAGGATGAAGCCGCTCATGAGCAGGATGATCGCCGCCGAGACCGCGAGTGCGAGGGCCGGCATGTTGAGGAAGATGTTGGCGATCATGGCGACGACCGCGACCATCATGCCAGCGAACAGGAAGCCGCCGAGGAAGCTGAAGTCGCGTTTGCTGGTCAGCGCGTAACCGGAGAGCCCGAGGAAGATCACCGCCGTGCCACCGAAGGCGGTGGCAATGATGCTGGGGCCGTTTGGCAGCGCCAGGTACATGCTCAGGATCGAGCCCAGGCCGAAGCCGAGCAGGCCGGTGATGACGAAGATGACGCCGACGCCCTTGGCCGATTGCGCGGCGCGCGGCAGCACGAACATGCCGAGCAGCATGGCGCCGATGACCGATACCAGGTAGACCCAGGAGGGCATCGCCAGCGCCATCGAGAGCATCGCGGTGAAGGCGCTGAAGCCGAGGGTCGCGGCGAGCAGGAGATAGGTGTTCTTGAGGACCTTGTTGGTCTCGAGCACCGAGCCGGCGCGGCCCGCCGGGACTGCTTGCTGTTTCGTCAGGAAGGAGTTGGGGTTTGCCATCGTGATGGTGTCTCCGTTGGGTTTGCATCATTGCATCGCGGACCTTTGACCGGGTCTTGGCCCTAAGGTTTCGAGGGCGATGCCTTAGAGCGCAAGCATACCGATAACAGGGGCCTTGTTGCATCCTTTGGATGCGGACATCCGCCCCAAGTGCAAACTGGCCCAAGTGCAAACTGGTCCGCTGTTGAGGTATCCTATGCGGATTGCTCGACTCCGCTCGGTCGACAACCCCGCCCAGGAGAGGTGGCAGAGCGGTTGAATGCACCGGTCTTGAAAACCGGCGACGGTTGATCCCGTCCGTGGGTTCGAATCCCACCCTCTCCGCCATTCATGCTGTCAGTCATGCTGTTCTACTCGACGCTGCGCGCGTCGCCTCATATCCACCTGTGGAACCCCTGACGCTCGCCATTCTCTCTGTTGGGACGCAGACCGAGCAGATGGCCGCGCGACCCGATTGCCGGATAACGCTGACCCAGAGGCCCAGATTTCACGGGCCAGATCTCACGGGCCAGAGTTCACGGGCCAGATTTCACGAGATGTTCGTGTCCGCGCGTCAGGGCGAATGGCTCTACCCGCGCGCATGCCGCGGTGTACGGACGCGTTTGCTGCTGTGTTTCGCCCCTGCAGCCCCTATTTATGGATCCCTGTGCCGCAAGGTTTGAGGCCTCATGTCGATGATGAAGCGGGTTATAGCCATCCTGTGCCTGATCGCGGGCTTGGTCGCGGGTAGGGCCTGGGCGCAGCC
>NZ_JBKHDN010000039.1:0-16857 GCF_046541315.1 Halochromatium sp. | reverse complement strand
ATGAAGGCGACTGGGGCGACCGCCGAGGCAGCCGCTGCGATCGATGCGACCGCCGGCGCGGCTGAGGCGCCCGGTGCGACCAAGGCCGACGAGGCAACAGCCGCCCGCAACGAAGCCGTGGTTGCCGGCAAGCTCATGGCAGAGGATCGCGCCGCTGCGATCAACGCAACCACCAACCCCGCGACTCAGGCCGCGAACAATCCTGCGATCAAGGAGACAACCAACCCCGCGAGGCCCGGCGCGAACATCGACCGCGAGCGGGTGGTGGCGAGCGCCCGTGCGGACAGCGAGCAAGCCGCCGCGCTCATGCCGGCCGCGCCCGGGGTGGCGGATGTGTCGGATGCGCCTGAAGCGCCGGAGGCGGTCATCCCCCGCATCGCGCTCGCGCGGATTGCCCCGCAGGTGCCCGAGGCCGCGCTCGGCGACCTCTCCGAGCTGTTGCTGGAGGAACACGAGTCGCTTCCGGCCCTGCTGCAACCCTGGGGCCATGCGCCGGACGCCGCCGCCGACTGTGCTGCGGTCACCGAGCTGGGGCTCGACTGTGAGCGCTCGAACGAGCGCTGGAGCGACCTGCGCCTGTTCGATCGCCCGGCCGTGCTGGAACTGATGATCGATGGGCAACCGCGCCATGCGCTGATCACCGGCATCGATGATGAGTACGCGGTGTTGACGCGTGGCGATCGGCAGCGGCGGGTGGCGATCGCGAGCCTGGATGAGCGCTGGTCCGGCGATGTGCTCATGCTCTGGCGCCCGCCGCCTTCGGGGACGCGTCTGATCGGCCCCAGCACGACCGGGGCGACGGTGTCCTGGTTGCGACAGCGGCTCGCGGCGGTGCCCGACGCCACGCTGACCGACCTCGACAGTCCCCGCTATGACGCCGACTTGCAGGCTGCGGTGGAGGCGTTCCAACGCGCTCGCGGCTTGGAGGTCGATGGTATCGCCGGGCCGCGCACCCTGATGCTATTGAATAACGCCCTCGCCGATAGCGAGATCCCGCGTTTGAGCCAGTCCCGGACGCCCTAGCGGATTGCCGCTCGCGAAGGTCTTATGTCGTACATCCTGGAAGCACTGAAGAAATCGCAGCGGGAGCGCGAGCTGGGGCAGGTTCCGCGCCTGCAAGCGTCGGTGTTCGACGAGCCCCGCGAACAGACGCGCATGCAGCGCTGGATCATCGCGACCTTTGCGTTGGCTGCACTCGCCGCAGTCCTCGCGGTCTATGCCTCATTCCGGCCTCCGGCCGCGGACGCGCCTGGAGCCGGAGCGGGCATGGCGCGCGGCGAAGGGACGTCGAGCGCCCAGAGCACGGGCGGCATGCCGGCGGCACCCGAGGCCGAGGATTCGGTCGCCTCCGTCAACAGCGACAACCCCGAAACCGAGCCCAAATCCGCGGCCGAATCCGAGACCGAATCCGCGCCCGAATCCGCACCGGGCAAAGGCGAGGAACTGGTCGCCGCCGTTGCCAGCGCCATCGATCATCCCAAACGCGTCGTCCTGTCGATGGCGGATGCGGGTGCAGATGCACAGGAGGTGACGGGGGCGGAGACGGCCGAGGTGGAGGCCGAGGTGGAGCGCGATGTCGAACGCGATCCCGCGCCGCAGGTGCTGGCTGTCCCGGCGCCGCCCAAACCTGGCGAGCGGCTACCGCGAGGGGCCGAGGAGCTGCGCCGCGCGGTGCTGGGCGACGATGCCTCGCCTGCCGATGCCTCCCCCTTGTCCGCGCAACGCGAGCCAGCGCGAGCCAAGGCGCCAGCCACGCAACCAGCCCCGGAGCATGTGCCGATTCCCCCGGAGCTGATCGCCGAGATCGAGGCATTCAAACGCTCATTTCGCGAGGAGGCCGGCGCGCAGTCCGCCTCCACGCGCACGCGGTTGCCCGCGCTCACGCCAGCGTCCGAGCCAATATCCGAGCCAATATCCGAGCCAGCGTCCCGGCCCACAGCCAAGCCAGCCTCCAGTCGAGCCGAGCCCGGCAGAGGAGCGGCGACTCCCGTGAGCGATCGGCCCGCGCCATTGAGCGGCCGGTTGCGGCGCGAACTGCCGCCATTCTCGATGACGGTGCATGTCTATGACGCTGACCCAGCGCGGCGCTTCATCTATCTCAACGGCAACAAGCTGCGCGAGGGGGAACTCAGCCGTGATGGGTTCTTCGTTGAAGAGGTGGGCGCCGATGGCGCCGTCTTGCGCTACGACGCGCATCGCTTCTTTCAGTCCCCTTAGGCGATTTCCGTCAAAGCTCATCCCGCCTTGCTGGTCTGTTCGCTCGCCTTCTGCGTCGCGTCGCCGCTCACGGAGCCCGGCGATGCTCCCGACGAGACGCCTTGAAGGCAAACGGAAATCCTGCGCAATGCCGAGGATCAGGCAAAGGCGATCAAGCGCAGGGCGTCGAGGCGCAGGCGGCTGTTGGCCAGCGTCTCGGCGAGCGCAGCGCGCTCGGCTTCCAGCGCCGCGATCTCCTCGGCGCGCACCGCCGGGTTGCGGCGGGCGAGGTCGCGCAGCCGATCCAGCTCGGCATCGAGTTGCGCGCGCATCCGCGCGCCCGCCTGCTCGCGCAGGGTTTGGGTCTCGCGCGCGGCTTCCTGTTCGGCCAGGGTCACCATCGCCTCGATCACCTTGCTCTTCGCTTGCAAGAGCGCGCGCGCGAGCGGGCGGCGCGGGCGCAGACATTTGCCGCCGAGGGCGTCCGCATCGATCTCGGAGCTGCGCTCCTGGCCCTGCTCGTCGATCAGCATGCGCCGCGCGCTCGGCGGCAGGAAACGTTGCGCGTTCAGGGCCGGTGGCGCCGGGCACTCGGCGACGTAGACCGCCTCCAGCAGCAAGGCGCTGGCGAGAAAGCGCTTGTCCTGGGTCAGCACCAGCGCGCTGGTGCCCAGATGCGAGCCGGTCACCAGCTCGAGCGCGGCCCGGGTCAGCGGATGCTCGCGGGTCAGGAAGCGTCGTTCCTCATGGGCGAGCGCGTGCTGGCGGCTGAAGGTCGCGGTGATGCCCTCGTCTGGCAGCTCCGGGAAATGCTCTTGCAGCATGTGGGCGCCGGGCCGCACGACGAGGCTGCCGCCGGGGCCGGGTTCGCGCTCGACGCCGAAGGCATCCCAGAGCCCGGTCAGGAAGATCTCGATGGTGGGATCGCGATCCTCCTCCTCGAGCGCCCGCGCCAGGGCGGCGCCACGCGCCGGGCGATGCGAGCTGAGTTCGAGCAGTCGATCGCGGCCGGCGGCGAGCTCGCTATCCAGACGCGCGCGCAGCGTCCGCGCCTCGCCGATCAGCGCCTCGATCGCGCTCGGCTCCGGCGCCGGGTCGGCCAGGAGCGCTTGCAGCGCCTCGCGCTGTTCCCAGAACACCGCCGGCGCCGCTGGCTGGTGCGCGGAGAAGGCATCCAGCCCCTCGTGATACCAGCGAAACAGCCACTCATCCGGGGTGCCGGCGCGATAGGGCACATGGATGCGGATGGTCTCGCTCTGGCCGATGCGATCGAGTCGGCCGATGCGCTGTTCGAGCAATTCCGGATCGGCGGGCAGATCGAACAGCACCAGGTGATGGGCGAACTGGAAGTTACGCCCCTCGCTGCCGATCTCGGAGCAGAGCAGGATCTGGGCGCCATCCTCGGGATCGGCGAAGAAGGCGGCGGCGCGGTCGCGCTCGACGATCGGCATCTCCTCGTGGAAGACGGCGGCCTGGATGCCGGCGCGCGCGAGCAGCGCGCGGCGCAGATCGAGCACGGTCTCGGCGCGACTGGTGATCAGCAGCAGCTTGGCCGGTGCGAGTTCACGCAGTTGCGCGATCAGCCAATCCAGGCGCGGATCCTTGTCGAGCCAATCCGGATCCTCGATCGCCGACCAGAGCGCATCCAGCGGATCGATCGCGCTGTCGGCGGCCGCGTCCGCCTCGCCGGCGCTCGACGCGAGCCGCGCCGGATGCAATTCGCGCTGGGGAAACCCGCTGATGGCGGCGCGGGTATTGCGAAACAACACCCGGCCGGTGCCGTGGCGGTCGAGCAACTGGTCGATGAGCGCCTGACGCTCGCTGGTGGCGCTTGATCCGTCGAGCAGCGCGTCGAGCCGTGCCTGTTCGTCCGCGCTCAGCGGCGTTTCGTCGAGCAGACGGGCGACCCATTCGGCCACCGGCGCATAGCCTTCCTCCTCGGCGAGAAAGGCCTGGTAGTCGCCAAAGCGCTCCGGGTCGAGCAGCCGCAAGCGGCCGAAATGTCCGGCTCGGCCCAGTTGCTCCGGGGTCGCGGTGAGCAGCAGCACCGCCGGTATCTTGGCGGCGAGGGCGGCGACCAGCTCATAACCGGGGCTGCTTGCCTCGGGCGACCATTCGAGGTGATGGGCCTCGTCGCAGATCAGCAGATCCCAGTCGGCATGCAGCGCGGCATCGGCCAGGGCGACATCCTCGGTCAGCAGGTTCAGGCCGCAGAGGATGCGTTGCTCGGAGTCGAACGGATTGCTGCCTTGCGCCGCCAGCGCCTGCACCCGGGCCTGATCGAAGAGCGCGACGCTCAGATTGAAGCGACGCAGCAACTCGACCAACCATTGATGCAAGAGCGCTTCGGGCACCAGGATCAGCACCCGATGCACGCGGCCGGCCAACGCCAGTCGATGCAGGATCAAGCCGGCCTCGATGGTCTTGCCAAGGCCGACCTCGTCGGCTAGGAGCACGCGCGGATGATGCCGGTCGGCGACCTCGGCGGCGATGTGCAATTGATGCGGGATCGGGCTGATGCGCGCGCCGAGCAGTCCGCGCGCCGGTGCCGTGGCCAACCGCGCGGTCTGTTCGAGCGCCTGCACCCGCAGCCGGAACCAGGTATCGCTGTCCAGGCGCCCGGCGCGCAGGCGTTGCTGCGGACGGCTCAGGCGCAGCCGCGGATCGATGCGGGTCTCGGGCAGGGGCTGTTCGTTGCCGGCGGTGTCGCGCACCAGATAGGTGACGAAGCCATTGTGCTCGAGCAGGTCGACCACGGTCAGGTCGCGGCCTTCGAGATCGCGCAGCAGCTCACCGGCGGCGAGCTGCGCGCGCCACAGCGGCGTATTGTCGGCGGCATAGGTGCGACGCTCGCCGGTGGCCGGAAACAGCAGGGTGACGCGGCGATGTTCGACGACCTCGACCATGCCGAGGCCAAGCTCGGGTTGGGTCTCGGAGAGCCAACGTTGGCCAACGGCAAAGGCGGGGACGGGCTCGGACATAGGACGGCTCGGTCAAATAGTCAAACAAGACCCCCAAATTATCCCGACTTTCGCCTCGCTTCGCTCGACTACGTTGCCGGAGTGTTTCCATCATGTCCTCACGACCGCCGCTGACGCTGGTCATCGCGCCCAATGCGCTGAAGGGAAGTTGCTCTGCAAGCGCGGCCGCCGCCGCGCTCGCTGCGGGCGCGTGGTGCGCCGCTCCCGAGGCCGAGATCCGGCAGCTAGCGGTCGCCGATGGCGGCGATGGGCTGCTCGAGATCGCCTGCGCTTCGCTCGGCGCCGAGCGCCGTCCGCTGCGCGTGACCGGCCCGGCCTTTACCCAGGTGGATGCCGCCTTTGCCTGGTTGCCAGGCGAGCGCACCGCGATCATCGAGATGGCGCTCGCCAGCGGGCTTGCGCTGCTCGCGCCCGCCGCGCGCGATCCACGCGCCACCACCAGCCTCGGGACCGGCGAGCTGATGCGCGCGGCGTTGACGCTCGGTGCCGAGACCCTGATCGTCGGGCTCGGCGGCAGTGCCACCAACGACGGCGGTATCGGCATGGCGAGCGCGCTCGGTTATCGCTTCCTCGATGCGCACGGGCAGCCGCTGCGGCCGGTCGGCGCCGCGCTCGCGCGGATCGCGCGGATCGACGGCACGGGCGTCGATCCGCGCCTGCAAGGAGCGAGGGTCGAGGCGATCTGCGATGTCGAGAATCCGCTGACCGGCGCCACCGGTGCCGCCGCGACCTATGGACCCCAGAAGGGCGCCACCCCCGAGGCCGTCGCGGTCCTGGATGCCGGCCTGCGGCGGTTGGCCGAGCGCCTGCGCCAGGATCTCGACTGCGATGCCGAAGACGTCCCTGGCGCGGGCGCCGCCGGCGGTCTGGGGGCCGGCCTCCTCGCCTTCTGCGCGGCCGAGCTGCGTCCTGGGGCCGAGCTGGTGCTCGATCTGATCGGGCTGGAGCGCGCGCTGGAGGGGGCGGATCTGGTGTTGACCGCCGAGGGCCGGATCGATGCGCAGACCGTCTGCGGCAAGGCGCCTGCGGCGGTGGCCGCGCGTGCGCGCCGCCATGGCATCCCGTGCATCGGCATCGGCGGCAGCGTCGGCGAGGGCATCGAGGCACTGCATGGGCTGGGCCTCGATGCCGTGTTCTCGCTCTGCCCTGGCCCCATCGATCTGGCCGAGGCCGAACGACGGGTCGAGGCGCTGCTGGCCAAGACCGCCGAGCAGGTGCTGCGCGCGTTCTTGGCGGGGCGTGGCCAGGGGCCGCCAAGCCCGTCGGGCCGCGAACGCGGCCCTCGCCAACGCTGATCGATCGTGAATCGCGCGTCGGGCTTGGCACTGCGGTGCGCGGCGCGTTAGGCGATGGACGAAAAACGCCTTGTCGCCATTCGCCCTATTCGCCTTGACGCGCGGACAGGAACATCTCATGGCCTCTGGGCTTTCTAGGTCGTGTCCGGCAATCCGGTCGAGCGGCCATAAGCGCCGCCTTTGCTAATGCTGACAGGTCGCGCAATAGAAGCTCGAGCGCTGGCCGATGCGGCGCTGCCGGATACGGCCACCGCAGCTCGGGCAGGGCTGCTCGGCGCGCCCGTAGACGCGCAACGATTGGGCGAAGTAGCCGGGCTGGCCATCCTCTTGGACGAAGTCGCGCAGGCTGGTGCCGCCCTGGGCGATGGCGTCGGCGAGCACCTGGCGGATGGCGGCCGCGAGCACGTCCATGCGCACATGGCTGATGCGCCCGGCGGCGCGGTTGGGATGGATGCGCGCGCGATGCAAGGATTCGTTGGCGTAGATGTTGCCGACGCCGACGACCACCTGGCTGTCCATGATGAAGGTCTTGATCGGCGCCCGTCGTCCTTGCGCGCGGTGGTGAAGATAGGCGCCGCTGAACGCCGGTTCGAGCGGTTCCGGCCCCAGATCGCGCAGCAGGGGATGCGCCTCGGCCGGCGCGGCGGTCCATTGCAGCATGCCGAAACGGCGCGGATCGCGAAAGCGCAGGCACTGTCCAGCGTCGAGACACAGGTCGACGTGATCATGGGCTGCCGGCGCGGTCGTCGCCGGCAGCACGCGCAGGCTGCCGGACATGCCCAGATGCAGCATCAATACGCCCTGTTCGAGGTCGAACAAGAGATATTTGCCGCGCCGGCGCAGCGCCAGGATGCGCTGACCGGCAACCCGCGCGCCGGTATCGACCGGGATCGGCCAGCGTAGGCGGGACTCGCGGACCTCGAGTCGTTCGATCAGGCGTCCGAGCAGATGCGGCTCCAGGCCGCGCCGGCAGGTCTCGACCTCGGGCAGTTCGGGCATGGGGGTCTATGGCTCCGCGCTCAGGTAACAGATCCAGCCGGCATCGGGCTCCGCCCGGGTGACCGGCTTGAAGATCCCGTCCGGCTCGCCATGCTCGTCCCAGCCTTGCCAGTAGATACGCGGCTCGCGGAAGCCGGCCTCGACGAGCAGTTCGCGCAGTTCGGGCAGGGTCCAGAGCCGCCAGGTATAGCGGAATGCCCGTTCCAGGCGCGAGCCGTCGGGGAAGGCGAAATGGATCGCGCACTGCATGCGACCGCTGATCGGATCGTAGTCGGTCTGGTCCCAGACATAGGTGAAGGGCGGACCGTCGTCCTCGATGGCGCGCTCCTCGGCGATGACCCGAAAGGCATCGTAGCCGCCATAGCTATCGAGCATGAACAGGCCATCGCTCACCAGCCGCTCGCGCACGCCGCGAAAATAGCCCAGCAAGGCCGCGCGCTCGGTGATCAGCCACCAGCTGAAGTTCATCGCCAACACCAGGTCGACCGGCTCGCAGCGCGCCTTGGCCGCGGGGGCCGGGCCAAGGTCCAGCACATCCGCTTCGATCAACCGCAGGCGCGCGCGCTGCTCTGGCGACAGCGCGGGCAACCGTTGCGTGCGTGCCCAGTGCAGCACGGCAGGGTCATTGTCGATCCCGATCGCCCGATGGCGCGCATCCCGCGCGACCCATTCGCGGCACACCGCGGCCGTGCCACAGAAGTCCTCGGCGAGCGAGCGGGCAGGGCGCCCGCGCAGATCGCGAAAGCTGTGCTGAATGAAATCCACCTCCGCTTCCGGGCATTGCACCGCGCGTTCGTAGAGCGCGTGGCGGTCGGCTTGCGCGGCGAGGCAAGCATCGCTGGCGCCGGCGGGGGAAGCGCTATCGGGGGGCGGGCGCGGAGACGGTGCCGCCGAGGAGGCGCCGGATGGAGCACCGGATGGGAGGCTCGGATTCGGGCGCATCGATGGAGACGGGACCATGGCATTTGCAAGCGCAGCGGGATTTCGCTTAAGCTTGACGGCTCGATGCATGGCGATGCAAGTACCGGCTGCCGAGTCCGACCGCGCGACCTCGCATCGACTGCATTCCGGAGAGGTGTCCGAGTGGCTTAAGGAGCACGCCTGGAAAGTGTGTATAGGTTAATCGCCTATCGTGGGTTCGAATCCCACCCTCTCCGCCATTTCCAAAGCATGCGCTCGCCTTGCCCGAGACCTCATAGCAACTCACACGGCCGCAGGCTGGCGTCTCTTTGCGATGAAGTTGTTCGCGATTGCGACCATGACGACCCGTTCCGCCCGTGCTCGCGTCCTGGGGTTGTCGCTCTTGTTGCTGCCGGTCTGCGTCGCCTTGGCGCAGACCGGAACGACGCTGGAGGATGCGGCGGGCGATCAGGCGCCGCTGCGGGATTTGTTGGCACTCATCGAGCAGGAGACCGAACTGGCCACGCGCAGCGGCATGAATGCCGACTATGTGCCGGGCATGGCCACCATCCTGACGGGCGATGATCTGCTGGTGCGCGGCGTGCGCAACGTCGGCGAGGCCTTGACGCTGGTGCCAGGCATCAGCGATGGCATGGAGATGAGCGGCGAGCGGCAGATTCTCAGCCGCGGCGTCGGTTTCGGCTACGCCTCGGGCAACCTCAAGATCCTGCTCGATGGCGTGTCGATGAACTCGACCCTGTATGCCACCGCCAATCCGATCCTGAACATCCCGATCGAACAGGTCGAACGCATCGAGGTGATTCGCGGTCCCGGCGCCTCGGTGCATGGCGAGTACGCCTTCGCCGGCGTGGTCGATGTCATCACCCGCAAAGCGCAACGCGGACTGCATGTGCAAGCCATGGATGGCAGCGGCGAGCGTGGCGGCGGTGGCCTCTGGTATTGGCGCGATCCCGCGCGCGATCTCTCGCTGTCGGTCAATGCGCTCGGTCTCGACGGCCACGCCGGCGTTGAGGTGGCCGAGGATGCGCTCTACGGGATCGATCGGCCCGAGCTGTCCAACGCGCCTGGCAAGAGTAACGAGTCGCATCGCTATCGCGGGCTGTTCGCCGACCTCGCCTGGGGCGACTTCTTCGCCGCCGTGAAGCTTCTCGAAGACGATTATGGCGATGCCTTCGGCATCAATCATTTCCTGCCGCCAGAAGATGATCGGCTCGCCTCGCGCCAGGGTTATGAGTCGTTGCGGCTCGGCGGTGACATCCAACTCAGCGAACGGCTGCGCACGCGGCTGCGCTTAGAGGCCTTGCGTCACCACCGTGACCGCGATGACCTCTACGTCGCTCCCGCCGGCTACTTCCTTGAGAACGAGCCGGTCTTCATGAGTCAGGATTACCGCGAGACGCGCTACCTCGCCGCCGCCGATCTGCACTGGCGACCGCATCCGCGCCATAAGGTGCTGGTTGGGTTCGAGGCGCGCCATGTCGAGGTCGACGAGGCGAGCTGGGACTGGCCCGAGGCCTTCGGCATCGATTTTCCCTGGCTGGACGAGGATCTCAGTCGCCGGGTGCTGAGTCTGGTGGTGCAGGATCAAGTCCGTCTCGGCGCGCGCCTCAACGTCACCGCCGCCTTGCGCGTCGACGACTACAGCGATGTCGGCACGCATGTAAGTCCACGCTTGGCCGCCGTCTGGCCGCTCAACGACGAACACATCCTCAAGCTGCAATACGCGCGGGCGTTTCGCCCACCCACCTTCTACGAGCTGACCTATCCCGCGCAAGGCGTCGAGCAGGTGCGCGCCGGCGAGATCACGACCTATGAATTCGGCTACATCCTGAAACAGTCGCACTGGGAGGGCAGGCTGATCCTGTTCCAGTCCGATCTCTCGGAGTCGATCGTGTTCGGCTACGACGATGACGGCTATCTCAATAGCGCCGATGCGCGCCTGCGCGGAATCGAACTCGAATACAAACAACGGCTGCTGCCGACGCTCAAGCTCGATGCCAATCTCTCTTACGTCGACAGCCTGGAATTGGGGCTGGATCGGCCGCTGCCTGGCGGGACCGATCTGCTGGCGAATCTGGCCCTGTTGTGGCAGCCGATCCATGCCTGGACCGCCGCCCTGCAACTGCGCTATGTGGGTGAACGGGCGCGTCAGCCCGCGGATACGCGCGCGCCCGTGGACGCCTATACGCTGGCGGATGTGACCCTGAGCTATGCCCCCTCCGAGCAAGGCCTGTTTGCGCACTTCGGGGTGAAGAATCTAACCGATGCCGATATCCGCTTTCCCGAGCAGCCTACCGGGATCGGCGGGGTCGACCTGATCTATCGCGATGACTATCCGCGCCCGGGACGCCATTGGTGGCTGTCCGTCGGCTACGCGTTTTGATCATGCCGAACCTGGTTGCCGGTTGTTGTCGTCTGCTGGCGGTCGCGCTCGCCTGTAGCGCGCTGTCGGGTTATGGTCCCGAGGCGCTGGCCCGGGTGCTGTGGCCGGAGGAACAGCAGCGTCTGCGCGTCGGCCTGCGGATCTTTCCGGCGGTGATCAGCGCCTTGGAAGGGTTGCAACAGCGCCAATCCGCCGATGGACGGCTGCATGTGGCGGTCGCCTATCAGGGCTCGGATGCCGCTGTCGATCAGGTGGTGACGGGCCTGGAGGAGATCGAGCAGATTCAGGACATGCCGCTGACCGTCAAGGTGCTGGCGCTCGAGGAGCTGCGGACCTATCGCGGTCCGCCGCTGGGGGGGATCTTCATCGCCAGCGTCGACCTCAAGCCAGCCTTGATGCGGGATCTGTCGGTGACGCATGGGGCGTTGGTGTTTTCGCCGTTCGCCGGTCATGTGCAAGCCGGGGCGGTCGCTGGCATTCATGTCACCGATCGGATACTGCCGGCAATCAATCGAGCGCAGGCGCAACGTGCCGGGGTGCGTTTCAAGGCCTTTTTCTTGAGAGTCGCGCATCATGCCGAGTGAGCACCGCTTTGCCGAGGAACGCCCGTCCTTTGCCTTCGAGCGCAATCTAGCGGCGATCTTTGGCCTGCTGGGGCTGCTGCTGACCGGTTTGATCAGCAGTTATTGGCTGCTCGTGCTCGAGCCGAGCCTGCAGGCCGATGCCGAGAGTCGGGCCCACGCGCTTGCTCAAGCCCAGGCGCGCAGTCTTGAGTCGCTGTTCGCCATCGAGCTGCCGCCGGAGCGCCTGGTCACCGCGCTCGATACCCGCCTCGATGGCATCCTGTTGCTCAAGGAGCAGGGCACCCGGACGCCGCTGACCGACCGGGTGGAGCTGGAGTTCGATCCGCATGCCACGTCTTTGCCAGCCGAGCGGTTGACATTCGTGCGCGGGGAAGACGCGACCTGCGCCAACTGTTTCGTCACCGAAGAGCCGCTCTACCATCCGCGCAAGCATCAGCTGATCGGCATTGCCAGCTTCTATGCCAATACTCAGTCGCTCAGTGCGCTGATCGGCGATGTGCGCAGCAAGCTGTTCTGGACCGGCGGCGCGGTGCTCTTGCTCATCGTCCTGGGATGGTTGTCGGCCGGCTGGTTGCTGCGTCGTCTCCGCGAGAGCGAGACGAACCTGCGCAGCCTCCTCGATGTCGCGCCATTTCCGATGTTGCTGGTCGATCAGTCCCAAACCCTGATCATCCGCGCCAACCTGGCGGCCATCCGCTACTTGGGCCTCAGCAAAGGCGCCGACGGTCAACTCGCGAGCGCGGCCTGGACGCGGTTGCGCGACGAGGGCTTGCCGAGCGAGGAGGAGGGGCAACGCGAGATGCAGATACGCGATCAAGAGGATCGACCGCACTGGGCGGTGGTCTCGGTGATCCAGATTCATTTATCGGGCACGCCGCACCGCCTCGTGTCATTGGTCGATATCTCCGAGCTGAAATCCATCCAGCAGCGTCTGCATCAGGCGGCGAACACCGACGCCCTGACCCGGAGCTACAACCGGCGCTATCTGTTCGAGCGGCTGCACCAGGAACTGCTCCAATGCGACCGTGAAGGCCATCGGCTGGCGGTGATCCTGTTCGACTTGGACGAGTTCAAGTCGATCAACGACACCTACGGTCATGCCGTTGGCGACATCGTGCTGGCGCGGGCGGCGGAGGTCTTACGGCAGTGCGTGCGCACCATGGACGTGTGCGGACGTTACGGGGGCGAGGAGTTTCTGGTGATCCTGCCGTCGGCGACAGCCAAGGCCGCGTTTGAGATCGCCGAGCGCATCCGCGGCGAGATCAGCGCGTTGAACTGGTCAACGCCGGGGCTCCGGGTCACCATCAGCGGCGGCGTGGCCGAGTACAGCGGCGGCACCATCGATGCGCTGCTCGAAGTCGCCGACCGCAACCTCTATCGGGCGAAGGAGAGAGGGCGCAACCGGATCGTGTATTGAAAGGCTGAGGGCTGTGGGAGCGTTGGCCTGGCTGGGAGGATTTGGATTAGGAGGATTTGGATTTGGTGTCGCTGGCTGGAGCCGCTGGTTCGCTTGACTTTACATAATATACATTATGCGCAATCAGGAAAGCCGGGATCAGGGCAGGGAGTCTTGTGTCTCGTCCAACCAAATCGAATCGCCGTGCTCAAGCCGCGATGCGTTCTGGTGCGTTCTGGGGAGATAGATGCCCGCTCTCGGCTCAGCGCCCGGCCTCGCCAAGGGCATCGCCGGTTGCAACCGGGCGCTTGCGCGTTCAAACCGCGTCGATCGCCTCGCGCAGGGTCAGCACGGGCAGCATCTTCAGGCCCTCCACGCCGCCTTTGGGCATGTTGTCCTTGGGCACGATCGCCTGCCTGAAGCCGTGCTTGGCGGCCTCGCGCAGCCGATCCGGGCCATTCGGCACCGGACGGATCTCGCCAGCGAGCCCAACCTCGCCAAACACCGCCAGATCCACCGGCAAGGCCCGATCGCGAAAGCTCGAGAGGACCGCCAGCAGCACCGCGAGATCGGCCGCCGTCTCGCTCACCCGCACGCCGCCAACGACGTTGGCGAAGACGTCCTGATCGAACATGCCGATCCCGCCGTGGCGATGCAGCACCGCCAGCAGCATCGCCAGCCGGTTTTGTTCCAGGCCCACTGCAAGCCGACGCGGATTCGCCAGCGGACTCTGATCGACCAACGCCTGCACCTCGACCAGCATCGGCCGCGTGCCCTCGCGCGTGACCAGTACCACCGAGCCCGGCGCTGGCTCGGCGTGACGCGAGAGGAAGATCGCCGAGGGGTTCGAAACTTGGCGCAGCCCGCGGTCGGTCATGGCGAAGACGCCCAGCTCGTTGACGGCTCCGAAACGGTTCTTGACCGCGCGCACCAGCCGATGGGCACTGCCGGATTCGCCCTCGAAATAGAGCACGGTGTCGACCATGTGCTCGAGCACGCGCGGCCCGGCCAAGGCGCCCTCCTTGGTGACATGGCCGACCAGGAACACGGTGGTCTCAGTCAGCTTGGCATGGCGCACCAACTGGGCCGCAGTCTCGCGCACCTGCGAGACCGAACCCGGCGCCGAGGTCAGCGCTTCGGTGAACAGGGTCTGGATCGAGTCGATCACCAGCACGCGCGGCGCCTCGGCCGCAGCGGTGGCCAGGATCTGCTCGATGCAGGTCTCGGCGAGCAGATTCAGCCCGCCCGGTTCGAGCCCGAGCCGCCGCGCGCGCAGGCTGACCTGCTGCGGCGATTCCTCGCCGGTCACATAGAGCACTGCGGCCCTTTTGCTCGCGGCAAAGGCCGGATTGGCGTCGATCGCGGCGCTGGCCTGCAACAGCAGCGTCGATTTGCCGATGCCCGGATCGCCGCCGATCAGCACCACCGAGCCTTGCACCAGTCCGCCGCCGAGCACGCGGTCGAGTTCGACGATGCCGCTGGGGGTGCGCACCTCTTGTTCGGGCGCGATTTCGGCGAGTCGATGGATGGCACTGCGATCCGCACGCGCGGCCTGGCCCGCCGCTCCGGCATAGCCACCACCGTCGGCCCCGGGTCGCCGCGCCGCCTTGGGCGGCAGCGTCACCTGCTCGATACTGTTCCAGGCGCCGCAGTCGGCGCAACGACCGCTCCATTTCGGCGCCTGCGCGCCGCAGTTGTTGCAGACGTAGACGCTGCGATTCTTGCTCGTCGTGGGGCTCAAAGCCGTCCCCCCGGTGCCTGCTCGTCATAGACCAGCCGCACCCGGTTGGCGATCCGGCACAACAGCTCGTAATTGATCGTGCCTACCTGCTCGGCGACCTCCTCCACCGGCAGCCCCTGCCCCCAGAGCGTCACCGGATCGCCAACCGTGGCCGCCGGTATCTGGCGCAGATCGACGCTGATCATATCCATGGAAACGCGTCCGAGGAGCGCTGCGCGCCGGCCGCGAATCAGGACCGGCGTGCCGGTTGGCGCATGCCGTGGATAGCCGTCACCGTAGCCGATGGCGACCACGCCGACGCGCATCGGCTGCGGGCAGCGATAGGTGCTGCCGTAGCCGATCGCGGCGCCGGCTGGCAGCTCGCGCACCGCGATCAGTTGACTCGTCAAGGTCATCGCCGGGCGCAGATCCAAGGCCGCCGCCGCCTGGCCCAGCAACGGCGAGCCGCCGTAGAGCATGATGCCTGGGCGTACCCAATCGCTGCGCGCGGCGGGATGCGCAAGGATACCAGCGGAGTTGCCGATCGATAATGGCAGACCGAAACGCTCGGCAAGCGCCCTCGCCTGCTCGCATTGCGAGGCGGTCATTGGATGCGTCGGATCATCGGCGTTGGCCAGATGGGTCATGATGCCGGCCAGTTCCAGCGGTGACGTCCGCGTGCGCAAACGCTCGATCAGTGCCACGGCTTCGGCGTCTTGCAGACCAAGCCGACCCATGCCGGTATCGAGCTTGAGCCAGATGCGCTGCGGCCTTGGTGGCGGATTGGCGCGCAGCTGGGTGCGGATCAGATCCAGCTGCCGGCTGGAGTGCACCGTCAACTCGACCTGCAGGGACAGCACCGCGCCGAGTTCGGCCTCGCTCGCCGCGCCTTCCAGCACCAACAGCGGCTTGTCGATGCCAATCGCGCGCAATCCGAGCGCCTCCTGGACGCGCGCGACCGCGAAGCCGTCGGCGGCTTCCAGTGCCGCAGCGCAGTGCCCCATGCCATGTCCATAGGCATCGGCCTTGATCACGGCCCAGAGACGACTGCTCGGCGCCGCCGCGCGACAGACGGCCAGATTATGCCGCAGCGCGCCGAGATCGATATGCGCGATAGGACCAACGATCATTGATACCCCAGGTCGCCGTAGAGATCCTCGGCCAGATTCTCGAACTTAGTGAACTGGCCCAAAAAAGCGAGCTTCACGGTGCCGATCGGTCCGTTACGCTGCTTGCCGATGATGATCTCGGCAACCCCTTTGTCCGGGCTATCCTCGTGATAGACCTCGTCGCGATAAATAAAGACAATGAGGTCTGCATCCTGCTCGATCGCACCAGAATTATGACTGACGATGCCATCAGCCAGCCAGGAAGCCGGACCAGGAACCGTTAAATCATAAACCTCCTCTTCGCCATCGGGCTCTACGGCAACCACGGTATCCCAAAACAGGGCGCTATTGGCTTCTACTCGCAACTCGGCATCATTGAGCAATTCCGCGTAGCTCATCAAGGTTTTACGTGATGGTGAGAACTGAAAGTGGGCCGAGCCACCGTATGAAGTGCCTCTTAGACTAGCCATTTGTCGATGCGTAACACCATGCTTTCTCATCGACGCCTTAACACGCTGAAAAATCTCCTGCGGAAGCGTATCAACATTAGGATTTTCAATAATACCAAGAAGACATGGCTTCAGTTCAGCAGCGGCAGCCAAGCGCGGCCCAAATGCACCAACACGATCAAGAAAGAGCCGCTGCGCCATCGCCCCTCTAACCCATACCATGTAGGTCGTCCGATAGTGAGCGACATTGACCGCCTGAATTCTTGCCACAATCCCTAAACGCAGAAGCAGTGCCGCGACGTCATCGGCAAGACCTCGGCTATTGGTACTTAAATGGATGCCGTGGCTACCGCGTTGCCCAGGTTTGCGAACTGAAATCGTGCCATCAGTGGCCCATAGATGCTTCAAGAACAGCGCGATTTGCTCTCGTGAAAGACGGAAGATTCCGCTCGGGATGCGTTTTTCATGAGAGCGTTGACCAAATATTCCGAGATCACGCAGCCATTGATTGACACCTCTGGGATGCCAGCGATTCCCGTTACCGCTGAAAACCAGCTGATGCCAAGCGCCTCGCCCACGATGCCGATTGACCTGAACACCAAAATGTGCGGCGCACTCACTCACAATCTGGCTGTTATCTTCGGATGCGGTGGTATAACGCAGCGGCTGCCCGCTGAGATAACTGCCATCACCAAGCAGATGAGCAAGTAATATGATCTCGGCCTCTCGCCAATGCTCAACAGAAACCGGATCTGTCAGCCCGCGCGCAATGGCAAGTCGATCACCTTGTCCGAGCTGATCGACGGTTTGCCAACCGTGACCCG
>NZ_JBKHDN010000038.1:0-17485 GCF_046541315.1 Halochromatium sp. | reverse complement strand
ACTCGTATCCGCGACGGAGATTGCGACTAAGCAGCAACGAGAGAGTCGAGCACCAATCCGAGAAACACCGCCATCCCGAAGTAATGATTGTTGAGAAAGGCCTCGAAGCACCGCGCTGGCTCACGGTTGCGAATCAACCATTGCTGGTAACCGAACAGCGCCGCCGCGACCGCGAGCCCAGCGAAATAGGCCGCGCCCAGCCCGGCTTGGAAGCCGACCCGGATCAACAGCAGCAGCATCAGCACCTGTAACAGCGCGACGATGAGCCGATCCCAATGGCCGAACAGGATCGCGGTCGATTTGATGCCGATCTTCAGATCATCCTCGCGATCGACCATCGCGTACTCGGTATCGTAGATCAGCGCCCAGATCACGGTGGCCACGAACAACACCCAGGCATAGAGCGGAACCGACTCCTGAATCGCGGTGAAGGCCATCGGCACCGCCCAGCCGAAGGCCGCGCCCAGGAACAGTTGCGGCACATGGGTGAAGCGCTTCATGAACGGATAAATCATCGCCAGCGTCACCGCCACCACCGACATGGCGATGGTCTGCCAATTCAACAGCAACACCAGTGCGAAGGCCGCGAGACTCAGGAGCACGAAGACCGCCACCGCCTCGAGCGGGCTGATCAGGCCCTGCGCCAAGGGTCGGGTGTTGGTACGGGCGACATGGCCATCCAGCTTGCGGTCGGCAAAGTCGTTGATCGCACAGCCCGCCGAGCGCATCAACACCACGCCGGCGACGAAGATCAGCGCGACTGGCCAGGGCGGCCGGCCCTCGCCGGCGAGCCAGAGCGCCCACAGCGCCGGCCACATCAGCAGGAAGATACCGATCGGCTTGTGCAGCCGAATCAGCCGATAGTAGGCATCGAGCCGGGCCCGCCAGTCGAGCCTGGGCGCAAGACGGCGGTGATCCTGAAGCTTGGTCTCGCGAGCGCTCATGCGGCGATGGATGATCTCTTCTGGCAAGCGATAAACGGACAAGCCCGAACCTCCTCCCGGAATGAGGCGGCTCGGGTCGGGCGCGAATTATCGCATAGCGCCGCTCGGGGATGCGCGGCCCAACGGATGGATAGCCGGGCGGGCGCATACAATATGCGTCATCAGATAAGGCAGCGCGCCGGCCATCCTGACCGCGGTTCGCCACCTGTGCATGAACCCGTTCGCACAGGAAGCGTCCAACATCGGCCTGGCCAACGCCTCTGCTGCGCGCTGAAGCGAGCCGCAGCGGGGCTCATCATCACCGATCGGAATCGCATGTTCACCCTTGGCATCGCGGGTTCGGTTGCGGTCGAGAGCGTCCTCATCAGGGGGCGTTGCGACTTATCATGGCATCACAAATCGATCTTGTTATTATTCTTAAGGTCGTGAGTAAGAGTGAGTATCGATGATTCGCGTCCGACACAGCATTCCCGGTCGTCTGCGCCTGAGCATCAGGGCCCTGCGCCATAACCGACCTTTCGCCGATGACCTCAGCGTCGCGCTCACCCACATCGATGGTGTCGTGCGGGTCCGGATCAATCCCGTCTGTGGCGCGTTGATCGTCAACTGGCAGCGCGATCGACCCGTGCGCGACGAGATCGAGGCGACGCTGCGTGCCGTCCTCGGGGAGCCGATCCTGCATCCGGGCCCAAGCTGGCGGCAGCGGCAAGCAGCGCTTGGCCCCGCGGGTACCGACCCAAACGCGGACAGCATCGCCTGTCGCGCCTGCCGTCAAACCGGAAGCGAGCGCCAACGCGGCATGCGCCACCCCTGGCTCTGGCGTTTGCTCGGCTTCGCCTTCCTGACCGGCTATCTCGGCTTCATCCTGGCGCGCGAATACCTCTTCAAGCGTCCCGTTGCCAGTGGCGCGCTGAGCCTCACCGGCGTGGTCGCGCTGGTCGCCGCCCTGCCCTTGCTGCGCGATGCCTGGCACGAGACCACCGTCGAGAAGCGTTTCACCCTCCATCAGTTCCTGGCCTTCTCGCTGCTGCTCGCGATCGGCTTCGGCGAGGCCACCACTGCCTTCGAGATCATCTATGTGCTCAGCGGCGGGCGGCTGCTGGAGCGGTACGTCGCCGAGCGCTCGCGGCGCGCGATCCGCGACATGCTCGCGCTCTCGATCAAGGATGCCTGGGTGCTGGTCGACGGCAGCGAACTGCGGGTGCCGGTCGCCGAGTTGACAGCCGGGGCGCTGGTGGTGATTCGCAGCGGCGAGAAGATCCCGATCGATGGCTGCATCGAGGACGGCCAGGCCGAGGTCAGCGAGGCGGTCATCACCGGGCGCGCCGAGCCGGTCTTGAAGACGCTGGGCGATCATGTCTATGCCGGCAGCTATCTCGAGCAAGGCGTGCTGCGGGTGCGCGCCGAGTCGGTCGGCGAGCAGACCTATCTGGCGCGGATCGCCGCGCTGGTCGATGCGGCACTGGATCAGAAGGCGCCCCTGCAGCGTCGGGCTGATGTACTGGCCGCGCGGCTGTTGACGCTCGGCACCCTGCTGACCGTCGCCACCTTCATCCTCACCCGCAGTCTGAGCCGCGCCTTCACCGTGATGCTGGTGATGTCCTGCCCCTGCTCGACCGTCCTCGCCGCCTCGACCGCGGTCAGCGCGGCGATCCACAGCGCGGCCCGGCGGCAGATCCTGATCAAGGGCGGCACCGCACTAGAACAGGTCGGCCAGGCCCGGATCTGGTGCTTCGACAAGACCGGCACCCTGACCACCGAGGAGCCAGAGGTCGTCGAGGTCGTCGCCGAGGACGAACGGGCCTTGATGCACTGGGCCGGCTCGGCCGAATGGCACAACCCGCATGCGCTCGCGCATGCCATCGTCAGTCATGCCAAGACGCTCGGCATCCGCCTGCAGCCGCATACCGAGAGCGAGCACATCCTCGGCCATGGGGTCAAGGCGAAGGTCGACGGAACCCAGGTCCTGCTCGGCAACGCGCGGCTGCTCGCTCAGGAAGGCGTTGATCTGACGGCCTATGCCGATGCGGCGGATCGGCTGCGCACACAGGGGCTGACGCTGGTCTACCTGGCGCTTGATGGCGAGCTACAAGGCCTGCTCGGCATTCGCCACCGGCTCCGACCCGGCGCCCGGGAGGCCATCGCCCGGCTGCGCGCCGAGGGCGTCGAGCGCATCCTGCTGATCTCCGGGGATGAGCGCAGCGTTGCCGAAGGACTCAGCCGCGAGCTGGGGCTCGACGCCTGCTACGCCGAGCTGCTGCCCGAGGATAAGGCCGAGATGGTGCGACGACTGCGCAGCGAGTTCGACACAGGGGCGGCTGGCCGCGTCGGCGGTCGTGCGACTGGCGGCATCGTCATGATCGGCGACGGCGTCAACGACGCGCTAGCCCTGTCCGAGGCCGATGTCGGCATCGCCATGGGCGCCGGTGGCTCCGAGGTGGCCATCGAGGTCGCCGACATCGCGCTGGCCGACAGCGACATCCAGAAGCTGGTGACCCTGCACGAACTCAGTCGCGCGACCCTGCGCCGGGCCGATCAGAACTATGCCCTCGCGGTTGGCACCGATCTCATTGGCATCGTCTTCGGCGCGCTCGGCCGGCTCAGCCCCGCCATGGGCGGGATGATCCATATCCTGCATACCCTCGGCATCCTCGCCAATTCATCGCGCCTGCTCGCGTTCAAGCCGACCGCGTCCGCAGCCAGCAGCGAGCGCACATTGCCGCCGGCATCGAGTTCGATGACTGTCCAGCAATGACTTGCCGATTTCGGAACGCCCGGTCGCGGCCGCTTCGGGAAGCGAATGCAGCCGGGCTATTGCCAGGAGACGATGAGCCTCAAACCGAGGCGCGACAAACGGCCGGGATCCCAAAGCGCTACCAGGACCAAGCGGCAACCCAGGTCGCAACCCGCTCGTGCTCGGCACAGACGCGCCTGATCATCTCGACGCCCGGCGGCGACTATCGCTTCTTCTGCTCCTTCCCCGGCCATTGGTCGGTCATGCGCGGCACGTTCGTGCTCAAGTAACCGGAGGCTCGCGACGATGCACAAGATCGGATTGTTCTATGCCAGCATGACCGGCGCGACCCAGGAGATCGCCGAGTGCATCCAAGCCAGCCATTTCGAGCCCGGGTGCGTCGATCTGTTTGCGTTCGAGGACGCCGAGCCCGAGGATCTGGCCGCCTACGATGCCCTGATCATCGGCACCTCGACCTGGGGCGATGGCGAGTATCCCGACAGCTTGGAGGCGTTCTTGCCGCAATTGGACGCGATCAACTTTGAAGGCAAACGTATCGCGCTGTTCGGCCTCGGCGATCAGCTCGGCTATCCGCTGGAGTTCGTCGACGCGCTCGGCCTGCTCTACCAAGAGCTCAAGGAACGGGGCGCCATCCTCATCGGGGACTGGCCGAGCGACGGCTACGAGTACGAGGCCTCCAAGGCCGACCTGGGCGACGGCCGTTTCTGCGGACTGGTCCTCGATCAAGACAATCAGCCGGAACTGACGCCGCAGCGGCTCGCTGCCTGGATCGATGCGATCCGTGGGGTCTTGCTGCAACCATGAGCCGCATGAGACAGCGACGCGCTGATCACCGCCCGGAGCGCTCGAGCGGGCTGGGGGTTCAGGGTTGTCGTCGGCCTGGGTGCTGCTTCCTCTGGTGCGGCCCCGGATCGGCGGCCCCGGATCGACACGCGCGACCTGACGCGATCCGAGCGGCCATCAACGGGATCTGGGGGCATGGCCTGGCATGGGCTGGATTACAATGACCGCGAGCCACGGCTCAAGCGCGAGGGCAGCCATTCCGGCTGTAGAGCCATTCGCCCTGACGCGCGGACACGACCATCGCGTGGAATCGGGGCTTCTTGCTCCGTGTTGTCCGGCAATCAGGTTGAGCGGCCATCGGCTCCAGCAGGGTTGAGCATGGGGAATCTCGCTTTCTATCTGCTAGCGGCGGTTGCCGAAATCGGCGGCTGCTTCGCGTTCTGGGCCTGGCTTCGGCTCGGCAAGAGCCCGTGGTGGCTGCTGCCGGGCATGGCGAGCCTGGCGCTGTTCGCTTGGGCGCTGACCCGCATCGACGCGGATTTCGCCGGCCGCGCCTATGCGGCCTATGGCGGCATCTATATTGCGGCGTCGCTCGTGTGGCTGTGGGCCGTCGAGGGCACCCGGCCCGATCGTTGGGACGGCCTCGGTGCGGCGATCTGCCTGCTTGGAACACTCGTCATCCTGTTCGGTCCACGGGGCAGTTGAGAGGGGTCTCGGCCACGGGTTGCCGATACTTCTCGATTGCCGTGTGACGGACATTCAGCATCCCGGGTGGCAGGCTGGCAGGCTGGCAGGCTGGCAGGCTGGCAGCGACGATGCCGAGCAGGCAAACTAGAGCGAACACAAATCGTTCTCAATCTTTATAGGGATATGATGACTTCGATCATGCGGCTTCCATCGGGGACGCCCGGACCATGAGACCCGAGTTCTGTCGACCGGTCGCTAGGCCGATCTTTCGCGTCGTCCACGAGCGGCCCGGGCGGCTACGTCTGCGCGGGCGCGCGCTGGCGCATCCCTGTCTCGATCTGGCCTATCTGCAGGCGCTGCTGGAGGCGCTGCCGGGGGTCGAGTCGGCGCGTATCAACCCCAAGGCGCGCAGCCTGATCGTCCGCTTCGATGGCAGCGCGCGGACGCGCCAGCGCCTGCTCGAGCTGCTGGCCGATCTCCCGGTCGATGTCTACCGGCCGGACGCGGTTCGCGAGCAGGCGCCGGACCCCTTTCGGGTGGTCGTGAGCGCCTTGCTCGCCATGGCGACCCCGCTGCTGCCGCTGCCGGCGCGGCGCTTGGTGAGCTGGGCGTTGGCCCTGCCGACCCTGGGCAAAGGCCTCGATACCCTGGTCAGTGACGGGGTCAGGATCGAGGTGCTGGATGCCTCCGCGAAGCTGCTTTCGCTCTTGCGCGGCGACTACTTCACCGCCAACGCGATCGGCGCCCTGCTGGATCTCGGTGAGTACGTCGAGGCGACCTCCGAGCAGCGCTCGACCGATCTGCTCAAGCGCTTGCTGACACCGCAGACCGAGACGGTGTGGATCGAGCGCACCGGCGTCGAGACCAAGGTGACGCTCACCGAGGTCGTCCCCGGGGACATCCTGATCTGCGGGCCGGGTGAGCTGATCCCGATCGATGGACGCGTCCACAGCGGCGAGGCCGCGGTCAATCAGGCCAGTCTCACCGGCGAGTCGCTGCCGGTGCCGGTCGCGCCGGGCAGCCCGGTGCTGTCCGGCGCGGTGATCCATGAGGGACATCTGCGCATCCGGGTCGAGCAGATCGGCGCCGAGACCTCGATGGCGCGCATCAACCGCTTCCTCGAGACGGCGCTGCGCACCCGCTCCACGGGCGAGGCACGCAGCACCCAGTTGGCCGACCGCCTGGTGCCGCTGACCTTCCTGACCGGCCTCGGTGTCTTCGCCCTCACCCGCGATCTGAGCCGCGCCGCGTCGGTGCTGACGGTCGATTACTCCTGTGCCATCAAGCTCTCGAATCCGGTCGCCGTGCGCGCCAACATCTTCGCCGCCAGCCGCGCCGGGGTGCTGTTCAAGGGCGCCCAGGCGCTCGAGAACCTGGATCAGGTCGACACCCTGGTGTTCGACAAGACCGGCACCCTGACCACCGGCGCGATGCAGGTCGCCGACCTGATCCCCTTCCAGGGGCTCGACGAGCCCGGCCTGCTCGCGCTCGCCGCCGGCGCCGAGGAGCACTACGAGCATCCAGTGGCGCGCGCCGTGGTCGCCGAGGCCGCGGCGCGCGCGCTGGCCTTGCCGGCGATCAGCCAGGTCGATTTCGTCGTCGCCCATGGCGTCTCGGCCTATGTCGACGACCACCGGGTCCTGGTCGGCAGCCGCCATTTCCTCGCCGATGACGAAGGCATCGACTGCACCGCGGCCGACGGGTACGCCGGCGACCTTCACGCCCAGGGCAAGTCGCTGCTCTATGTCGCCCGCGCTGGCCAGCTGGTCGGGCTGATCGCGCTGATCGACCGCATTCGCCCCGAGGCCGAGCCGGCCCTGGCCGCGCTCAAGATGCTCGGCATTCGGCGCACGGTGGTGCTGACCGGCGATCATCGCGATGCCGGGCGCGCCTTGGCCCGCGCCCTACCCGCCATCGATGAGGTGTGCTGGGAGCTGAAGCCCGAGCAGAAGGCGAAGACCGTGCAAGCGCTGCGGGCGCAGGGCCAGCGGGTCGCCTTCCTCGGCGACGGCGTCAACGATGCGCCGGCCTTGATCAGCGCGGATGTGGGGATCGGCATGCCGCGGGCGGCCGATCTCGCACGCGAGGCGGCCCAGGTGCTGCTGCTGCGCGAGGACTTGCAAGGGCTGGTCGCGGCCATTGCCATCGCGCGCCATACTCAGAGGGTGCTGAGGCGCTGCGCCCAGGCCTCGATCGGGATCAACTCCGCGACCATGGCCTTGGCCGTGGCGGGGGTGCTGCCGCCAGTGGTCGCGGCCAGTATCCACAACGGCAGCACCATCGGCATCCTCGGCTACGCAGCACTCGATGGCCGCAAGGACTGGTCCAGCACGCCGCTGGCCCCGGCGGCAGCGGCGCTGGCATCCCTGTCCACCAGCGACGCGGCCACCCAATCCCGCGCGGAGGCAGATGATGCAGACATCGCTTGATCAGGCACCAGTGGGCCAGGCATTGCGGCTCGGGCCGGTACTGAATGGCCGGTTGGCCGAGCGGCTGCACCGGCTCGGACTCTATCCCGGCTGCGTGCTGTACCGTCAGGATGAGGAGGTCCAGCTGCAGCCGGTGCGGGTGCGTGGGCCGCGCGGCGAGGCCACGCTCTCCAGCGGCATGGCGGCCAAGGTCATCGTGCATCACGACGATGGCCACAAGACGCCGATCATCGAGATGCGACCGGGCGAGCAAGGTCATATCGAAGGGCTGACCGCGGGCACCGGGCTGGAGGAAGCGCTGCGCACGCTCGGCTTCGCCGAGAACGATCGCATCACCCTGCTGCGCAAGATCCCACCGATGCGCTACAAGGCCTTGCTCGACGACGGTCGCCGCTTGTCGTTCACCGAGAGCGTCGCAGCCAAGCTCTGGGGCGAGCTCGACGGGCGGCCGGTGCAGTTTGCCAATGCCCGCAAGGATCATCCCTTCCGGGTCACCGCCATCCTCGGCGGCGAGGCGGCGCAGGCGCAGATCGCGTCGCTCGGCATCCGCGAGGGTCAGCGTCTCAGCTTACAAACGGTGTGTCCGGATGAGATCGTCGGCGAGCCGATCCCGGCGCCGATCGTCGTGACCAGCGCCGATGGATTGCGGCTCTACCTGCGCCCCGATCAGGCGCAGCTGATCTTGGTCGAGACCAGGGCGTCCGCGTCTGCTTGAGCCCGCGTCTAGCCAGTAGCGAAGCCATGACAGCGGGCACGGACCATCGATCGGATCACAAAGCCTAACGGGACCGATTGTCATTTATATTCTTTTTTGATAACCTGTTCCACGCGAACGGCCCCGTGAGCGGCCTTGCATGATCCGCTGGCTCACAACACCCGTTCCGTGGCGACATCAGTGCTTGGACGGCCGTCCCCCTGGACGGTCGCTCCTTTTTTGAGCAGACGTGGACGCAGCACGAGGCACGGCCTCATGTTCATCGCGATGAACCGATTTCGCATCAACCGCGGCTTCGAGGAGGCCTTCGAGGGGCAGCGCGCCGGCTTGGGGACGCGCGATGGCCGCTGGCTGGAGCTGACCCTCGCCGGTCGCTTCTGGCAGGTGCCGCTGACGCAGAACCTGCTCGAATGGCTCGATCAATGCTTGATGGAGACGCCAAACGATGCCTGAGAACCGTTTGTTCTGCTTCGGCCTCGGTTACACCGGGGAGCGCCTCGCCCGCACGGCGCTGGCACAGGGTTGGCGGGTTGCCGGCACCTGCCGCTCGTCCAACAAGGCTGCGCTGCTGCGCGATGCTGGCATCGAGGCGTTCATCTTCGACGGCCAGCAGCCACTCGACACCAACGCCCTCGCCGGCACCACGCACCTGCTGTGTTCGGTGCCGCCGGATAGCGAGGGCGAGCCGGTGCTGCGTCTGCATCGGGATCGGCTCAAGGAGCTGTCGCCGCCGCCCCAGTGGCTCGGTCTCCTCTCGACCACGGGGGTTTATGGTGACTGTCAGGGCGCATGGATCGACGAGACGCGCACACCGAATCCCTTGACTGAGGCGAATCAGATGCGTCTTGAGGCCGAGCAGGCTTGGCAGGGACTCGGCGCCGAGCTCGGGAGAGCGACCTGGATCTTTCGCGTCGCCGGCATCTATGGCCCTGAGGGCCGCAATGTGCTCGATCATCTCACGAGCGGCGGCGTGCGCCGCCTGGTCAAACCGGGCCAGTTCTTTAACCGCGTCCATGTCGACGACCTCGTCTCGGCGATCTGGGCAGCGCTGGGACACCCGGGTCCAGGCGCGGTGCTCAATGTCTGCGACGACCTGCCCGCGCCTGCCGACGCGGTGCTCTGCTATGGCGCCGAACTGCTCGGGATCGAGCCACCGCCCGCCGAGCCCTGGGAGCCGTTGGCGCTTTCCCCCTTCGCGCGTCATTTCTATGCCGAGAATCGGCGTCTGCGCAACGACCGTCTCAAACAGGTGCTCGGCCTGACCCTCGCGTATCCGAGCTATCGCGAGGGCTTAGGCGCGCTCGCTGCAACACGCCAAGCAACCGATTCACCGGACTGATCCACAGGCCCCGCCGTCGATTCCCTCGACGCCCGCCCTCAACCGCTTTCCTCGGCACCCGCCGCGACTGTCAGTCGACGGCTGTTTCACCAGCAGTGCAATCGCCACCCTTGTTGCCATCATGGTGGGATTCACCGAGCGTATCCAGCCACAGGCACAGGAGATCCTTGCGCAGCGCCCGGCCGCCAGCGGCGTTCGTCCTGTCGCTTCCTCCAACGCTCACACCTGACCATAGTCATCGCGGCTACCCAGCCAGCGTCGGATCAGCGGCTCGACCCGATCGGGCCAGTGCGCGAGCAGTTGGTCGGCGGCCTGCCGCGCGGCGCTTGTCAGCGCACTATCGCGCATCGGATCGGCGAGCCGGAATTGCATGGCGCCGGCCTGGCGAGTCCCCAACACCTCGCCGGCGCCACGCATGCGCAGATCGGCCTCGGCGATGCGAAAACCGCTCGCTTCGCGGCGCAGGATCGCGAGCCGTTCGCGCGCCGCGCGCGTCAAAGGCGGGCGATACATCAGCACACAGGCGCTCTCGATCGCGCCCCGGCCAACGCGCCCGCGCAACTGATGCAATTGCGCCAGCCCGAGCCGCTCGGGATTCTCGATGATCATCAGGCTCGCGTTGGGCACATCGACGCCGACCTCGATCACCGTCGTCGCCACCAGCAGATCCAGGTCGCCGGCCTTGAACGCCGCCATCACCGGCGCCCGTTCCTGCGCTTTGATGCGACCATGCACCAAGCCAATGCGCAGCCCCGGCAGACGCGCGCGCAGATCGGCGGCCGCATCCTCGGCCGCCTGCGCCTGAAGCGCATCGGACTCCTCGACCAGAGTACACACCCAATACGCCTGACGACCCGCGCGGCAGCTCGCCTGCACGCGCTCGATGACCTGGTCGCGACGCGTCTCCGGCAGCGCCACGGTGGCGATCGGCCGGCGACCTGGCGGCAGCTCGTCGATCTCGGAGAGATCCAGATCGCCATAGACCGCCATCGCCAGCGAGCGCGGGATCGGGGTCGCGGTCATGATCAACTGATGCGGGATGCTTCCGTCGCGTTCGCCCTTCTCGCGCAGACTCAGGCGCTGATGCACGCCGAAGCGGTGCTGCTCGTCGATGATCACCAGTCCCAGCCCGGCGAAGCGCACCTCGGCCTGGAACAGCGCGTGGGTGCCGACCACCACCCGCGCCTGCCCGGCCGCGATGCGCTCCAGGATCGCCGCCCGCTCGCTGCCCGCATGCCGCCCGGAGAGCCAGGCCAGCTCGATGTCGAGCGGCGCCAGCCAGGGCTGGAGACTCTGCAGATGCTGCTCGGAGAGCAACTCGGTCGGCGCCATCAGCGCCACCTGATGCCCGGCCTCGATCGCCTGCAGCGCGGCCAGCGCGGCGACCACGGTCTTGCCGGAGCCGACATCGCCGAGCAGCAGGCGCGTCATCGGCCGCGGCTGTTCCATGTCGGCGGCGATCTCAGCGATCACCCGCTGCTGGGCGCCCGTGAGCCTGAACGGCAGCCGCGCCCGCAAGCGCTCGCGCAGTCCGCCATCGCCGCTGAGCACCGGCGCGCGTTGGGCACTGCGCGCGCGGCGCAATCGGCGCAAGGCCAGCTGATGGGCCAGCATCTCATCGAAGGCCAGGCGCAGAAAGGCGGGATGGCTGCGCGCGAGCAAGGCGTCGATCAGCTCGGCGCCGGCATCGGCCGGCGGTCGGTGCAGCAGGAACAGGGCGTCGACCAGCGCGGGCAACCGCAAAGGCGCGGTCAGAGTGGCGGGAATCCAATCCTGGAGCGCGCTCGGGTCGCGCCGTAGCCAAGCGAGCGCCTGATCGGTCAGCGCGCGCAGACTGGCCTGTTGCAGCCCTTCGGCCGCCGGATAGATCGGCGTCAGCCGCCTCTCCGGTGTCGAATCGGCGGCGCTCTCCAGCGAATGCAGTTCCGGATGCACCATCTCCAGCATCTGCGGCCCTTGCCGCACCTCGCCGAAGCAGCGCAGCCGCTGGCCGGGGCGCATCGCCTCGATCTGGGCGCGGGTGAAATAGAAGAAGCGCAGCAGCAGGGCACCGCGACCATCGTCGATACGGACCTTGAGCGACGAGCGCCGTCGGCCCTGCGCGATCTGCGCATCGACGACCTCGCCCTCGACCAGGACCTCCTCGTTGACCACCAGCTCGGCGAGCGGTCGCAATCGGGTGCGGTCCTGATAGCGCAGCGGCAGATGGAAGAGCAGATCCTGCAACGTCAGGATCCCGAGCCGTTGCAGCCGCTCGGAGATGCGCGGACCGACGCCCTTGAGCTGCTCGACGGGTATCTGATCCAAGACCGAGGCTGGCCCCCGTTACTCAGCCAGCGGCGGCCGCAGCGGCATCGAAGCGGCGGTGATGGCAGCGGTGGCCGCAGAGCTGCCGTCAGCGGCGGCCTGCTCGGTCACCCGCGGGCTCGGCTGGTTGCGACCACGCCGCGCCCGCAGCGCCTCGGCGAGCTGATGCACGGTCATCGCGTAATAGGTACTGTGGTTGTAGCGGGTGATGACATAGAAGTTCTCGAACCCCAGCCAGTACTCGAGCCCGCCGGACGCATCCAGCCGCAACAGGCTCACCCGGCGGTCATCGGCCAGCGCCACGGCGGGCCGAATCCCTTTTGCCCTGAGTTCGGCGACGGAATAATCGCTCTTGAAGCCGGTCTCGGCCGTCCAGGGCAGACCCGCGCCGCCACTCGCACGCACGACCACCGCAGCGCCCGGCTGCCAGCCATGCGCCTGGAGATAATGCGCCACGCTGCCAATCGCATCCTCCGGGTCCCAGAGGTCGCGGCGGCCGTCGCCATTGAAATCCACCGCGTAATCACGCCAGCTCGACGGCATGAACTGGCCGAGGCCCATGGCGCCGGCAAAGGAGCCGACCGGTTGCAGCGGATCGAAGTCCTGATCCTCGGCCTTGAGCAGATATTCGGCGAGTTCGTTCTGAAAATAATCGGCGCGCCGCGGATAATCGAAGGCGAGGGTCGCGAGCGCGTCGATGATCCGATGCGTGCCCATGAAACCGCCCCAGCGCGTCTCAATGCCGAGGATGGCGACGATGTACTCGGGAGGCACGCCGTACTGTCTCGACGCGCGCTCCAGGGTGCTGGCATGCCGGGTCCAGAAGGCGCTGCCCTTAGCGATCATCGCCGGGGTGATATGCCGGCTGCGATAGCGCGTCCAGGCCCCGGTTGGACCCGAGGCGGGCCGCCATTGCCGATCCATGTACTTGAGGATCGATGGATCGACGCGGGTGCGCTCGAAGATGCGCACCAGTTGGCCGCGATCCAGCCCCCTGGCCTGCATCCGATCGATGAAACGCGCGACATCGGCGCGGCCGGCGTAGTCGCCGCGTGTTACCCGGCTGTTCGCCGTCGCCGTCGTGCCCGAGTTCGCGCCAGCATCCGCCGCAGCTGCGAGGAAGGGCGAGCGCGCCTCCGCCTGCTTGGCTGGCTGGGAGCCACAGGCACCGAGACTGAGGGCGACGCACAGCGCGGCAATCAAAGGCGAACGTGGCATCGAAAGCCCCGTATCAACCGCCAAGGACCATGATCGCATCCATCTCGATCTCGGCGCCCTTTGGCAGCGCCGCGACCCCGATCGCCGCGCGCGCCGGATAGGGCGCGGCAAAGGTCTCGGCCATGACCTCGTTGACCAGGGGAAAATGCGCCAGATCGGTCAGAAAGATGTTGAGCTTGACGACATCCCCGAGTCCGCCGCCAGCGGCCTCGGCCACGGCGGCCAGATTGCGAAACACCTGGCGCGCCTGGGTCTGGATATCGCCCGTCACCAGCTCGCCGGTTCCCGCCACCAGCGGAATCTGGCCGGAGAGATAGACGGTCTCGCCCGCCCGCACCGCTTGCGAATAGGGACCGATCGCAGCCGGCGCCTGTTCGGTCTGGATGATCTGCTTGGCCATGAGGCGCCTCCTTCTCCCGAGGTCGGTGAGATCGCGCGCGGGCACGGCGCCCGACGCTTGAATGGCGAGTATAGCGAACCCGCACATTCCGGTGTCGGATCGAGTTCTGCGGCGGCGGCCCGCGGACCGTCTCGCCAAGTCCACCTGGTATAGTCACGTTTCGGCCAAGCAACCCGCAAACCAGATGAGCACCCTGTATCAGTCCGACCTCAGCGAGCTACCGCTCCTGCATCGTGGCAAGGTCCGCGACATCTATGCCGCCGGCGACGAGCATCTGCTGATCGTCACCAGCGATCGGCTTTCCGCCTTCGACGTGGTGCTGCCGCAGCCGATCCCTGGCAAGGGCGAGGTGCTCACTCGCGTCAGTCGCTTCTGGCTCGAACGCACCGCCGGGGTCGTCCCCAACCAGCTCACCGACCTCTCGGTCGCGCACTTCGTCGCCGACCCCGAACAACGCCGCGCGCTCGGCGAGCGCGCCCTGGTGGTGCGCAAGCTGACTCCACTGCCGATCGAGGCCATCGTGCGCGGCTATCTGATCGGCTCGGGCTGGAAGGATTATCAGGCCAGCGGCGCGGTCAGCGGCATCCCTCTGCCCGCCGGTCTACGCCAAGCCGAGCGCCTGCCGGAGCCGATCTTCACCCCCTCGACCAAGGCCGCCGTCGGCGCCCACGACGAGAACATCGACTTCGCCGGCGCCGTCGAGCGCATCGGCGCCGAACTCGCCGAGCAGGTGCGCGCGCTCAGCCTGCGGCTTTACCAAGAGAGCGCCGCCTACGCCCTCGCGCGCGGCATCATCATCGCCGACACCAAGTTCGAATTCGGCCTCGACGCCGACGGCCGGCCGCATCTGATCGACGAGGTGCTGACCCCGGACTCCTCGCGCTTCTGGCCGCTCGACCAATACCAGCCCGGCAGCAGTCCGCCGAGCTTCGACAAGCAGTTCGTGCGCGATTATCTCGAGACCCTGGCGTGGGACAAGACCCCGCCCGGCCCGATGCTGCCGGAGACGATCGTGACCCAAACCGCAGCCAAGTACGCCGAGGCCGAACGGCGGCTGACAGCGGCGGTCTGAGGCGCAGGCTGATCAAAAAGGCGAGATGCTCCATGTCCCGCAACGGTCGCGACCACAGAGATCCCAGTCGGCGTGCAAGTCAGCACCCGCCTCAAGCGACCGAATGGAACGCCGAACCCGAGCGCACCCGCGCTCGGGGCAACCGCTTGCCCCAGATCGAGGTCGTCACCCGCGATGGCGCGCCCGAGCGGCCAGCCGCGCCTGCCCGGCCTCTCTGGGCCTATCTCGCCTGGTTTGTCGCCGCTTTTACGTTGATCGCCGCGCCCGCGAGCCTGTGGAACTTCAGCCGTCCGCCGCTCTATCGCGCCACCGCCACGGTGCTGACGATCGTCCCCGAGGCGCGCAGCGGCGCCGGTGCCGCCGTCGCCGATGCCCAGCATGTCGCCATTCAGCGCAGCATGCTGCTCGGGCGCAGCCTCTTGGAAGACACCCTGGCACGGCTGCGCGACACCGTGCGCGGCGACACGAACCCCGGCAACGCCGAGCGCCTGGCAGACATCGCGGCCCTGACCCCGGATGACCTCTTGTCGATGCTGGAGGTGTCCCTGGTGCCGCAAACCAACCTGGTCGAGTTGAGCGCCACCGGCGCCGAGCCGGCGCTGTTGGCCACCCTCGTCAACCAGTGGCTGGCCGCCTATCGAGCCCTGCGCGAACGCGAGATCGAGACCCAGGTCGGCGATCGGCTCGACAAGCTCGACGAGCGCGCGCGTCTGCTGGCGCAACGCATCCGGGCCAAGCGCGCGATGCTGGACGACTTCCGCACGCGCTTTGACATCGTCACCCTCGAGCGCGACAGCAACGACGCACTCAAGCGCCTGGACCTGCTGCAGGAGGCGTTGGGCGAGGCCGAGGGCGCGGCGAGGACGGCCGGCGAGCGTCTCGACATCCTTGAAGGCGCGACCACCATTGACCAACGCGCCCTGCCCGAGCCCTTCGCGAACGAACTCTCGGACCTGCATCGACGCGCCGCCCAGGCCCGCGCGCGGGCCCGGGAATTGCGCGAGCGTTACACCGAACTCTTCATCCAGAAGGATCCCAACAAGCGCCGGATCGTCGAGCGTCTCGACGCGCTGGAGGCGCGCATCGACGAGGTCGAACGCGCAGGCCGTCAGCAGGCCTTGGCAATGGCCCGCGAGGATCTGGACCGGGCCAGCGAGCGTGTGCTCGAACTGCGCCGCGCGCTGACCGAGCAGAAGGCGCGTGCCTCGCGGTTCTCGTCCGGCTTCGCCGAGTTCGAGGCCCTGCAACAGGATTTGGCCAGCCTCGAGGAGATGCAGCGCGAGGTCGAGTCGCAACGGACCCGCCTGCAAACCACGTCGCTTGCCAGCTACCCGCAGATCGAGATCATCGAACCGGCCTTCGCGCCGCGCGCTCCGATCAGCCCCGACTATGGGCGGGATCTGGGGCTGACCCTGGCCGCGGCGGGCGCCGTCGGCCTGGTCACGCTCATCGTCCTGATGTGGCTCGACGCCAAGGCGCGAGGCTCGCGACCGCCCTTGCCGGTCACCGGCGTGCGTATCTGGGGCAGCGAGACCAATGATCAGGCCGACGCCCAAAGCGCCGCGGCCGGAGCGCGACTGCCGAGGCGCGCAGGACACTCCGGCGAGCTGGGCGCGCCCGGGTCACGCTCGGCGGACCTCTCCGATGCCGCCGGTTCCGAGGCCCCCGGGGTCCCCGGGGCCGATGCCTCCAGCCCCGAACCCTCCGTGACCCATGCGCCCGCGCCAGCGCCGCGACCGCTGATGATCGGTGAGGTCGAGGCCCTCTGGCAGTTGGCCGATGTCACCGAGCGCCAGCTGATCGGACTCCTGCTATGTGGCGTCCAACCGGACGAAGCAGCGGCCTTGACCCATGACCGTTTCGCCCTTGCCGATGGCGATCTGCATCTCGGCACCCGGGTGCTGAAGCTGCCGCCGCGATTACGGGCGCTGTTCGCCGACGCCGATCCGCTACCGGCCTGGGCAGGGCTCGACCGCGCCGCCTTCGAGGATCTGACGCATCGCCTGAGCCTGCTGGCCGCCGACGCCGGTATCGCCCACGCCAGCGAGGTCCAGGCCGCGACCCTGCGCGATACCTACCTGATGTACCTGGTGCGTCAGGGCGCGCGTCTGACGCGACTCAGCCAGGTCGCCGGCCCGATGAGCGGCGCCGAAACCCTGCGTTTCGCGCCCTACTCGCCAGCCGGCGCGGCGCGGTCGCTGGACGAACTCGATCTCACCTATCCGGTACTGGCTTGATCAGCCTCATGCGATCCAGGATTCCCTCCCCTGTTGCCTCTCCTCGCGCCGCCGCCAAACGAGCGCTCGCGAAGCGCCTCGGCGGCAACGCGCGCGCTGCCGATGACGACAACAGTCAACGGGGGCTTTTCGGCACGGCGAGGAAGGCGGGCCAGAAGGCCTCGGGGCGCCCCCCGCAGGCCCCGAGCCAGCGCGCCAGGCGCGGCCTGCTGTTGTTGGCGACAGCCGGACTCATCGCGGGCGGATGGTGGATGCTCGACCGGCCCTGGCCCCCCGGCTGGCTGCCGGACGCCCGCGAAGCCGCCCTCGCCCAACGCGCGGCCGAACTCGACCGCGCCGCCTTCGCGCAGGCCGAGCGCCTCGACAGCGAGGCCGCCTATCGCGCTTATCTGGCCGATTGCCGGGTCACCGGTTGTGCCCATCGCGAGCGGGCCGAGCAACGCCTCGCGGACTTGCGCGCAGGCAGCGCGCCAGCAAGCTCCAGCGCTGATTCAAGGCCCGGGGCCGCCGATCTCGAGGCCTACAGGCAAGCCATGGAGCGCGACACCGAGGCCGCTTACCGTGCCTATCTGGACCGCTGCCAGGGCGACGATCAGGGC